>JBCCMF010000238.1:0-7606 GCA_039026435.1 Bacteroidota bacterium
ATGGCTTGGATAGCTCAACGAAGCGCACGCACTTTCCTTTATCTGGGAGGCTTCCCAACGCGTCCCCTCTCCAAGGGAGGAGAGGGACAGGGTGAGGTCCGAAATCCGATGGCACCGTCAATGTAACCCAGCACTTGGTCACAGGTAATAAGCGTGACTCCACACGCCCTAAAACCATGAACGACGACGTCTACCAGTTCTACCGCCTCTGTAAACGTCAGCGACTCACTGCGGCCGAGGGCGACCTGTTTCTCGATTTGCTGGATGCGCACCAGCATGTCCCGCTCGCCACATCGTGCCTGAGCTTCTGGCGGACCGAGGCACAGCGGATGTATCGCCAGGGGCCAGGCAAGCGCACAGCCCTGCTCAGGGCTATGCAGGACAGGTCATCCGAGGAGGTCAAGCGCTTGGCAGAGAACCTAATGGCCTCGGCAGACGAAGAGGTCATGTTCGGTGTGGTCAAAGATGACACAATCACATATGTTGTGTACACCGACACGAGCTTGACAGCGCTGCATGGCATCACGCAGCACTCCGATAACGATGGTGGATCGACGGGCTTCGGCGTGACGTGGGGCAATGATGGGCCGTCACCCACGTCAACACAGCGTTCGGCCGCGCGACAGATGCCGCATGGTCCACTGCTCGGTCAGTGAGCCACTGCTCGGTACCCCATTTTCCCATGCGTGCGTTGCTCAAAGCCTCCGGCACTTGGTATCCTGACTGCAAGTATCTGCCCTAGATCAACTGGACCAGAACACGTGGCCGAGGACCCGCTCATCGCTCTTGTTCGGCGCTACGTCACGTTGACGGACGATCAAGCTGCGCAGATCGTGGCAGCGTGGGGTACGCCAATGCCGTGTGCCCCGGGGCGCATCCTGCTGGCGCCAGGCCGGACGTGCCGCAGCCTCTATTTCATGGACCGGGGGTATGGCCGCTTCTATGCCGAGCGTGACGCCGAGGACCTCACGCGCCACTTTATCATCCCGGGCATTCTCTTCACCATCGCGCCCAGCTTCGCCTCGGGGCGCCCGGCCCGCGAGGGGTTGCAGGTGCTGACCCGAGGGCAGGTACGGCGCCTAGACACGGAAGCGAACGACGCCCTCGTCGCGGCATGTCCGCCGTGGAATGCCTTTAGGCAGGCGTACGTGCGCGCCGTCTACGCCTACCTGGACGAGACGCTCGACGAAGCGCGCTATCTCTCGGCCCGAGCACGCTACGAGACGTTCGCCGCACGCTACCCGGACATCCTACAGAACGTGCCCCTACGGTACGTGGCCTCCTACCTGGGCATGACGCCGCAGTCGCTCAGTCGGGTTCGGGCCTCAATAACACCATTACGCACGGCGATTAATTACCCGATGTGAAGGCGCAGTGCGTGGGCAAGGGGCTACGTTGAGGTCCACACTAGCTAAGGGTCCTCGCACCGATGTCAGACCTCATTGTCCTACTATTACTCACGGCCTTGTGCTCGATCCTTGTGGGGTGTGCCGCCACGTCCCCACCGCCAGACAATGCGGGACCCATCGCGGAGGGCTCAAACCGCAACTTCACGTACACGCTGGCCACCTCGGCGAGCGCTGCGTCGGTCTGGGCGTTGTGGACCAACGTGGCGGAGTGGCCTGCGTGGGATCAGGAGCTGAAGGCAGCCACGCTGGAGGGCGTCTTTCGCGAGGGTGCCGAAGGCAGCTTGGATCCGCTCGCGGGACCCTCGGCGCGCTTTGTCATCGAAGACGTGGAGCCTGGGGAAGCGTATACGTTGGCCACACGGCTGCCGCTCGGCTGGCTCCGCGTTCGGCGCGTGCTGGGGCGGACCGATGACGGGCGCGTTACCTTCACGCACACCGTCACCTTCTCTGGGCTGGGCGGTCGGGCGCTGGCCCGCCGGCTGGGGCCGCAGTTCCGCAAGGCACTGCCCGTCGCGATGGAGCAACTGCGCGCACTGGCCGAAGCACAACCCGAAGCACCCGGAAGGCCATGACACGACGGCGTTTTGTTCAACTCTCGGGCGTTGTGGCGTCTGGTGCCGCCATCGCGGGGTGCGGTGCGCTATCTTACGTGAACGCGCCCAAACCGCCCGCTTCCCCGTTTCATGAGGCTACCTTGACGCTCGGTCCGACCCGAATTACGCCGTTGCAGACGGGCGCCGTAGCCGTGAAAGCCACGCACCGGGAGTACGGTGGCCTCGCGCCGCTGCGGCTGCCTGCCATCGCGCTCGATCCTCGGTGGACGCCGTGGCTGCCCATCACGTGCTGGCTCATTGAGCATCCCGAGGGCGCCATCATGGTGGACACGGGCGAGACGGCGCAGGTGGCGGAGCCAGACTACTTCGCTTGCGATGCCGCCACGCGCTTCGTGTACGAGTGGCTGCTTCGCTTCGACGTTCAGCGCGATGTGGAAGTCGATGCGCAGCTGAACGCACTCGGCATCCCTGCCGAAGAAATCCGCACGGTCGCGCTCACGCACCTCCACTCTGACCATGCAGGCGGGCTCAAACACTTTTCCAACGCCACGTTTCTTACTTCCGAGGCCGAAGCCACGCAAACGCCTGCAGGCGCGGTGCCCTGCCGCTGGCCGTCGTTCTTCCAGCCCACACCTGTCACGTACGGCGACGGACCGTTTGGTGCCTTCGCCGAGAGCCACGCCCTCACCACCGACGGCGCCGTCCGCCTCGTTCCCACACCTGGCCACACGCGTGGCCACCAGTCCGTGCTCATTCGCCACGCCGACCAGTGGGCGCTGTTGGCGGGCGATGCGTCGTTCTCCCGCGATCAGGTGGAGCGCCGAGCCGTGGCTGGTATCTGCGAGGATGTGAAGACGGCGCGGCGCACGCTGGCGGTCATCGCCGAGCACCTGGAGCAGTACGAGACGGCGTACATGGCTTCCCATGCGCTGCCCGATGGCAAAGGCTGAACGCGTCAGAAGCGCACGGCAGCGCGGTCGCGGTTGAGTTGCAGGACCAGCGCGTCGGGGTCTAGCACGAGGCGGTCGGGCTCGAATTCGGCGGTCCATGTGAGAGTTTGCGGCTGGTTGGGCGCGAGGCAGAGGCGCGTCCGGACATCGCGGTAGTCGGCGTGGATCCCGGCGCCGTCGAAGCGCTCGCCTTGCGCGGCGGCCACCTCGATCCACGTGGTGCCTGTGCCCACATTCTCGATGGTCGCTGTCACCTGCCAGCCGTCGCCTGCGGGCATGATTTGCGCATCGGAGATTTGATACTCGGGCACGACGGTGTCGTAGAACCACTGGTCGATGAACGTCTGGTAGGCGGTAGGGTCGGGCGCGAACGGGCGGAGGGTGGCGAGGAGGTCATGGAGGGTGGCGTGGTCGCCGTCGGCGGGCGCGCTGTAGCGGGCGAAGAAGGCGCGGAGGCCATCGTCCATCGCGGCAGTACCGAGGTGGCCCTGGAGCATCCACAGCGCCCACGGGCCGCGGTTGTAAAACACAGCGGTCGTGCTGCGTCGTCCGTCCTCCACCACCTGCATCAGCGACGGCTCGCCATCGACCAAGCGACTGGAGGCATAGCCCTGCTCCAGCGTCCGCGCAAAGTCGATGCGGCTGCGCAAGCCGAACACCTCTTCCCGCAGTCGCAGCGTGGCGTAGTGCGCAGCGCCCTCAATCAGCACATCGGTGCCTGGTCCTTCGGCGGGACGCAGCAAGTGCCCCCACCACTGGTGTGCCACCTCGTGCGCAGCTACCGTAAATGCCGCCGCCGAGCGCTGGTTGGGCCGCGTGAGGAAGCCCGCGCCCTCTGAGAAGCTGATGTTTGTCGGGAACGCCGTGGCGCCGGGGTTGATGTTGGGGTACTCGTTGATGCGGAGCGTCTGCCACGGGTACGGCGCGAACCACTGGCTGTAGTGCGCGCGCGCCTCCTCCATCGCCAGCAGCAGGTCGTCCACGTTGAAGTCGTGCTCAGGGTGGTAGTACACCGCGTTCGTGCCCCGCTCCGCCATCGCCCAGTACCCTGCCATCACGTTCACCACCGTCACCGGGTGATCCGTCTGCCACGTCACCGTCGTGCGGTCGCCGTCTGTGCGCGTGCCCGTGGAGGTGCCCACCGAGGTCACCGTGAAGTCGCTCGGCGCGCTGACGGTCACGCGGGCGTCGTAGGGGATGAGGTCGCCCGCGGGCGGAAGCGTGGCTTGCCAGAAGTCGTCGGGATAGGCCGCAGGCTCAGGGCGGTTGTCGCGGTCCAGGCCGCGTCGGGCGTCGAAGCCAACCATCGGCAGAAACTCGCCGCGAAACGTGGAGAGCAGCACGCCCGAGGGTAAGATGAAGTGGTCGCTGCCGCCGCCATTGCGCGTGAAGCCGTTGGGGTAGCTCGCCGCATACGCGAAGCCCACAGCGAGGCTATCGCCAGGATTCAGCGGTGCAGGGAGCGTCAGGAGGTGCAAGCCATGCCGATCTTCGGCTTCCACAGTGTTGCCCTCCAGTGTCCACGCTACTTCGCCGAACGACAGCCCGACGGTCATCGGCAGCTGCGCGAGCGTGTCGGCGGTGCGGTTGACGAGCGTGTACGAGCCATCGGCCTCGAAGCGACGCTCGTTGGGGTACAGGTCGAGGTTGAGGTCGAGCGCCGCGATGGTGGGTATCGGCGCGTCTTTCCATGTCGCCACGTTGTGCCGCCAGTAGGCTTTGGCCTCCGCCTGGGCCGCCTCGCCCTGGAAGCCCCGGTCGATCTCGTAGCCGAGGTATCCGCCGAGGAGCAGGGGTGCCAGCGCAAACGGCGCCACGCGCACGAGCGTCCGTGCGATCTGCCTGGGCGCCAGCCGATGCACGGTGGCGGTGGCGTCGCGCTCGGTGCGGACAAAGGCGCGGTGGGCGATGGCGAAAAACAGCACGGCCAGCGCCAGCATCAGCAGGCGGTTGAGGAGCAGCGGCGTGCCGTTGAGTGCGAAGGCGCCCATGTCGCTCCACATCAGCGCGCCCCACAGCGGCCAGTTGGTCACCCACGTCATGCTGCCGCTCTGGAACAGGTAGCCTGTCCATACCAGCGCGAGCAAGCCCAGCACGTACGCCACGTAGCGGCTCCGCGTGCTTGCCGCCACCATCGTCATGAACGCGCTCCACACCAGGAACGTCGGGAAGAGCACGACGCTCCAGACGAACACCAGCGCGCCCAGATCGGCACTGCCGACGGGCTGCGTAAGCAGGCGCACTATCGCCAGCGCCATGCACAGCACCAGCATCAGTGTGACCACGGCGGCGTTCGCCACGGCCTTGCCCACGAGGAAGGCGCTCGTGCGGAACGGCAGCGCAAACAGGATCGCCTCGGTGCGCGTCGTCCGCTCGCGGTGCAGCGTCTCCACGGTGTAGAACACCAGGACCAAGCTCAGCAGGATCGTCAGCACGATGATGGCCTGCACGGCCACGCGTCCGCCCGTGAGCACCACCGCCGCGCCCAACACCGATCCGCCGACGGTGCCGAACTCCAGCACGGTGTAGCCGCAAAACAGCAGTAGGAGGTAGAGGACGGGCTGACCGCGCAACTCGCGCATCTCGGCCCGGGCGATGGTCCACATGCTGCTAAACCAACCGGGGGCCGCGCTGACCATGCCAAGGCTGCGCAGCGGCTGCCCGTGCAGCAACGTCGCAGCCGACACGCCGCTGGTGGCAGGCTTGGCGCCCTTGGTCGACTTTGCCCGCTCACCGCCCAGCGTCTCGCGGTAGTGCCGTACGGCGTAGGCCACGGCCCCTGCCGTCAGGCCGAGCACGAGCGCACGGTTGAGCACCAGCGTCCCGCTCAGCTCCAGCGGCGCGGTGTTGTAGAACGCCACGCCGCGGTCCACCATGAAGAACGTCTGCCGCTGCCACCGCAACGACGAGGGATCGAGCAGCATCAGCACCTGGTTGATGGCATCGGGCAGCCCCGGCGGGTTCCACATCCACATGAACCCGATCACGCCCATGAAATAGACGATGGGCACGGCATACACGGCCATCGCCTTGCGCGTGTACTCGCCCGCCGCGAACGCTAGCGCGGCGCATAGCAGGATGCCCGGGAGCGCGAACAGCAGGAACGGCCCGATGTAGTGGCCCAGCGCAAACGGTCCGCGTGCCAAGCCCGAGCCCGGCAGCGCCTCGATAATGAACATCGACGCCCCCAGGTGCAGCGCCATCGCCACGAGCAGCACGAGCACGACGCCCAAAAACTTGCCGAGGACGTACTCGGCAGGCGTCAAGGGTGTGCTGTGTAGCACCTCCGTCACGCGGGCCTCGTCGTCGCGGATGACGGAGAAGCCCGCGAGGATGGCGGCGAAGAATGGGTAGCAGAACAGCCCCGTCAGCGCGAAGAACTGCCCCAGCGCGTACGGCGAGTTGGCGAAGGCGCGCACGCCACCCACCGCCGTCGCATCGGACGGGATCATGGTGGTGGGGTTGAGCGAGGCGGTGAGCACTGCGATGAGCACCAGCAGTACCCAGAGCACGGGGCTCAGCAGGTGGCGCCGGAACTCGTGCTGCGCAATCGTCCAGAGGCGTGTGCGACTCATGCTGCACCCCCCACAGTTGGCAGCGCGGCCGTGCCCATCTCGGCACGGTGCTGCAGCACGAGGTACGCGTCCTCCAGCGTCGGCTTGGTGGCGACGAAGCCGTCAGGCGGCGTACCGTCGGGGACGTGCAGGCGGATCAGGTTGCGGCCCTCCACGAGGTAAGCCTGCGTCACCTGCCCGAACTGCTCCAGCGTCGTCAACTCGGCCTGTGAGGCGGCGCCTTCGTACATCGCGCCGTCGAGCGCTGCCCGCGCCTCGGTGGGCGTGGTCACGGTGAGCAGGCGGCCCTTGCGGATGACGGCAAAGTGCGGGCACAGTACCGCCACGTCCTCCACGATGTGCGTCGAGAGCAGCACCGTGCGGTCCTCGGCCAGCTCGCCAAGCAAGCGGTAGAACCGGATGCGCTCCTCGGGATCGAGTCCCGCCGTCGGCTCATCCACGATGATCAGCTCCGGGTTGCCCGCGATGGCCTGCGCAATGCCCAGCCGCTGCCGCATGCCGCCTGAGTAACCCTTCACCTTGCGCTTCGCCGCAAACGTCAGGTTGACACGCTCCAGCAGCTCGGCGCACAGCGCTTTGAGCCCGCCCGGCGCCTCCACGCCCTTGAGCCGCAGCAGGTGCAGCAGCATCGCCTCGCCCGTCAGGTTCGGGTAGAAGCCGAAGTACTGCGGCAGGTAGCCCAGCCGCTTCCACAGGTACGTGCGGTCCGCCAGTACATCCACATCGCCCAGCCGGACCTGCCCCGACGTGGGTTCGAGGAGCCCCGAGAGAATACGCATCAGCGTCGTCTTGCCCGCGCCGTTCGGGCCAAGCAGCCCAAACATGCCTGTGGGGATGGTGAGGTCGAGGCCGTGCAGCGCCGTGACCGGGCCCGGATAGACTTTGACGAGATCGGAGAGCGTGAGCATAGCAGCACCGTCTGAGGAGAGCGAAGACCGCCAACATGCACACGCTAGGCCTGGTGCCGATAGTACAAATGCGTCAGCTATGCGACTTCTTGATGTGGCGAGATGTGATGCATAGCCGAAATGCATTGTTTTCGACAGAGCCCTTTTGCACGACTTGAAGACCAAGACGTATCTGCCGTGTTGATCCCCAAAACGTCACGGAAGCGGTCC
>JBCCMF010000239.1:0-7539 GCA_039026435.1 Bacteroidota bacterium
ACGTACTGGCGGCGGCCCGTGTAGAACGGGTGGTTGGTCGAGTCCACATCCGAGGTGTAGCTGTCGCCCTTCATCGTCGAGCGCATCTGGACCGTCTCGCCGTTGGCAAGACGCACGTTGACGATGTGGTAATCAGGATGGATGCCCGGTTTCATAGCGATCTATCGGTCAAGTCGATGGTCTACAGGTGTGTACAGACTTACAAAGATAGGTGGGATTTTCGCCACGCACAATCCAACGTAGCCGACTCCTCCGATTCTTGACGTGCGCTAGGCGTACGTGTTCAGCATGACGGGCATGATGAGCATCAGCAGGTCTTCGCCGTCGCCTTGCTCTTGCGGCGTGACCACGCCCGCGCGGTTGGGCGAGCTGAACTCGAAGACGACATCGTCGGCGTCGATGTTACTGAGGACTTCGGTGAGGTAGACGGCGTTGAAGCCAATCACCATCGGCTCGCTGTCGTAGTCGCAGAGCACGGTCTCGTGCGCCTTGCTGGAGCGCTCGATGTCTTCGGCGGAGATCTCCACCTTGTTCGGCTCCACGGCGAGGCGGATCTGGTTGGTCATGCTGGAGGAGTAGAGGCCCACGCGCTTGACGGCGTTGAGCATCGCGACACGGTTGACGGCCAGCCGCTTCTCGTTCTCGACGGGGATGACGGCCTCATAGTTCGGGTAGGCTTCGTCGATGAGGCGGGCCAGCACCTCCGAGGCGCCTGCCGTAAAGCGCACGTAGCCGCTGTCCACGGCGATGGTGGCCGTGTCTTCGCCGCCAAGGACCTTGCTGGCCAGCGAGAGCGCCTTCTCGGGCACGATGAAGTTCATCGGCGCAGCATTCTTGAGCGCTGTCAGCTTCAGGCGCACCAAGCGGTGGCCATCGGTAGCCACGGTACGGCCCTCGTCGGCGTTGATCTGGAAGTAGATGCCCATCATCGCGGGGCGAAGCGCGTCCTTGCTCACGGCAAAGCTCGTCTTGCCGATGGCGCGGCGCAGCACCTCGGCGTCGGCCTCCAAGACGGCGGTGTCGCTCACCTCGGGCAGCGCGGGGTAGTCGGCGCCGTCGTGGCCCACCATCTTGTACTGGCCTTGGTCGGTGCGGAGCGTCACGTTGAACGCCTCATCGGCCATGAACTGCACGGGCAGGTCCGGCAGCGCGCGGAGCGTGTCGATCAGGCGCTTGGCAGGCACCGCCACGCGGCTCTTGCCCACCGAGCCGTTCAGCTCAAACTGTACCGTCACCGTCTGGATGATCGAGATCTCCAGGTCGGTCGCGCTGAGGCGGAGGCCATCCTCGTCCTGTTCGAACAGGATGCATTCCAAGATCGGCAAGGTGCTCTTCGACGGCACGGCGCCGCTGACGGTCGTGAGCGCTTTGAGCAGCGCGGCACTGGATGCTGAGAATTTCATGGCATGTGTAGACTTAGACGAAAGGCAAGGTCAGGAGTGTGCGCATCCTCTGCGCAAGGACTATGCCTCGGAAGCACGGGTGAGACGTACGTAACCCCTTTCTGAGCCGCAAGTTCAGGTTTTAAGCGATTCTGGGGCGTTTGCCCTACCGGCTGCGCATCTCGATGATGCGGCTGATCTCGTTGACCATATCGCTGAACTTGGGCGCCGTCTCAATCTGATTCTCTACGCTTTGGTTAGCGTGGATCACCGTCGAGTGGTCGCGTCCGCCAAAGTGCAGCCCGATGGTCTTGAGCGAGTGCTGCGTGAGTTGCTTCGAGAAGTACATGGCCACCTGACGGGCCTGCACCACTTCACGCTTGCGCGTCTTGGCGCGGACGAGGTCTTCGGGGATGTTGAAGTACTCGCACACCAGCCGCTGAATCTCTTCGATGGTGAGGTTCACGCGGGAGTCCTTGATCAGGTCGCGCAGCACCTCTTTGGCGAGGCCCAAATCGATCTCCCGCTTCTGGAACGTCGAGTTAGCGACCAAACGGATCAGTGCGCCTTCCAGCTCGCGGATGTTGCTCTTGACGTTGTACGCGATGAACTCGACCACCTCCGGCGGGATGGCTTCCGCTAGGCCATCGTCCTCGGCTTTGCGGTTCAGGATGGCGATGCGCGTCTCCAACTCGGGCGCCTGCACATCGGCGGTGAGGCCCCACTGGAAGCGCGACATCAGCCGCTCCTCAATGCCTGGGATCTCCTTCGGCGGACGGTCGGAGGACAGGACAATCTGCTTGCCTGACTGGTGGAGGGTGTTGAAGATGTGGAAGAACTCCTCCTGCGTCTTCTCCTTGCCGCCGAAGAACTGCACGTCGTCCACAATCAGCAGGTCGATCTGGCGGTAGAACATCGAGAACTCGCTGACGCGGTGGTTCTGGATGGCTTGCACAAACTCGGTCGTGAAGCGCTCGCTGGAGACGTAGAGCACGTTCTGCACGTTGCGCTGCGCCTTGGCGTAGTTGCCGATGGCCTGGATGACGTGCGTCTTGCCCAAGCCCACGCCGCCGTAGATCAAGAACGGGTTGAAGCTGGTGGCTCCCGGCTGCTGCGCGATGGCCAGCGCCGCGCTGCGCGCCAAGCGGTTGCAGTCGCCCTCGATGAAGCGGTCAAACGTGTACGTTGGGTTGAGCCCGCTGTCGATGGGGGCGCGCTGGATGCCCGGAATGGCAAACGGGTTGGCTACGGGGAGCTCGGGTGAGCTGGCAGGCTGCGTCGCTCTGCGCGGGCGCCCACCGCTTGGCGAGGGGGCGCCCGGACGGTTGCCCGATGGGTAGGCGCGCGGCGCGGCGCTCGTAACGCCTTGGCTAGCCGGAGGAGTAGGCTGGCGGGCCGGGAGCTGCATCGACGATCCTGCGTACCCGCTCTCGCTGTCCTCCTGCTCAATGACGATATCGTAGAACAGCCGCCCTTGGGCGCCAAGTACCTTCGTGATGGTCTTGCGCAGCAGTCCAAAGTAGTGCTCCTCCAACCACTCGTAGTAGAAGCGGCTGGGGAGCTGTACCGTCAGCTTCGCCAGCCCCGCTTCCTGCTCCAAGCTCACCGCCCGCAGCGGCTCAAACCACGTTTTGTAGCTCTGCCGGCTGATGTTGTCTCGGATGATGTCGAGGCAGGCGTTCCAGACCGCTTCGGGCGTTTGCTGCATACCAAATATATAAAATCAACGGCCCCACAGCGGCTTGGGCGAGTGCCGCGGTGAGAGGGTCTTCTCAAGGGCGTTTAGCGAGGGCAGGGTGGTGGGGCGGTCGGGCGTAGCCACCGCACGGGCTGTGCGATCAATTTGGCGCTTCCCGTTTGCAATGTCTTTCCGCAAAACAGGCTCATCTCCCACTTCCCAACCGCATGCGCGCGAGCGGGTGTCACACACACAGTATCGAGGTATGCACAGGCGTTGAACGACCCGTAAGGTGTGGTTGGCATGAAGAGAAGGGCGTCGTAAGCTGTTGTTATGAAAGGGTTTGCAGGCGGTAGATTGATGGCAAATCGACCAGATACTGGCGACCTGGGGGAGCGCGTAGGGCGCCCCAGGTCCGGTTGTCAGCATGGTGCCCAGGTCGGCGCATGCGTTCTGGAGGCAGGCACAATGAGCCGCTATAAGACGACGAAAAACCGGAGCGCAGCCGCCCGGTTTTCCCAGTCCATGCCCTCGCGATGGGGTCGCAGAAGGCCATAACGATTTCCTAACATAGGCGTCAGCATGGTACACACTCGGGCGCCGAACGTCAAGCCGATCACGCACGTTTTCACAGAAAGCCACGTCCAGTTTTTGGAGATGCGCTCCGCGTCGGAAATCTGGTATCTTCATGCGGTATTCGGTGTTTTGAGCCGCCATTCATGTTGTTCACGGGCAGTGATAGACGTAATTTAGCTGGCCTGCGCCGTTCCGTGCTTGCGGTGGCGTCGCAGGGCCGCTACAGGCCGCATGATGTAGCTTGCTCTTTGTATATCGCGAGTGAGGTTTCTCCATGCTGAGCATTGATATTTCTCCGCTCCCCCTGGGTCGGCACACGTTGGCCCTCTACCCCAAAGCCGAAGCCCTGGAGTTGGACCCGGATGCGTTCCGAGACATCGAGGTGAACCTGGAGCTGGACCGGATGGAAGATCGCGTCTTGGTGTCTATCGAGGCCGCAGCGACTGCAACGCTGGAGTGCGACCGCACGCTCGAACCGTTCGAGCAGGACGTGGAAGGGATCTACAAGGTCTACTTCGCCCCGCCGCACTTCTTCGGTTCTGCCGACCGTGCGGACGAAGACGATGCGATGCGCGTGCTCCCCGCTGGCGAAACCGAACTCGACCTGACGCAAGAAGTGCGCGACACGCTGGTGCTGGCCTTGCCCACACGCCGTATCTCGCCCGAGGCCGAAGCGATGGAAGTGCCCACCCAGTTTGGAGGAGGCGATGACGCCATCGACCCCCGCTGGGAAGCACTGCGCCAGCTGC
Organism: Bacteroidota bacterium; assembly: GCA_039026435.1. Classification (GTDB taxonomy): domain Bacteria; phylum Bacteroidota; class Rhodothermia; order Rhodothermales; family JBCCMF01; genus JBCCMF01. Next base: position 4,386 of record JBCCMF010000239.1, read on the forward strand.
GTTCCGAGTAAGCACACCCTGCACGACACCATACACATTGTATTGCATAAAACCGGACTGAGTCATGGCCCATCCGAAGCGTAAAACCTCGAAAGCACGCCGTTCGCAACGCCGCGCGGTCTACTACAACCGCCTCAAGGCGCCTCAGATGATGGAGTGCCCCACCTGCGGCACCACCAAGATGCTCCACCGGGCATGCCCCACCTGTGGCACGTACCGGGGTCGCCAGGTGATAGAGCGTTCCGAGTCCTAGGCGCCCATCATCGCATCGGAGCGCGGCACATTTTGTTACGTCCTCGATCCATCCGCACAACGCAGCGGCTGCATCGGGGACGTGGTGTATCCGTACCTTGCGCACACTTCAGCGCTCCATCCATTCTTTCTCTATTGCTATGCCTATTCGTGTTGCCATCGATGCTATGGGAGGCGACCATGCCCCCGCCGCCGCCGTTGAGGGGAGCGCCCTTGCCCTTGTCGAGAGCGATGACCTCGTCGTGCTCTTGGTGGGACAGTCAGAGCGGCTGAAGGCTGAGGTCGAACGCCTGGGTGTGGCCTCGCCCGCACTGCGCGTGGTGGAGGCGCCGGAGGTCATCGGCATGGATGAGTCGCCGACGGCGGCGGTGAAGAAGAAGCGGAAGTCCTCCGTCCATATCGGCATCGGCGCGCACAAGGCCGGGCAGGCGGATGCGTTCGTGAGCGCGGGCAACACCGGGGCCGTGATGGCCGCATCGCTGTTCATCTTGGGCCGCGTGCCGGGCGTCTCACGGCCCTCGGTCGTGACGATCTTTCCCACGACGCATGGCCGCTGTGTGGTGCTCGATGCGGGGACCAACGTGGACTGCAAGCCTGAACACCTCGTGCAGTTTGCCAAGATGGGCGGTGTCTATGCCGAGCGGATCCTCGGTGCGGATAACCCAGCGGTCGGCCTCCTCAACATTGGTGAAGAGCCAGGAAAGGGCAACGAGCTGGCGAAGGCGACCTACGACGCGCTCCAGGCCGAAGCCGACCTCAACTTCAACGGCAATATCGAGGGCCGCGACGTCTTCAACCACGGCGCCGACGTGGTCGTGTGCGACGGCTTTGTAGGCAATGTGATGCTCAAATTCGGCGAAAGCATGGCGGGCTTCATCAAGCACCTCTTCGGCAGTGAGATGAAGCGCTTGCAGTACACGCCCGAGCAGATGCAACTGGTGGGGCAGGTCATGAAAGGCGTCAGCCGTAACTTCGACTATGAGGAGACGGGCGGGGCTCCGCTTCTGGGCGTCAACGGCAACGTGCTCATCGCCCACGGCAGCTCGTCGGCGCGTGCGTTCAAGGAGCTGGTGCTGATTGGCGCCGAGGTAGCCCGTCGCGACGTGGCCGGATCGATCGCCGCCGTATTCTCGGCCTAGTGCGGTCGCCGAATTCACAGCAACGCCGTGATGGTCGCACAGTAGGCGACTAGTTTACCACTCTATCCCCCGTCCTGTGGTGCTGTGTGCTCCGCAGTGCACCGCTTGTTTCGCGCACCCTGGCTGACTGCATGATACGTGCTGCCATTACGGCCGTAGGCCACTACCTCCCCGAGGACCGCATGACCAACTTCGATTTGGAGAAGCTGGTCGATACCAACGACGAATGGATCCGCACCCGCACGGGCATCCGCGAGCGCCGCATCCTCAAGGACCCCAAGAAGGCGACGTCGTTCATGGCGGCGGAGGCGGCACAAGAGATCCTCAACAAGCGCGGGATCAGCCCTGAAGAGATCGACCTCATCATCTGCGCCACCGTCACGCCCGACATGGTGTTTCCCGCCGCGGCCTGCCTGGTGCAAGCGCAGATCGGGGCCAAGAACGCGTGGGCCTTCGACCTCTCGGCGGCGTGCAGCGGCTTCCTGTTTGCACTGACCACGGGCGCGCAGTTCATCGAGAGCGGCAAGCACAAGAAGGTGCTCATCATCGGTGCCGACAAGATGTCGTCCATCTTGGACTACACGGACCGCACCACCTGCATCCTCTTCGGCGACGGCGCTGGAGCCGTACTCTTGGAGCCGAGCGAAGACCACGGCGTGGTGGACTCGGTGGAGCACACCAACGGCGAGCCGTGGGAGTCGCTGCTGATGCCCGCAGGTGGCAGTTTGTATCCGGCGTCGCACGAGACGGTCGATAACAAGATGCACGCCCTCAAGCAGGACGGCCGCACCGTGTTCAAGTACGCCGTGGTAGGTATGGCCGATGTGGCCGCCGAAATCATGGAGCGCAACAGCCTCACGGGCGACGACGTGCGCTACCTCGTGCCCCACCAGGCCAACAAGCGCATCATCGACGCCACACGGCAGCGCATGGGGCTGCGCGAGGACCAGGTCATGCTCAACATCGAGCGGTATGGCAACACGACGGCGGCCACGATCCCGCTCTGCCTCTACGACTGGGAGCCCGAGCTGCGCAAAGGCGACAAGCTGGTGCTGACGGCCTTCGGCGGCGGCCTCACCTGGGGCGCTAGCTACCTGACGTGGGCCTACGACGGCCAACCGCGCGACGCCGACTGAGCGCTGCTCCCCTAGATCTCCTCCTCCTTCCGATGGACGCTTTCCTCTTTCCCGGCCAGGGCTCGCAGCACGTAGGCATGGCCGCCGATCTCTACGAGACGTTTCCCGAGGCCCGCGCCGTGCTCGACGAAGCCAACGCCGTGCTCGGCTTCGATCTCACCGCGCTCATGTTTGGCGCTGGCGAGGAGTCCGTTGAGGCCGCTGTTGAGGCCCTCAAGCAAACCGACATCACGCAGCCTGCGCTCTACGCCCACAGCATGGCTGCCTTGGCTGTGCTCAAGGCGCGGGGCGCACAGCCCGCGATGACGGCGGGCCACAGCCTCGGCGAATACAGCGCCCTGGCCGCCGCTGGTGCCGTCACCTTTGCCGATGGCCTGCGCGCCGTCCGCCTGCGTGGCGAGCTGATGGCCAAGGCGGGCACCGACCGCGTAGGCACAATGGCCGCCATCATCGGCATGGCTGACGCCGACGTGGAAGCCCTCTGCGCCGACGCCACCGCCAGCGAGGCCGACCTCGTGCAGCCTGCCAACTACAACTCGCCGGGCCAGGTCGTCATCTCGGGCGATGTGGCTGCTGTGGAGCGCGCCGTGGTTCTCGCCAAGGAGCGCGGGGCCAAGCGGGCACTGC
>JBCCMF010000240.1:0-7528 GCA_039026435.1 Bacteroidota bacterium
GGAGAAGAGGAGGTTTTGCCCCGCTGCCGCTTCCCAGCGCCGCGCAAAACGCCCCCGCCCCTCCGATTGGCTATCGGCGACGACGAGTAGGCCGTGGGCGCCGCCGCGACGGGCGGCATCGAGCGCTTGGGTATTCGTCGAGTCCGTGCGGCGGTGCCATATGACGCGTCGTCCCAAACGCGTCGTTTGGAGGGCTTGCTGCAGGGCAGCCTGAAGATCATGGCGCATCATGGAGCGGGCAGTGGTGTATAGAACCAGCGACGGCTCGCTGGCGCGTTTCGAGGCAATCATCAAAAAAACGCCGTCCTCAGCGCGTGTTCCATGCGGAATAGTTCTTGAGGAGCAGCCTGCACACCACCGCGATTCACTCCGCCACTATGCCGCGAACGTTATTATCGCTTTCCCTCACGCTGCTGCTTGTATTCGCCCAGATGGGTATGCCGCCAAGTGCGCAGGCCCAAGAGGTGCCCGTCCCGCTGATGCGTCCGCAGGCGCAAGCCATCCAGCTCCAGCGCGCTCAGACGGCGTGGGAGAGTGGCGTGGGCCTGCTCGAGGTGAAGGCACGCGTAGACCTGGTCCTCCGCGAGCAAGCCGACGACGTCCAGGCCCTCATCCTCCGAGCAAAGGTGTCGCTGGCGATGGGCCAGCCTGAGGCGGCGTACGCCGATGCGATGCAAGCGGCGCGCGTGGATTCCACGGCTGGCGAAGCGCACCTGCTCTGGGCAGAATCGGCGCTCGTGCTTGGCAAGAACGACCAAGCCGAGGCCGCGCTCCGCCGCGCTTCCGCGCACAGCATCGAAGACGCCATCTACCACGTGCGGCTTTCCGCAATAGCGGTTCGGCTGGAGCAACTGGAGCGTGCCGAGTCGTACGCCCGCATTGCCCTCAACCTCCACCCCGACGAGCCAGCGGCGTACTATCAGTTGGCGCGCGTGTTTGTGGAGAAAGGCTACCGCGATGCTGCTGTGCTGATTCTGAAGCAGGGCTTTGAACGGGGGCTGCTGGACATGGGCAGCGTCAACAGCGATGATCAACTGACGGCGCTGACCACAGACGCCACGCTCACGCCGTGGGCGCAGCGTTGACCGCAGCCTACGACGCTATCGCAGGTAGAACCGCGGAGGGTCGTCGCCCACGATGGCCATGAGCTCCACGTAGTTCATAATCGGCGAGGCCTTCAGCTTGCCCATCATTACCTCTTCTACCTGAAACAGCCCCGTGACGTTGTCCATCACGACGCGGATACGGACAGGCTTGTTTTCGCCGGCCTCGATGTAGACCCGCGAGATGGCGCTTGCCGAGTAGCGGTGCATATCGCCCACAGAAGCATGCTGGCTGATGAGCTGGGGAATGCGCGAGCGCCCCTTGCTCATGTCTGAGCCGTCCGCCACCATGACCACGCCCGCCTCTACCGAGTGCACGCGGTTCTTGCCCATGTGACCGCTGATGACTTCGTGCGCCAGGGCGCGCAGCACCACGCGTCGCGGGTCGCCTGACGGATACAAGTCGGCCAGCAACCGCTGGATGATGCCATCGGCCAGGGTGAGCGCGTACCACTCGTGCGCTTGCCGCGCCACGCCCATCCCGGCATCGTGCAGGAAGCAGCCCAGCGCCATCCCAACCTGCGCGTCTTCGTACGTCCCGATTTCCTCCATCTCCAGCGACGACCGGATGCCGCCCTTGCGCAACAGCTTCAGGATTTTGAGCGCGTTGTAGGTAACGATGCGTGCGTGGACGGGGCCGTGGTCGTTGAAGCCCAGGCGGCGGATAGAGACCGCGTTGGCGTAGCTGAGCAGCTGGTGGATCTCCTCGTCGGCTACGAGGCGTTCGAGCAGCGCTTTAAGCGTGCCGCTGGCGCCGCGCATCAAGACAGCGTTTAGCTGCTCCTCCTTGGGGCTGACCGCGAGCCAGTCGGGGTACACGGGCGTGACTGGCTCCGTGCTTGGCTCAGAAACGGCGGATGGGGTGATATTCATAGACGTATCGAAAGGGTGTATAAAACAGCAGCGCCCCAACCCATCGGCTGAGGCGCTGCCTGTGTTGTAGGTCGAAACCGAGTTACTTCGCGTCGTCGTCCTCTACGACCTCGAAGTCGGCATCGCGCACGCCGTCTTCGGCAGCGTCGTCAGGGGCGGCGCCGTCGCCCGAAGGCGCCTGGGCCTCCTGCTGGGCTTTGTACATGTCCTCGGCGGCTTCCTGCCATGCGGTATTCAGCTGCTCAAGGGCCGACTCCAACTCGTCGAAGTTGCGCGCCTTGTGCACCTCCTTCAAGCGCTCCAGACCGGCTTCGATCTTCGCCCGCTTCTCGCTCGGCAGCTTGTCGCCGTAGTCCTTGAGGTTCTTCTCGGATGTGTAGATGAGCGAGTCGGCTTGGTTGACTTTCTCGGCTTCGTCCTTGCGCTTGGCGTCGGCATCGGCGTTGGCCTTGGCGTCGGCGCGCATCTTCTCGATCTCGGACTCGGTGAGGCCGCTGGAGGCTTCGATGCGGATCGACTGCTCTTTGCCCGTCGCCTTGTCCTTGGCCGAGACGTTCAGGATGCCGTTGGCGTCGATGTCGAACGTGACCTCGACCTGTGGCATGCCACGCGGGGCAGGCGGGATGCCGTCCAGGTGGAAGCGCCCGATGGTGCGGTTGTCGCTGGCCATGTGGCGGTCGCCCTGGAGCACGTGAATCTCCACCGACGGCTGGTTGTCCGACGCTGTCGAGAACGTCTCGCTCTTGCGCGTCGGGATGGTGGTGTTTGAGGTGATGAGCGCCGTCGTCACGCCGCCCAGCGTCTCGATGCCCAAGTTCAGCGGCGTCACGTCGAGCAGCAGCACGTCGGTCACGTCGCCCGAGAGCACGCCGCCCTGGATGGCGGCGCCGAGCGCGACCACTTCGTCGGGGTTGACCGAGCGGTTGGGCTTCTTGCCGAAGAACTTCTCCACGGTCTCTTGCACGAGCGGCACACGCGTGGAGCCGCCCACCATGATGACCTCGTCGATAGCGCTCTTGCTGAGGCCTGCGTCCTTGAGCGCTTTCTCCATCGGCGGGATGGAGCGCTTTACCAAGTCATCCACCAGCTGCTCAAACTTGGCGCGCGAGATGTCGAGGTTGAGGTGCTTCGGTCCTTCCGAGGTCGCCGTGATGAACGGCAGGTTGACCGCGGTCTGCTGCGAACTCGACAGCTCAATCTTCGCCTTCTCAGCGGCTTCCTTCAAGCGCTGGAGCGCCATCGGGTCGTTGCGCAGGTCGATGCCTTCGTCGCTCTTGAACGCGTCGGCGATGAAGTCGATGAGGGCCTGGTCGAAGTCGTCGCCGCCGAGGCGGGTGTCGCCGTTGGTCGACTTCACCTCGAAGACGCCATCGCCCAGTTCGAGGATGGAGATGTCGTAGGTGCCCCCGCCCAGGTCGTAGACGGCGATCGTCTGCTCCTCGGCCTTCTTGTCCATGCCGTAGGCGAGTGCGGCGGCGGTGGGCTCGTTAATGATCCGGCGGACGGTGAGGCCAGCGACTTCGCCCGCTTCCTTCGTCGCCGTGCGCTGCGCGTCGTTGTAGTAGGCCGGGACGGTGATGACGGCTTCGGTAATCTTCTCCCCGATGTAATCTTCGGCGGTCTGCTTCAGCTTCTGCAGCACCATCGCCGAGATCTCCTGCGGCGTGTAGACCTTGTCGTCCACCTTCACACGTGCCGTGCCGCCATCGCCCTTGACGACCTCGTAGGGGACCGTCTTCAACTCGCTGCCCACTTCGCTGTACTTGCGCCCCATGAAGCGCTTGATCGAGAAGATGGTGTTTTGCGGATTGGTGATGGCCTGGCGTTTGGCCGGGGCGCCCACCAGGCGCTCGCCGTCTTTCTTGTAGGCGACAACGGAAGGGGTCGTCCGGCCGCCCTCGGGGTTCGTGATGACCGTGGCTTCACCGCCTTCCATGACGGCCACAACGGAGTTCGTCGTGCCCAGGTCGATGCCAATAATTTTTCCCATTTCAGAATCGAGGTAGTCTGTGAGACAGGTTGCGTAATCAAGGCGCAAGACGCGCCACTAAAGCCTGACAGCCTGACGGCTATCTCAAAGTGAGGCTGTGTTTCAATGCTGTTCCACCCCGGATCAAGAACAATGCCGTGTAAACCGAGGTGCCACAATGGCAGAGGCGCGGTGACGTACCCGTTACGCACAGGTTAAGGCGGTGCACAATCCACCGCGATCCACGCCGTCGCCTCCATCGCCCGCGATTTGTTTCGTAGCTTACAGGCCATGACCCAGCATTTGCCCAACCTCATCACCTTCTCTCGCATCCTGGTGACGCCGTTCATCCTGGTGTTGCTGCTGATGTCGAAGACGTGGGTTGGGTTTACGCTGGCGGCTGCGCTCTTTATATATGCGGCCATCAGCGACTACTGGGACGGGAAGCTGGCGCGCGAGCGCGGTACCTCGTCTCGTCTCGGCCGCTTTCTCGATCCGCTGGCCGACAAGGTGCTCGTGCTGGGCACGTTCATCGTCCTCGCCATCCAGTACCCCCAGGTCGTCCCGTGGTGGGCTGTGGCGCTCGTGGCCATCCGCGATGTGGCGGTCACCGCGTTCCGCAGCTATGTCGAGGCCAAGGGCCAGAGCCTGCGCACAACCTCTGCCGCCAAGTGGAAAACGACGTTCCAACTGACGTTCGTGATTGCCTTTCTGGTCTTTCTTGCCGCTTCGTACGCGCCTGAGCCCGTCGGCTCCGTCGTCGATGCCTACCTGATGAGCCCATTCACGTTCTGGCTGATGATCGTCACGACGGCCGTCACCCTGTGGACGGGCGCGCTCTACTTCACGAAGCGCGAGATGGTCGAGTCGTAGTCTGCCCGCTTTTTGTCCTCCTCCACGCAACGCCATCGCTGCGCTATGTCCCGTGCGCGTCAGCTCGCCGCCGATCTACTCACCATCGAAGCCGTCAAGCTCGCTCCCGATGCTCCGTTCACCTGGGCGTCAGGGCGGAAGGCGCCCATCTACTGCGATAACCGCTTGACCCTGGCGTACCCGCGTATGCGGCGGCTGATCACGGATGGCTTCAAGGCCATGCTAGAGCGCCACGGCTGGGACCCCTCCGTGATTGTGGGAACCGCCACGGCAGGCATACCGCATGCGGCGTGGCTGGCAGGCGACCTCAACCTACCGATGGCCTACGTACGCAGCGCTGCCAAGGGCCACGGCCGTGGCAACCGCATCGAGGGGGTGGTACAGCCCGGGCAGCATGTGGTCGTGGTCGAGGATCTGATCTCGACAGGTAAGTCATCCCTGAGTGTCGTTGAGGCGCTGCGTGAGGTGGGTGCTGAGGTGCTGGGGTTGCTCGCGATCTTCACCTATGGCTTGCCCGAAGCCACCGAAGCCTTCGCCTCGCTCGGTGTACCTTTCGAGACCATTTCGTCCTTCCCGGTCTTGCTCGAACTGGCGCATGACGAGGACGCCCTGACTGCCTCGCAAGTGGCCTCACTCGAAGCCTGGCATGCTGATCCCAAGGCGTGGTCGGATGCCGCATCCTGATCTTCCGAAGCAGGCACGACCCGCCGTACGCAACCTACCCCCATGAAAGCAGAAGTACTCACCATCGGCGATGAGCTGCTGATTGGCCAAGTCGTGAATACGAACAGCGCGTGGCTCGGCGAGCATCTGGGCGCGCTCGGGATTGATGTGCTCCGGATGGTTACGATCAGCGACGAGCCCAGCGACATGCGGGCCGCGCTGGACGACGCCTTCCGCCGCGCCGACGTCGTCATCACTACAGGTGGCCTCGGCCCCACGCACGATGACGTGACCAAGGTGACAGTCGCCGACTACTTCGGCCTGGCGATGACGGTGCATCAGCCTACGCTGGATCGGCTGGAGGCCTACTTCAAGCAGCGTGGCCGCGAGGTGACGGCGGCCGCCCGCCTGATGACGCAGGTGCCCGAAGGGTTCACGGCGCTCGACAACCCACGCGGCGCGGCGCCTGGGCTGTGGTATCAGGCCGAGATCAACGGCACGCGGCGCGTCTTAGTATTGCTTCCCGGTGTGCCCAAAGAGATGAAGGCCTTGATGGAGACGGCTGTGCTGCCCCGCCTCAACGCCATGCGCGACGGCGCGCTGATCCGCCACAAAACCATCCTCACCACGGGCATCGGCGAGTCCAATCTGGCCGCGCGCCTGGGCGATCTCTCGGCGTTGCTGAGCCCCTCGCTGAAACTCGCCTACCTGCCCAGCACCAACGGGTGTCGCCTGCGCATCACGGCGCGCGGCACCGACGAAGCCACCATCGCCGCATCGATACAAGCCCTTGAGGCGCACATCCAGCAACACGCCGGGAGGTACATCTTCGGCGAAGGGACGGATCGCCTGGAGGCTGCGGTGGGTCGCCTGCTCGCCGAGCGCGGCCTGACCGTTGCCGTTGCCGAGAGCTGCACGGGTGGTCTGGTGCAGTCGCGCCTCACCGACGTGCCCGGCGCGTCGGCATACGTCATCGGCGGGGTGGTGGCCTATGCTAACGACATGAAGACGGCCGTGCTCGGCGTCCGCGCCGACGACTTGGCCGCGTACGGCGCCGTCAGCGAGCCCGTGGCGCGGCAGATGGCGGTGGGCGTACGCCAAGCGCTGGGCACCGACATCGGCCTGGCCACGACGGGCATCATGGGACCGGGAGGGGGAAGCGACGCCAAGCCCGTAGGCACCGTCTGGTTCGGCTACGCCGATGCTGAGCAGACCCAGGCGGTCCGCGTCTGCTTTGCCCGTGACCGCGCCACGAACAAGGCCCTGGCGGCGACGGGCATCCTCAATCTGCTGCGCCTGACCCTGCTCAAACATGACACAACGTCCGCGCGTTGAGGCCAGCGAAAAAGTACCCGCCTCGACGTTAGATTTTTGTTCATCATCCGTCGAGAAGGGTATGACACTACGCTGACACTCGTCGCCCTCATCTTGGGGCGTCACCGAGTTTCGAGCAGGTGATCACGTACGCGTATCCCCGATGTGGACACCCATAACCTCAACCAACCTGCACGCATGGCTAATCCCAAAGATGCCAAAGGCAAGGCGCTAGGCCTGGCCGTCAAACAAATCGAAAAGCAATTCGGCAAAGGCGCCATCATGCGCCTCGGCGACGCGCCCGTCGTCCAAATCGACGCGATCCCCACCGGGTCGCTCACCCTGGATGCCTGCCTGGGCATCGGCGGGGTGCCGCGCGGCCGCGTCGTCGAAGTCTACGGCCCCGAATCGTCGGGCAAGACGACGCTGACGATCCACATCATCGCCGAGGCCCAGCGCCTGGGCGGCACCTGCGCCTTCATCGACGCCGAGCACGCGTTCGACGCGCGCTATGCCGAAGCCCTCGGCGTCAACCTCGACACGCTCTACGTTTCGCAGCCCGACACAGGCGAGCAGGCCCTCAACATCACCGACACGCTGGTGCGCTCGGGCGCGCTCGACGTGATCGTGATCGACTCGGTAGCCGCACTCACCCCACGCGCCGAAATCGAAGGCGACATGGGTGACAGCCACGTGGGCCTGCAGGCCCGCCAGATGAGCCAAGCGCTCCGCA
>JBCCMF010000241.1:0-7502 GCA_039026435.1 Bacteroidota bacterium
CGGTGCGCTCGCTGGGGCCGGAAGAGATCTGACGGACGCCGGGCGGGCAGAACGACATCTCCCGCTCGCTGCTCTCCCTGCCCGGCGTGACGACGGGGGTGGACAACCGCAACGACCTGCTCGTGCGCGGCGGCGGCCCCAGCGAAAACGCCTACATCGTAGACGGCATCGAGATACCGCAGATCAACCACTTTGCCACGCAGGGCGCCACTGGAGGCGCGTTAGGGCTGCTGAATGTCGATTTCATCCGCGAAGCCACGTTTTACACGGGCGGCTTCCCCGTGCGCTACGGCGACGCGGCCTCGTCCGTGCTCGTTATCCAGAACCGCCCGGGCAGCCCCGAGACTATCGCGGGCGATTTCACCGTGGGCGCCACCGAGACGGCGCTGTCGTTGGATGGGTCATCCGGGCCGGACTTCAACTGGACGTTCTCGGCACGGCGCAGCTACCTGCAATTCCTGTTCGAGCTCATCGATCTCCCCATCCGGCCCGCCTATTGGGACTTCCAGAACCGGACGGAGTGGAACCTCAGCCAGAACGACCGCCTGGTCTTCTTCGGGATCTGGGCCATCGATGACTTCGACATTGTGACGCCCGACGCGGACGACAGCTTCGAGAACATCGAGTTCGCCTCGCAAGTCTTCGACAACGACCAGCGCAGCTACACGACGGGCCTCTCATGGCGCCGCCTCGTGCCCGGCGGCTTCTTCACCACGGCCCTCAGCCGCACGTATCAAGAATTTCGCTTCGCCGACGTGGCCGAGAACGGCGACGACCTCTTGCGCAATGACGCCGAGGAGGGCCTGTGGCGCCTGCGCACCGACGGCGACCTCCGGCTGAGCAACCGCATCACGCTAGGCGTGGGCGCGGGCGTTTCGCGTGAGACGATTGACTCGCGCTTCTTCCAGCGGGCGACCCCGGCCACCACCTTCACCAGCGATCTCGCCTTCTCTACCGACCTGCTGTTGTGGAAAGGCTTTGCGTACACCCAAGCCACCACGCGGGCGCTGGCGGGACGCCTGTCGCTGACGGCCGGAGTGCGCATGGATGCCTTGGACTTCCTCGACCAGGGCGCCTCCGTTTCGCCGCGGCTCAACGCCTCGTTCGACGTGACCGAGCGGTGGCAGCTCAGCGCAGCCGTCGGGCGCTTCACCCAGTCGCCCGAACTGATCTCGATGGCCGTGCGCGAGGGCCAGCAGTACGTGAACCGCGACCTGCGCTGGATCGACGTGACACAGGCCGTGGGTGGCCTCGCGTTCAAGCCCATCCCCAGCTTGCGGGTGTCGGTCGAAGGGTACTACAAGTTGTACGACGACTATCCTGTGTCCGTCGCAGATCCGCGCCTTTCGCTGGCAAACTTAGGCAGCGACTTTGGCTTTGTGGGCGCTGAGGACCTCACGCCGATTGGCGACGGGCGGGCCTATGGGTTGGAACTCTCGGCGCAGAAGAAGCTGACCAGCCGCGTCTATGGCATCGGGGCGTATACGTACGGCTTCAGCGAGTTCACGGGCGCCGACGGCGTGTACAAGCCCAGCTCGTGGGACGTGCGCCACACGCTCTCGCTGACCGGCGGCATCCGGTTGGGCGCGTGGGAGATCGGCACCAAGCTGCTCGCTCGCTCGGGGCGCCCGTTCACGCCCTACGACTTTGCCGCCTCCGAGATCGAATACGCCCTCTCGCGGCGCGGTGTGCTCGACCTCGACCGCCTCAACACGGAGCGCACGCCGTCGTATTCCCGATGGGACATTCGCGTAGATCGGCGCTTCACCCTGTCGCAACGCATCAACGGCGTGGTGTACGTGGACGTGCAGAACGTCCTCAACCACACCAACGTGTTCACGCTCGTCTACACCGAGGACCCCGCAGAGCCCGACCGCCTGCGCGAGGACACGAACATCGACCTACTGCCCACGATCGGCTTCAGCATCGAGTTCTGAGGGCGAAAGCCTCACCACTTTTGCCCAACGTTGATCGGCTGGTAGGCGGCGAGGTAGGCCATCGCGTCCTCGATGGATGCAGCGACGTGGTAGAGCGAGCGGCAGTTGGGGCGAGCAAAGCGGGTGGCGTAGAGGTGCTCGAAGAACGTCACCATCGGGTCGTAGAAGCCGTTGGTGTTGAGCACGACGATGGGCAGGTCGTGGTAGTGGAGCTGCTTGAGCGTGAGCACTTCGAGGAACTCTTCGAGGGTGCCGAAGCCGCCGGGGAGCACGAGGAAGCCGTCCGTGCGCGTGAACAGGATCGACTTGCGCTCCTGCATGGTTTGCGTGATGATGAGCTCGTCGCAGGCCTCGTACGCCACGCCCTCCACCTCGCGCAGCGCTTCGGGGATCACGCCGATGACATGCCCGCCGTGTGCATGGACAGCACGCGCCACGCGGCCCATCAGCCCGATGTCGCCGCCGCCATACATCAGGCTGTATCCGGCTTCGGCCATGCGAGCGCCTACGGCCTCGGCCTCGGCGTGGAAGACGGCGTCGACGCGGCTGCTGGATGAGCAGTAGACGGTGAGTGTGGGCATAGGCTAGGCCGTTTCGTAGGCTTCGGCGATGGCGCGCTCGGCCCGGGTGTATCTGGAGCCCATCGGCGCCATGCGGGCGGGCGTATGCTTGGGTCGATGAGCGAGTGTCACGGATTCCACAGCTGAGGCGGCAAAGCGGCGAGGGCCGTGTGTTGGCAACGTCAACCAACGTTCGTCTTTCATAGCTCTCCGTTCTGATGGACTCCGGTGCGGCCGCCAAGATACAACCGCGGCGTGCTCATGGCGATGCGATGCGTACCGACAGCTACAAGGCAGGTGGCGGCCCTGCAAGATCAAGGATCTGCACCGTGCTGGCGAGAAGCAGCTCTACAAGGCGGGCTGTGCCACGCGTTGCCGCTGCGCCACGAGGGCGATCACGACGAACAGGCCTGCGATGCCCGCCGCGGCTTCGGCGGGGACGGGCCAGAACAACGGCTCGTACTTCACCGCCAGCCCCACGAAGGCCCACGCGAGCACGGCGTTGAACAGCGCGTCGGCGTGACGGACGAGGAGCACGGCGCCCAGCACCACGGCGACGCCACAGAGCAGCCCTGCCCATACGGTGGGCGTCAGCGGGCTGCCGTCCCACCCGAGGTAGTCGAGGACGGCCGAGATATTGGCGAGGGTAGCCACGGTGACCCAGCCCAGGTAGACGCTGAAGATGGCGCTCACCGTCCAGCGGTAGAGGCCTTGATGGAGGCGAGGCCGCTCGCGGAGGCGCACGTAGATCGTCAGCAGGCTGCCCAGCAACGTCAGCATAGCCAGCACCGACCACGTGAACTGCTCGTAGTGCCACAGCGTCAGCCAGCCCACGTTCGCCAAGCAGCTCACCAGAAACGGTAGCCGGATGGCATCGAGGCCAGCGTCGTCGCGGCGACTGGGGAGAAGCTGTACGATGGCGAAGGCGATCAGGCCGAGGTAGATGATCCCCCAGATGGAGAAGACGTAGGGCGCAGGTGTGAAGTACGTATCGAAGCGGTTCGCCAGCTCCCCAATGGTATTCCCGCCCAGAGGCAGCGCGTTCGCGAGGCCGTTGAATGCGATGATGCCGACCACCGCAATGATGACGAGTAGGGCGCGAAGCAGCATCGGAGGCAGACGGCGTGTGGCGGGGCGGGGCAGAGCGACGAGGGCTCGCGCTGGGCGTCAGTCCAACAGCACGAGGCTCCGCGTTTGCGTCGCGCCATCGGAGGTAGTGAGCCGATAGAGGTAGAGCCCGCTGGGGAGGCGCTGCCCGGAGGCATCGGCGCCGTTCCACCCCACCTGATACGTGCCGGGACCGCGCAGGCCCTCGGTGAGCGTGTGGACGCTCCGGCCCAGCAGGTCGTACACAGCGAGCGTGACGCGCGTGGTGGCGGCCACCGTGTACTGCACTGTGGTCGCTGTGCGGAACGGGTTTGGGTAGTTGGCCGCAAGCTGAGCGCTGGCTGGCAGGTCCGTCGCGGATTCGTTGGCCACGCGTAGCACATTCCCGGTCACCGCATCCACAAAGAGGAACTGGGTTTCCACGCGCCCGGCTGCATCCATAGTGATGACGCCGAACACCCAGCCCAGTTGTGCCACGTCACCATTGAGCCCGTAACCGAGCCGGCCTTGGACCAGCGGCCCGATCCGTACATCGGCGGGAATATCGATCTCGGGAAACGCAACGGCCAGTGCCTCGCCAGCGTCGAGGTGCGCGGTGGGTAGCGGCGTCAGGATAGCAGGCGTGCTGGCCTCGGCCTCGCCCAAGACGAGCCCGGTGAGGCTCACAAAGAAGTCGTGGGCTACGCCTTGCGAGGGCGAGTAGTACGTGTGTTGCCAGAACAGAGAGCCGCCCTCGGTGGAGAGGTCCGGCAAGACGCTGGCCATTGCGATACGCTCGGCATCGGCGGCGAACGCGGCGGCGGTACTCTCCAAGGTGGGTGGGTTGTCCCCTCCGACGGCGTCGAGGGAGAAGAGGATGCCTGTGCGCGACTCGACGATGAAGATCTCAGTCGCCGAGGAGGCCGCAGCGGTGTAGGCGATCAGCCAGTACGGCCCGAGTTGTTCGATGCCAGGCAAGTCAATCAGGTTTTCAGCGGGGAAGTCGAGCAGTACCGCCGAGAGGGTGGCATCGGGGTTGGCTGCGCGAAAGTCGCTGCCGCCCTGCTCTTCGGCGCGGCGGATGGCGTCGTCGCTGTCGCGCCACCCGGTACCGCGCGGGTCGGGGCTGGCCAGCCCGATCAGCGCGGCCGGGTCAATGCCGACCTCGGTGAGGTCGAGCGCAGCGTTGGCTACGACATCGCCCGTGGTGAAGACGCCTGCCAGTGCGCTGTCGTCGGTCTGGTACAGGTAGAGCCAGTTTGGCGCGGTGCCGTCGGGGTTGGCCGAGGTGGCGACCACGGCCAGCAGGTCCATGCGCGACTGCCCTTGCCCGGCTACGGCGGTGGCAGCCGCCACGTTGGCCTCGGCCGTCGTCTGGGCGAGACTGGCGAGCGGGAGCAACGCGAGGAGGAGAAAACACGCGAGGGTGCGCAGCAACATGGCAAGCAGAAACGGTGGCACAGAGAGCAGTAACGCGTCTACACAAACGTCTCGTGTACACCACTACCGCAGGACACAGCGAAGGTAGGGATCGGCGGGCATCAAAAAATCAGCCTACGCCGTTTTTTCGACGGGTGTCTTGGGGTCGGCGAAGGAGAAGATGCCGAAGAGTGTGGCGTTGAGCACCTTGTCGAGCACGCTGGTGGTCAGCAGGACGGCCGCAATGCCCGACTCGGGCACGTCGAGCAACCCCGACAGCTCCACACCTAGCCCGAGGAAGATCAGGTCTTGGTTAGGCAGAAACGGGATCCGGCTCAGGATCAGCCCGACGGCGGCGTAGGTGAACCACACGCTCAGCTCCACCTCGGGCAGGGCCACGCGCCACATGCCGATCTGGATGATCTGCCCCAGCACGAGGCGGGTGCCGAAGATGGCGAGCAGCACCCCAGACTGCCGCCGCGTCAGCGAGAACAGGTGCCGCCGGAACTGCCACGCGCCGATCCCCACCGCGATGACCACCACCGCGCCGATCACGACGCCTGTGCGGTCCAGCCCCAGCGTCGCCAGGCTGAGGCTGCCTTGCGTGAGGAAGAGGGCCAGCAGCACCAGCGCTACCACCGTGGAGGCGACGACGGAGAGCACGTTGACGTCGCGCACGATGCGGGCGATGGCGCGCTTGCCTTGGACCACGCGGTCCTGCAAGGCCATGAACAGGTAGACCTCGCCGCTGTAGCCCATCACGTCTTTGTTGTAGACGCGCTTCTTGATGAACATCGGCAGCCAGCGCAGCTTGGGTTTGGGCCACAGGTAGCCGTAGATGAACACCTCGCCGATGGGGATGGAGAGGTAGAGCAGCACGAACAGCCCGTAGAACAGCGGCTGGGTGGGTAAGCTGGCCCAGACTTCGCCCCAGCCGATGGCAGAGAGGCGGTAGACGAGATAGCCGAGGATGCCGACGAGCATCACTGCCTGGGCCGCCTTGCGCAGCAGCGCGAAGCGCCCATCCGAAGACGCAGGAGCAGCGTCGGGGTCGCTCACGGCGTAGACGTGCTCAAGCGCGCCGCCACCCGCAGGTTGTCAAAGTCGGCCTCGCCGATGGTCTTCGTGTTGTCGGAGTCGGTCCAGAGCGTGATGAGCACCGCGCGCGGCGCCTTCTTCTTGCCGAAGATGCGCTTGTAGTCGGCCTCCACATCGCGCTCCATGTCCATCCACTCGCCCGTGCCGTGCTCATCGCCGTTGGCTACGACGAGCACGCGCACATTGCCTGTCTTGACCACGGTGCCCACGGGCAGGGTGGAGCTGTAGGCGTACTTCAGGCTGTGCGGCCGCCCGAGCCAGTCCTTGCGGTCGAAGCTGACGTACACGGCCGCGCCGGAGTCGTTGACCTTGTCCTCGCGAGCGCCCGGTGGCAGCCGCAGGGCGCGCCACGACCACTTGAGCACAGGCATCTTCTCCAGGTCCCACACAAAGCGGTCGGGCTGGTCGGTGCGGTACATGATGTGCTGCGGAGCGCTGTCGGTGAACGAGCGGACGAACTGGTTGTCGCCTTCGCGCGCGAGGTAGAACTTGCGATGGGGCAGCATGAACTCCTCCACCAGCGGCTTCAGGTCGCGGTCGCGCAGGAACACCCAGCCGGGGGGCAGGCCGCCCTCGGCGCCTTGTTCAAAGTTCTCCAGCAGGATTTCGTCGTTCCCCGCGTCCTGCGACGCAGGCACGAAGGCCAAGAGAGAGACAATCAAGAGCGATACGATCATAACTACAACCGGATGTCAACGAGGGTGCTGAAGGTTTGATGGTGCGGCTTGGCGAAATGATCCCGAGGCGAATGCCAGGGACGCCGATTTCCCCGGTCTTGCACAAGAGCAGCATGCTAGTGCTTTTGCGAGAGCGCCCTCGGGTCGATCGTTTTGGGAGGCAGCGACGGAGGAGCACAGCAGCAGCGCGGTCAGGTTGGGGGTAGCTGCATCTGGTGCAAAAGCTGTTCCGCCGTGTGGTCCCACGTGCGGCGTGCTAGGATGTGGCGGCGCGCAGAAGCGCCCATCGCGGCAGCTTGGTCCGGATGAGCGAGCAAGTCGATGAGGGTGGCCGCGAGGGGCGCAGGAGCATCGGGCGGGACGAGATGGCCCGTTTCGCCGTCGTCGATGGCGTCGGGGATGCCGCCCGCGGTGCTGCCTACGACGGGTTTGCCGCAGGCGCCCGCCTCCAGGTAGACCAGGCCGAAGCCTTCCACGTCGGGCGGGGCGCTGCGGGGGACCATCACGAACACCTCGCACAGGTTGTAGTAGCTGACCAGCTCAGCATCCGGCACGCGTCCGAGAAAGCGGACATACGCGTCAAGGCCTGCGTCCAGCACCTTCTGGCGGAGGGCGGCCTCCATCGGTCCCGTCCCGCCGATCAGATACATCACGTCGGGGTGCCGCTTGACGATCTCCGGCAAGGCAGCCAGCACGGTATCGACCCCTTTGCGCCCCACGAGACG
>JBCCMF010000242.1:0-7490 GCA_039026435.1 Bacteroidota bacterium
ACGAATGGCCGTGCAGGTGCTGGCACCCGCCAGTGTGCCAGGGCAGCCGGTGCGCCCCCTCCCACCGAAACCGTTTTGCGACCCGCATACGCCATCTCCTCGTGCTGATTTGGGGCGCCAAATATACGACAGATAGGGGCTTGGCACGCATCCCCGTGCGTATGCTGTGACCCCAGCACAAGTGGGGGCGGCTATCATTCGGAATCTTTACCCACTGTTCATCCCGGCGCGAGCATCAAAAGGAAAGCCGCTTGCGTTGGGCGGGTTGGATGCTACGTGGCATCTGCCTGAGCTCACCTCCTCGCCCTTCCGCTCCATGTCAGCTACCGCCTCGCTCGCTGCGCCGTTCCAGTCGATGGGCCGCTATGCGCTGCTGATGGCGAAGGCGACGAGCGCGCTGCCCGAGGTCAACGTCTACCGCAAGAACCTCTTCATCGAGATGGTGCGGACGGGCATCGAGTCGGCGCCGATCATTGCGCTGGCGGCAGGCTTCTCGGGGGCCGTGACCACAGTACAGACGGCGTATCAGCTCGTCTCGCCGCTCATCCCCAACACCATCATCGGCTCCATCGTGGCGCCCTCGATGATCCTGGAGCTGGGCGCGGTCGTGACGGGCTTCATCCTGGCGGGCCGCGTGGGCGCGCGCATCGCGGCAGAGCTGGGTACGATGCGCGTGACCGAGCAGATCGACGCGCTGGAGGCGATGGGCCTCAACTCCATCGGCTACCTCATCCTGCCGCGCGTGCTGGCGGGCGTAATCATGGTGCCCGTACTGTACGTGCTGGCGTGCTTCGTGGGCATCGGCGGCGGCATCTTGGTGGCGCATGTGGGCGGCTTCCTGCCTCCAGCCGAGTTTGTGGAGGGCGCACGGGCGTTCTTCAAGCCGTTCGACCCCGTTTTTGGTGCCATCAAAGCGACCGTGTTCGGGTTCGCCATTACGTCGATCGCCTGCTACAAGGGGTACTTCACCCGTGGCGGCGCAGAAGGCGTGGGCCTGAGCACTACGCAAGCCGCCGTCACCAGCTGCGTCTACATCCTCATCGCCGACCTCGCCCTCGCCCTGCTTCTGCTCTAATACTGCTAAATCTCCGCTCATGACCTTAGCGACAAGCCATACACGCCTGACAAGCCCCAGAACCCCTCTCTTGAGGGAGGTGGGTCGCCGTCAGGCGAGGCGGTGGGTGTATGGGTTAGCGTCTGGTACACCCCCAGCCCTTCGGGCAGCCCCCTGGAGGGGGCAGTTCGGGGTGCCAGCTCTGCTGCTGCTCTGATTCGCCGATGATCCAAGCCGAGAACATATCCAAGAGCTTTGGCGGCAAGCCCGTCCTGCACGACATCTCGCTCACGATCAACGACGGCGAGGTGCTGGCGATCATCGGTCGCTCGGGCTCGGGCAAGAGCGTGTTCATGAAGCACCTGATCGGGCTGATCGAGCCGACCGAGGGGCGTGTGCTCATCGACGGCGTAGACATCCACACGCTCTCGTATAACGAGCTGCGCAAGGTGCGGCAGCAGTTCGGCGTGCTCTTCCAGGGCGGCGCGCTGTTCGACTCGATGAACTCGTTCGACAACGTCGCCTTCCCGCTGCGCACGTTCACGTCGATGACCGAGGCCGAGATCAAGCGCGAGGTGCTCAACTGCCTCTCGCTCGTCGAGCTGCCCGACGTGGGTCAGAAGCTGACGTCCGAGCTGTCCGGCGGGATGCAGAAGCGCGTGGCGCTGGCGCGCGCCATCTCGCTCAAGCCGCGCTACATCTTGTATGACGAGCCAACGAGTGGCCTCGATCCCGAGACATCGAACACCATCGACGAACTCATCAAGTCGCTGGATCGCCAGCTCGACGCCACCAGCATCGTCGTCACGCACGATATGCACTCGGTGCTCTCCATCGCCGACCGCGTGGCGTTCCTGCACATCGGCAAGCTCCAGTGGGTGGGCTCGGTCGATGAGATCCACGCGGCCGAGGACCCGCTGCTGACGGACTTTGTGAAGGCGAACGAATACCAGATCGGCAACCCCGACTCTGTCACCCGGCTTTAAGAAGAAGATCTAACCCCTCCTGATCGACGTGAAATACAGCAACGAACTTAAAGTCGGCTTGGCCATCGTCGCGGCGGTGGTCGTTTTCGTGTTCGGCGTGCGCTACTTCCAAGACGTGCCGCTCTTCCGAGGGACGTACGACCTGACCTCATCGTTTGAGAACGCAGGCGGGCTGATCGCGGGCAACCCGGTGCGCGTGAGCGGCGTAGCCGTCGGCAAGGTGCGCGGCGTGGAGCTGAACCCCGAGACCGGGCTGGTTGATGTTCTGGTGCGTATCGACGAAGGGATCCGCATCCCCGAGGGTTCGACGGCCACCGTCACGGGCTTCGACGCGCTCGGCGCCGTGCAGCTCACCGTGGAGCTCGGCCCGCCAGGCAACCCGCCCATTCCCGACGGCGGCATCCTTCCCGCTGGAGAAGGCAGCGACCTGCTCGGCGACCTCACCGACCGCGCCCCGCAGCTGGTGGACAAGATCGACTCCGTATTGCTCGGCCTGGACGAGCGACTCGACGAAGCGGGCACGCTCTACACGAACCCACAGGGCGAGATGGCGCAGCTGCTGATCTCCGCGCGCACCACCTCCGAGACGCTCAGCCGCGTCCTGCAGCAAGAGCAGTCGCGCCTGCGGAGCGTCCTTGACAACACCACCCAGCTCACCGCCGACCTCGGCACCACCGCCCGCGACACCGGCGACTCGCTTCAGGTCACCCTCAACCGCGTCAATGGGCTGCTCGCCACGATGGAGACGCAGATCGCAGGCCTCGACTCGACGACGATGCGCATCAATTCTATCCTCCGCAAGATCGACGAGGGCGAGGGCACCATCGGGTTGATGATCAACGACCCCTCGCTCTACCATCGCCTCGACTCGACGACCGCCAGCATGAACGCCTTGCTGCAAGACATCGAGAAAGATCCCGTAAAGTACCTCCGCGCCCTCCGC
Organism: Bacteroidota bacterium; assembly: GCA_039026435.1. GTDB lineage: Bacteria > Bacteroidota > Rhodothermia > Rhodothermales > JBCCMF01 > JBCCMF01. Next base: position 2,984 of record JBCCMF010000242.1, read on the forward strand.
ATCATTGACCTCTTCTAGCGGCGTTGCCCTGAGCGCAACTGGCACCCAAACGGCTCGCCAATCGCCGGAGACGCTTCCAGAACAAGACTATTTTCGCGCCTCTCCGGGCACTTAGAATTGAGCGCGAATTTGAGCGTAGACTCGGTCTAAATTGCATCTCCTCAGTATCAAAATTGTTACCATTCGTACGCAAAGGTGACTACATCTACGCCTTGTGGTGTGACGGCATGTGCCCTTCTCTCGTCAGCCCATCGTCGCCTGACTACGCGCCCGCTGCGCCCTGCATGCGGCCAGTGACGCGCTCCCTATCACACGTTCGACCAGCTTTTACACATACACTATGAACGCGCGCAAACACGCTACACGGATTGCCAACGTCCTCGTCATAGGCAGTGGGGGTTCCGGACTCCGGGCCGCCATCGAAGCCAAGCAGGCCGGCATGGAAGTGCTGGTGCTCGGCAAACGAGCCAAGGAGGATGTCCACACGGTGCTGGCCGCAGGCGGCATCAACGCCGCCCTGGCCAACGTAGACCCCGAGGATACGTGGCAGCAGCACTTCGCCGATACCATGATCGAAGGGTACGGCATCTCTGAGCCCCGCACGGTAGAACTCATGGCCCGCGAGTCGCCTGAACTCGTCCGTGAGATCGACGCATGGGGCGCTAACTTCGCCAAGCTACCCAACGGCGCCATCGACCAGCGCTTCTTCGGCGCCCACACGTACCGCCGCACCTGCTACTCGGGCGACTATACCGGGCGCTCCATCCTGATGGCGCTCATTGCCAAGGCCAAGGAGCTTAAGATCCCCATCCTGGACTCGCAGTACGTGACTGAACTGCTCGTGAGCGACGGCACCTGCTTCGGCGCGATGGCTTTCGACATGAAGAACGGGGACCGGACGGTCTTCCTGGCCGATTCTGTCATCCTGGCCGCCGGGGGCCACACGCGCATCTGGCGCAAGAGCTCGTCGCGCCGCAACGAAAACACGGGCGATGCCTTCTACCTCGCGCTCAAGGCGGGCTGCAGCCTCACCGACATGGAGATGGTGCAGTTCCACCCCACGGGCATGGTGATCCCCGAGGAGATTGCCGGGACGCTGGTGACCGAAGCCGTGCGCGGCGAAGGCGGGCACCTCGTCAACAGCGAAGGCGAGCGCTTCATGGCCAAGTACGACGCCGAGCGCATGGAGCTCTCCACACGTGACCGCGTGGCGATGGCTAACTACACCGAGATTCAGCAAGGCCGTGGTACGCCCAACGGCGGCGTCTACCTCGACATCAGCCACCGCGACAAGGACTTCATCATCGAGAAGCTGCCGCGCATGTATCGGCAGTTCCTCAACACGCTGATGATCGACATCTCGAAGTCGCCGATGGAAGTCGCCCCTACGGCGCACTACTCGATGGGCGGCGTAGTCGTGGAGCCGGACAACCACTGGACGGGCATCGAAGGCCTGTACGCGGCAGGCGAAGCCACAGGCGGTCTGCACGGCGCCAACCGCCTCGGCGGTAACTCGCTGGCCGAAATCCTGATCTTTGGGAAGCGCGCCGGTCGTGCGGCAGCGACACGTTCCGAGGAGATGAAGATGCACTTCCGCTCGAAGACAACGATCCAGCAGGCGCACGACAAGATCGACAGCCTGATCAAGAACGGCACTGAAGTGGCACGGCCGCTCCAGCGTGCCCTGCGCAACATCATGTGGGAGCACTGCGGCGTGGTCCGCGATGCTGCTTCCATGCAAGCTGGCCTTGACAAGATCGACGAGCTGAAGGAAGCCGCCAAGCATGTCGATGTGCGCATTGATGCCGAAGGCTTCGAGGATCTGATGATCGCCTTCGACCTGGAAGGCTCGCTGATGTCGGCCGAGGCCACGTTGCGGTCGGCGCTGGCGCGTGAGGAGAGCCGTGGCGCCCACCAGCGCGACGACTTCCCCGAGCTGAGCTCGGCGCAGAACCTCAACTACCGCATCGACGCCGACCCGAACGACCACACGCTTCAGGTCTCGACGCACGCGCTTGAGCCGATGCCAGCAGAGCTGCGGACCATCATCAACGAGACGAAGAGCATTGAGGACTTCGAGGGCTTGCTGCTGGAATAAGCAGATGGCTTTGGCTTTTGCCTCGTTGAGGTAGCGTTATAGGCAGGCTGCACCGGGTTTCGCGCTCGGTGCGGCCTGTTTTGCTTTTGGGCAGCTTCGGTGACCTGATGCTGAGAAAGGCCCTGGTCGCTTCGTTTGCATGGTTGTTCATTTTTGGGCGCGCGCACCATTAATCCCTGGGGCGAACCAAAAACGCTTGTCGATCTCGTGCGCGTTTTCTTTTTGGGCACAGCGGACTTTCCTGCGCACAGACCCACACCTAGCGAGCCGCGTGATTGGCGATGTTTCGGGGCGGTGTGCCGTTGCTCGCTAGCTGAACGCTGCCCGTCCGCTCTTCCCGGCGCGCTCCTGGCCACGAGATCGACGTTGGAGGCTCGCGGCGCTCGTTCAAAGCATTGAGCCTTTCACAACGTGTAGGGGCGCATGGCATGCGCCCTCGGCTGAACATGTCATTACGTGTCATTTGATCAGGGGAGGCATGGTCACATTTGGGCGTTGCTTTTTGGGCGGGCGATGGCGATTGTATGAGGGTCCTTGCCTCATCGTCTTGCTGTTCCGCGATGCTCGACCGTCTTGCCCGGCTTCCCGCTTTGTACGCGTTGCTTGGATTGCTGGCCTGCACATGGCCCGTCCACCTGGATAGCGAAGATCTTGGGGTGCGGCTGAGCCAGCGCGTCGACTCACTGATGGTGCGCGCCATCGGCAACCGCGCCTTCCCCGGCGCGGCCGTCGCGATCGGCAATGCGGATTCACTCGTGCTGATGCAGGCCTACGGGCAGTTCACGTACGAAGGCGCCCCAGCCACCGCGACGACCTCGCAGTTCGACATGGCCTCGCTCACCAAGATCATCGCCACGACGACGATCACGATGAAGCTGCTGGAGGCGGGGCAGCTCTCGCTGGACGACCGCGTGGCTGACTATCTGCCTGCCTTCGCGCAGAACGGCAAGGCAAACATCACGCTGTTTCAGCTGCTGAGTCACACCGCCGGACTGCGGCCGTACCGCGCCTTCCATGCCGAGGGCGTGCTCACGCGGGCTGCTGTCATCGACACCATCATGGCCGAGCCGCTGCGTACGCCCCCCGGCGCCGAGGCGCGCTATAGCGACTTCAGCATGATCGCGCTGGCACTTGTCATTGAGGAAGTCACGGGGCAGCCCTTCGCCGAGGTGGCGCGGCAGCTCGTATTCGAGCCACTCGGCATGACCAGCACCGGCTTCCGCCCCAACCAAGCCGACACGCGCGTGGTGCCGACGGAACTCGACAGCGCCTTCCGCAAGCGGCTCATCCAGGGCGAAGTACACGACGAGACGGCGTGGCTCCTGGGCGGCACAGCCGGACACGCCGGGCTCTTCTCGACCGTCGAGGATGTGGCGCGCTTCACGTCGATGATGGTCAACGACGGTCGCGTGGATGGCGTGCCGTTCCTTCAGCCCGAGACAATACGCCTGTTCACCACCCGCCTCGACCCGACGGGAGAGAAGCACACGCGCGCCTTGGGCTGGGACACCCGCGCCCTCATCGGCGAGCGCTCGCCAGCGGGGCTGTTCTTGGGGCCAAACAGCTACGGCCACACGGGCTTCACGGGTACGTCGATGTGGATCGACCCCGACGCCGACTTGTACGTCATTATGCTCTCGAACCGCGTCTACCCCACCCGTCGCAACCGCCGCTACATCGCTGTGCGCTCCGAGCTGGCCGACATCGCCTACCGCACGCTGGTCGATGATGATGCCGCCCCGGTGATGCGCCCCGAGCCGTAACGCGCTCGTGTCTAGCGGAACCTTGTGGGCGATTTGGGCTACATCCGCCCGCTTTTTCAACCACGCCACGCACCACGCCTTATGCCGACCTACGTGTACAAACGCGAAGACGGAACCACGTTTGAGATCCAGCAGCGCATCACGGCCGATGCCCTAGAGAGGTGCCCCACGACTGGGCAAAAGGTGAAGCGGATCATCACGGGCAGCGCGGGCCTCATCTTCAAGGGCGAAGGCTTCTACCTCACCGACTACGCCCGCAAAGGTAAAGGTGGTAGCAGCGAAAACAAGGGTACCAGCGAGGGCGGCAAGAGCGAAAGCAGCAGTTCCAGCAGCGAGGCCTCGTCGTCGTCCAGCGCCAGCAGCAGCTCCTCCACTAAGAGCAGCGACGACTAGCCAATCAGCGCGGCACACACCTGCCGCAACCCGTCCACATCGACAACCAAGTAATCGGGCTCCGACGGCGCGAGCCGAGCGTGCGACTGGCTGCCCCATGTCACGGCGATGCTGACGGCATCCATAGCTTGGGCGGCATACACATCGCTGATCGCGTCGCCGATGAGGGCGAGGTCGGTGGTTGCGAGGTTGAGGTCACTGGCCATCTGGCGGAGCTTGTGGGCCTTGCTGCTGACGTTCTCGTCGCAGTAGG
>JBCCMF010000243.1:0-7461 GCA_039026435.1 Bacteroidota bacterium
GATGCTCTTTGGCATTCGCACGCGAGGCACCGCGCTGGCACAAGCCCTCGCCGATCGCATCAACGCGTTCGAGGGCCTCCGCTTGGACGTACACAAGCTCAGTGTAGAGGCCTACCGCGACGACCGGGAAACGCCGCCCGCTGCGCCTACCATCTCGCCCGACGACTCGCCCGACGTGACGGGCCGCACCGTCATGCTTGTCGATGATGTGCTGTTCACCGGCCGCACCGCACGGGCCGCACTCGACGCACTCGTGCGCTTTGGCCGTCCTCAATCCATCCAGATGGTCGCGTTTATTGACCGGGGGCACCGCGAGTATCCCATCCAGGCCGATTACGTGGGGCGCAGCATCCCCACCAAGTACAAAGAGCGCGTGGTGGTAGAAGTAGACGACGGCATCGAAGTGTTTGTAGACGAGTGACGCGGCCGTCGAATCCCATGTTAAGTTTTCGCCAGGGATCTCGTTAAGCATTGCAAATGTGGCGCCTAACCTCGTCCTTTACTATTACGAAATTTTGTCTTTCTAGATACGGCCCGGGCTGTGGCGTCGAGGATCTGAAGTGGCGGCTACCTGCCGGGCATGCGCGAATGGGTGAGGGTACTCGTTCGCGTGGGATCTCTAACGCCAAAGCACGAGGCATATCGGGCGGACACCAAGGTATGTCTCTGTCATCTGATACGTTTAGCCGATGCGTCGTCTCTTCCCCTTCGCCCTAGCCGGGGTCGCCCTTGTGCTGCTGGCTGCGGTAGCGCTTCCCACTGTGCCCGTTGGTCACGTCTCCGACCTCTTCGAGGAGACCCGGACCGGTCGCTTCCAAGTCCTCGTCTTCTCCAAGACCGCTGGCTTCCGCCACGGCTCTATCCCCAGTGGCATCGCCATGATTGAGCGGCTGGCGCAGAACAACGACTTCGACGTCGTGGCCAGCGAGGATGCCACCCTGTTCAACGACACCGACCTCTCCGATTTTGTGGCCGTCGTCTTCATGAGTACCACAGGCAACATCCTCAATGACGAGCAGCAGGCCGCCTTCGAACGTTATATCCAGGGCGGCGGCGGCTTCGTGGGCATCCATGCCGCCTCTGATACGGAGTACGATTGGCCGTGGTACGGCGGACTAGTGGGTGCCTACTTCGAAAGTCACCCGCCGGGCACTGCCACAGCTACGATCAAGGTAGCCGACCAAGTCCACCCCTCCACGGCGCACTTGCCCAAAGAGTGGGAGCGCACGGACGAGTGGTACAACTTCCGCGCAAACCCGCGCGCAAACGTGCATGTGCTCATGACGATGGACACCGATTCCTACAGCGGAAGCACGCTCCCCGACGACCACCCTATGGCATGGTGCCATCCGTACAACGGTGGGCGCTCCTGGTTCACCGGGATCGGAGACACGGCTGCCTCCTTCAGCGAGCCTGACCTGGAGCGGCACGTGCTGGGCGGCATCGAGTACGCGGCAGGCTTCAACGACGGCGACTGTAGCGCCACACTCGAGGAGAGCTACGAGGTCAAAGTGCTAGAGGACGACCTGGGCAACCCGATGATGATCGACATCGCCTCGGATGGCCGGATCTTCATCATCGAGCGAACAGGCGATCTGCGCATACATAATCCAACGACGGGCATCACCGAAACCATCGGTGAACTCGATGTCTACACCCCCAACGAGAACGGCTTGCTGGGCCTAGCGCTCGACCCCAATTTCGACGACAACCAGTGGCTCTACCTCCTGTATTCACCAACAGGCACCGCGCAGAAGCAGCATGTCTCTCGCTTCACGGTGAGTGGGGGTGCGCTAGATCTTGGCTCTGAGGAGCTGTTGCTCGAGATCCCGAGTTTTCGAGATGAGTGCTGCCACTCGGGCGGCGCACTCTACTTCCACGATGCCACAGGTGAACTCTACATCGCCACGGGCGACGATACCAATCCGTTTACCTCCAGTGGCTTCGGGCCGATGGACGAGCGTCCGGGACGCGCAGCGTGGGACGCGCAGCGCTCGTCGGGCAACACGCAGGACCTACGCGGCAAGATCATGCGCATCAAGCCCGAGCCGGAAGGCGGCTACTCGATCCCCGAGGGCAACCTGTTTACGGATCCCGCGCAGGGCCGGCCTGAGATCTTCACGATGGGCTCGCGCAATCCGTTCCGCATCTCGGTGGACCAGGAGCGCGGCTGGCTCTACTGGGGCGAGGTCGGCCCCGATGCCCAGCAGAACAACAGCAACCGCGGTCCGCGTGGCTACGACGAGTGGAACCAGGCGCGTTCCGCAGGCAACTACGGGTGGCCCTATTGCGTGGCTGACAACAAGGCGTACCGCGACTTCGACTTCGACGAAGAGCGCTCGGGGCCGAGCTTCAACTGCTCCAGTCCCGTCAACGACTCGCCCAACAACACAGGCCTAACCAACCTTCCGCCAGCACGACCTGCACTCGTATGGTACCCGTACGCACAGTCGGACGAATTCCCCGTCCTGGGCACAGGAGCGCGCACGGCGATGGCGGGCCCAGTGTTTTACCACGACGATGATCTGGACTCCAAGACGCAGTTGCCGGACTACTTCGACGACACGATCTTCATCTACGAGTGGAGCCGCAACTGGATCAAAGAACTGAAGCTGAACGACGACGGCGAGGTGCTCGTCATCAACGACTTCCTGCCGGATCTGCTGGACATGAACCGCCCGATGGACATCAAAGTGGGACCAGACGGGGCGCTCTACGTGCTGGAGTGGGGATCGGGCTTCGGTGGCAACAACGACGACGCGCAGCTCATCAAGATCGAGTACCGCCAAGGCACACGCTCGCCTATCGCCATCGCCAACGCGTCGGTGACGTCCGGGCCGGTACCGCTGACGGTCGAGTTCTCCAGCGAGGGGACGTTCGACCCGGATACGGGAGACGAGATCACGATCGGCTGGGACTTTGACGGCGACGGTACGATCGACAGTATGGAGCCGAACCCATCGCATACGTACACTGCGGAGGGCGACTTCAACGCCGTGCTGGTGGTGGCTGATCAAGACGGCAACGAATCCCGGTCGAGCATCGCCATCGTGGCGGGCAACACGGCGCCAACGCTCAGCCTCACCGAGCCCGTCAGTGGCGGCTTCTTCGATTGGGGCGAGACCATCGGCTTCGAGATGACCGCCAGCGACGCCGAGGATGGCGCGCTGGGCACGGGCATCGCGTGCGGCGACTTTGAGACGCGTCCGCTGCTGGGCCACGACAACCACGCCCATCCGTTGGAAGAGATCGATTCGTGCGACGGCACCTTCGTCACCGCCGACGGCCACGGCGAGGACGGCGACAAGATCTTCTACGTGGTCGAAGGCACCTACACCGACAACGGCAACGGCAGTGCCGGCCCCCTCACCGCCAGCGAGATCCGCATCCTCCAGCCGAAGCGCCTGCAAGCGCAGCACTTCACGGCCATGCAGGGCATCCAGACCGAAAACACCGAAGACCCGCGTGGCGGCATCCAGAACGTGGGCTTCATCGACCACGGCGAGTACATCAGCTTCGAGCCCATCAACCTGACGGGCATCGACTTCGTCAGCTTCCGCGTGGCCTCCAACACCAGCGGCGGCCGCATCGAGCTGCGCCTCGACGGGGTAGATGGCGAGCTGATTGGCACCGTGCACGTGCCTGGAACGGGCGGCTGGCAGACGTGGACCGATCGCACCGTCTCGATCCCCGAGGTGACGGGCACGCACGAGCTGTTCCTGCTCTTTCAGCGCTTCCCGGGCAGCAACTCGCTCTTCAACGTGAACTACATGCAGTTCCACGGGCAGGGCATCGCGCTGGGCGAGCCACTGGAGACTAACGGCCTCAACGCCACGTACTTCGACAACCGCGACCTAGAGGGCGACCCCGTGCTGGAGCGCGTGGACCCCCAGGTGAGCTTCGACTGGGACGAGGCGGCACCTGCTGAGGGCGTGCCTGCTGAGCAGTGGTCGGCGCGGTGGTCGGGCTTCGTGGAGGCGCGCAACACCCTGCGCACGCGCTTCTACGTGCAAGCCGATGAGGGCGTGCGGATGTGGATTGACGGTGAGCTGGAGGTGGACGAGTGGAGCAACCGCGCCCCGCGCGAATTCTCGTCGGGAGCCATCCGGCTGCGTAGCGATCAGCGCTACCACATCCAAGTAGAGTACCGCGACAACCGCACCGATGATGCCGAGGTAATCCTGATGTGGGACAACACGGGCGACAAGGATGTCATCCGTTACGAGCACCTCTTCCCCAGCATGAGCATCGTCAACACCGAGGACGACAGCGAACTGCCGAGCGAGGTCGCGCTCGATGCCGCGTATCCGAACCCGTTCCGCGCCCAAACGCAGATCCGATACGAGCTGCCCGTGCCCGGTCCGGTGACGCTGGACGTGTTCGACCCGCTGGGCCGCAAGGTCCGCACACTGGTGGAAGGTACGTTGGAGGCCGGGACGCACACCGTGACCTTCAACGCGGACGATCTGGCCAGCGGCACCTATGTCTACCGCCTCAAGACGGAGCAGCGCACGCTCTCGCGGCAGTTGGTGCTTGTGAAGTAGACGACTTTCCTGCGACGACTCTCGTGCACAGAGACCAGGCCGTCATGCTCGTTAGAGTGTGGCGGCCTTTTGTCGTTTGCCGGATGCTTTGGGACGCGCCGCTGCGGGTATCTCGCGCTAGCTTCGAACGGCGCCGAGCTGCTGGCCGAGCTGGCGGACGGCCTCCTGCTGGTCGGCGGAGAGGTTTTTCGGCAGCGTCACCTCGATCTCTACGTAGAGGTCGCCTGTGCGCGTGCTCGTTTCTACCCCCATGCCGCGCAGCCGCAGCTTGTCGCCCGGTTGCGTACCCGCAGGGATATTGACCTTCACCCGCTTGCCGTAGGCCGTTGCGATGCTCGTCGATGTGCCGAGCATGGCTTCGAAGGCCGAGATCGTAGCAATGGTGATCAGGTCGTCGTCTTCGCGGCGGAAGCGCGGGTGCTCGCCAACGGAGAACGTGACGTACAGGTCGCCCTTGGCGCCGCTGGGGCCTGGCGCACCGTGACCACGCAGGCGGATCTTCATGCCGTCGTAGGCGCCCTTCGGGATGTTGATGCGCAACCGCCCGCCGCCGGGCACGTCGATCTCACGCTTGCCGCCCTTGAGCGCATCGTCGAAGGCGAGGTAGATCGACGTCTCGATGTCGCGCCCGGGTACGCTGGCGTGGGGCGGCGGCTGGTGCGGGGCGCCCGTGTAACCGCCCGCCTCATCCCCGGTGAAGAAGCGCGAGAAGATATCGCCGAAGCCAAAGCCGCCGTCTTCGGTGCTGAACTGGCTGCCGTCGCCGCTCTCGTAGCGCGAGAAGGTGCCATCGGGGCGGTACTGGTAGCGTGTGCCGCGGCCGGTGCGGTGCGGGCCGCCTGCGCCGAAGGGATTGCCCGCGCCAAAGGGATTGCTGCGCCGCAAGTCGTAGGCGCGGCGTTCCTTGTCGTCGGAGAGCGTCGAGTAGGCTTCTTGTACTTCCTTGAAGCGCTCCTCCGCCTTCGGGTTGTCCGGGTTGCGGTCGGGGTGGTATTCCCGCGCCAGCTTGCGGTACGCCTTCTTGATGTCTGACGATGTCGCCTTTTCGCTGACGCCCAGGATCTGGTAGTAATCTTTGGTCATCGTTGTCGTCATGGAAGTGGAGGCGTTGGAACTACAGGCCAGACGGTGCGGCTCCGCGAATCAAAACGCCCGCCGTGGCGGTTGGCGTCGCCCTGTCCATTCGGCAGATTCGCAGACGCGGTGTCGTGCACGTATCGGCCAAAACAGGCGGATTCTAATGGCGTCAGGAACCGTGCCAACGTCTCATCGGGGAAGAGTTATGTCAATTCGTCGGATTCGCAAAGTGCTGGTGGCCAACCGCGGCGAGATCGCGGTGCGGGTGATGCGCACGTGCCGCGAGCGCGGCATCGCCACCGTCGCCGTCTACAGCGACGCCGACCGCGACGCCCTGCACGTGCGCTACGCCGACGAAGCGTACCGTATCGGCCCCGCGCCGTCCAGCCAGTCATACTTGGTTACGGAGCGCATCCTGGAGGTTGCACGCACGAGCAGCGCCGACGCCATCCACCCAGGGTACGGCTTCCTGTCGGAAAATGCCGACTTCGCGGAGGCCTGCGCCGCCGAAGGGCTCGTGTTCATCGGTCCCTCGCCGCACGCCATCCGGGCGATGGGCGACAAGACGGCGGCGCGCGCGCTCATGGAGGCCGCGGGCGTGCCGATGGCGCCCGGCACCACCGACGCCATCGCCGACCCAGCGGAGGCCGAGCGCATCGCCAGCGAGATCGGCTATCCGGTGCTCATCAAAGCGGCGGCGGGCGGCGGCGGCAAGGGCATGCGCATCGTCCACGCAGCAGGCGACTTTGCGCGTGCCTTTGAGACGGCGCAACGCGAAGCCCATGCCGCGTTTGGGGATGGTCGCGTGTTCGTGGAGAAGTACATCGTGGAGCCGCGCCACATCGAGTTCCAGATCCTAGCCGACCAACACGGGACCACGCTCCACCTGTTCGAGCGCGAGTGCTCCATCCAGCGGCGGCATCAGAAAGTGATTGAAGAGGCACCGTCGGCAGTGCTGACGCCGGAGGTGCGCGAGCGCATGGGCGCGGCGGCGATCCAGTCCGCCCAGTCGGTCGATTACGTGGGCGCAGGTACGGTGGAGTTCTTGATCGACCTCGACCTGAACTTCTACTTCATGGAGATGAACACGCGCCTCCAGGTGGAGCATCCGGTCACCGAAGCCATCACGGGCCTCGACTTGGTCGCTGAGCAGATCCGCATCGCCGAGGGCGAGCCGCTGGGCTACACACAGGCCGACCTTCGCATCCACGGCCACGCCATCGAGAGCCGCGTCTACGCCGAGGACCCCGCCCGCCAGTTCCTACCCGACCCAGGGCCGTTGCTGCGCCACGCCACGCCCTCGGGCTACGGCGTCCGCGTGGATGCGGGCGTGGAGGAAGGCGGCGAGGTGCAGATCCACTACGACCCCATGATCGCGAAGCTCATCACCTGGGGCCGCACGCGCGACGAGGCGATAGCGCGCATGGACCGTGCCCTCGGCGAGTACGCCGTCGCAGGCGTGCAGACCACCATCCCGTTCTGCCGCTACGTGATGCGCCACGACGCCTTCCGGTCGGGACGGTTCTCCACGCACTTCGTCCAAACCCACTTCGCCGACCCCGCCGTGCTCATCGACGACGCCGACAAGTTGGACACCTTAGCTGCATTAGCCGCCGCGCTCTACACCGACCAGCGCGGCAGCAGCGCGACGACCCCGAACATGTCTGAGCAGCGCGCGCCCGTCAGCCGGTGGCAGCAACGTCGGCGCGTGTAATACCCGTTCTGCACAAACTAATGTGCAAGGCCTACGCATCCGATCCGTCCCGAAGTCCCCTCTCCTGGGAGCTAGGAGAGGGACAGGGTGAGGTCGAAATAGGGATGGCGGCGTGGCTGATCTACC
>JBCCMF010000244.1:0-7402 GCA_039026435.1 Bacteroidota bacterium
CATCCTGGCCACGGGCATCGACTTCGGCCCCGATGGCGCGCTCTACATCGCCGACTGGATCACCGGCTGGGGCACCAAGGACTACGGGCGCGTGTGGAAGGTCGATGACCCCGCCGAGGCTGGCTCTACGCTGCGCGAAGCCACCGAGGCGCTCATCCGCGCCGACTTTGCTGCGCACGACGCCACCGAATTGGGCGACCTGCTGCGGCACACCGACCGCCGCATCCGGCAGAAGGCGCAGTTCGAGCTGGCGGAGCGCGGCGCCGAGAGTGCACGCACCTTGCTGGCCGCCGCCACGCAGACCGACCACCACCTCGCGCGGATGCACGGCCTGTGGGGCCTCGGGCAACTAGAGCGCGCGGGCGTTTCGACGATGCCCGACGTAGCGCCGCTGCTCAACGACGACGACGACGAGATGCGCGCCCAGGCCGCCAAGCTCATCGGCGATGTGCGCTACGCCGATGCCGCGCCGCGCCTGGTCGAGATGCTGGCGGACGAGACGCCGCGCGCACGATTCTTTGCGGCAGAAGCGCTCGGGCGCATCGAGCACGCCCCTGCCATTGAGCCGCTGATCGCGCTGCTGGAAGCCAACAACGACGAGGATACGTTCCTGCGGCATGCGGGCGCATTAGCGCTGGCGCGGATCGGGGAGGTCGAGCCCGTGGCGGCGCTGGCGGATCACCCGTCGGCGGCGGTGCGGATGGCGGCGGTGGTCGCGCTACGGCGAATGGCGGCGCCGGAGGTCGCCCGCTTCCTAGACGACGCCGATGTATACATCGTGACCGAGGCCGCCCGCGCCATCAACGACGACTGGTCGATTGAGGCAGCGCTGCCTGCGCTTGCCGAGGTGCTGGATCGTCCGGGGTTGACCAACGAGCCGCTGCTGCGCCGCGCCATCAGCGCCAACCTGCGCGTGGGCGGGCAGGATGCCGCCAACCGGCTGGCCGAGTACAGCGTCCGGGCGGATGTGCCCGAGGAGCTGCGCGTGGATGCCATCGCGGCGCTCGGCACCTGGACGAAGCCATCCGTGCTGGACCGCGTGACGGGGCGCTGGCGCGGCGAGCGCGTGCAGGACACCACCCAGGCCACCATTGCCCTTGCCCGGGTCGCCGACCGCCTGCTCACGCAAGGCACGCCCGCCCTCAAGGTAGCCACTGCCGACGCGGTAGCTCGCCTCAAGTACGAGCCTTCCTATCCCGTCCTCGCACGGCTCGTCCAGAGCGACCGCGCCCCGGATGTCCGCAAGGCAGCGCTCGAAGCCCTCGCGCAGGTCGATTACGCCGAGCTGGAAGTCGCCGTGGAGCGCGGCCTCGCCGACCGTAACGTGGACGTCCGCATGACGGCGCTGTCGATGGTGCCCACCATGCCGCTGGACGACGACCGCAAGGCCGGGCTGCTGGCGTCGGTGCTGGGCACGCGCTCCATCGCCGAGCAGCAGAGCGCCCTCTCGGCACTGGGCAACCTGGACGCACCCGCGGCCCATGCCGTGCTTGAAACGCAGTTCACCGACCTCCAAACCGATGCCCTACCCAGCGCACTGCACCTCGACCTCATGGAAGCCATCGATGCCAGCGCGGCGACCGCTGCCCAGGTACAACTCGCGACCTACCGCGAGGCACGGGTAGGCGCGGAGGATGCCATCGCCTACAGCGAGGTGCTCTACGGCGGCGATCCGGCGGCAGGGAGCCAGGTGTTCTACAACAACTCGGCCGCGCAGTGCGTGCGCTGCCACGTGGGCGAAAACTGGGGCGGCGACGTAGGCCCCAACCTGTCGAACATCGCCGATGTGCTGAGCCGCGAGCAGCTGCTGGCCGCGCTCATCGCGCCGAGCGACCGCATTGCCCCAGGCTATGGCGTCACCGTGCTCACCCTCCACGACGGCACCTCCATCACCGGGACGCTTCAAGACGAAGGAGCGGACTTCGTCGAGATCCAGGCCAGCAACGCCGATCCCAAACGCTACGCCGACGACGAGATCGCAGCACGCCAGGATGCGCCATCGAGCATGCCCTCGCAGCGCGAACTGCTGACGCGGCGCGAGCTGCGCGACCTCATGGCCTACCTCGCCGACCGTACCGCTGGGCGCAGCAACGGCGGCGAGCTGGAAGACGGGCACGGCGAGTAGCGCTCGGCGAGGCTACACGTAGTCGGTCATGTTGTGCTCGTGCAAGTACTCGACCACATGTTTCACCTGCTGTGTGTGCGACTTCTTGCAGACCAGCACCGCATCGTCGGTCTCTACCACGATGGTGTTCTTCATGCCCACCAGCACGATCAGGCGGTCCTTCGACTGCACGTAGCACTTCTCGGCGTTGTGCAGGATGACCTTGCCGTCGGCGGCGTTGCGGTAGTCGTCCTTGTCTTGCAGGTTGTAGACGGCGCGCCAGTCGCCCACGTCGTTCCATCCGAAGCTGCCCGGCACCACGTACACGTCCTCTGCCTTCTCCATCACGCCGTAGTCGATGGAGATTTTCGGGCTCGCCTTGAACGCGCTGAGCACGGCTTCGGCCTCGCTGGTCGTGCCCACGGCTTCCGTGACGGGTAGGAACGCGTCGAACGTCTTCGGGAGGTGCTGACGTAGCTGCTCGCTGATGCTATCCAGCCGCCAGATGAACATGCCGCTGTTCCACAGGAAGTCGCCCGAGTCCACGAAGCGCTCGGCGGTGCGCTCGTCGGGTTTCTCGGCGAAGGCACGGACGGGAAACGCCTGGGGCGTTCTGGAGGCAGGGTCAATCTGTCCTTCAAACTGGATGTAGCCGTATCCCGTGGCCGGGTGCGTGGGCGTGATCCCGATGGTGACGATGGCGCCCGGCCGCTGCGCCGTCTCGATAGCCGTCTGCAGTACCGTGTGAAAGCGCGCGACGTCGGTGATGACGTGATCGGCGGGGAGCACCACCATCGTGGCCTCGGGGTCACGGCGCGCCAGCACGGCCGCGGCATAGGCGATGCACGGCGCCGTGTTACGGCTGATGGGCTCGCCCAGGATATTCTCGGGCGGCACGGCGGGCAGTTGCGCGCGCGTCTTGCCGATGTAGCGCTCGTGCGTCACAATCAGGCATCGCTCGGGCGGGATGATGCCTTGCAGCCGGGCTACGGTATTCTGGATGAGCGTGGCTTCGCCGAAGACGTCGAGGAATTGCTTGGGGTGTGCTTGGCGGCTGGCAGGCCAAAAGCGGGTGCCGACGCCGCCCGCCATGATGACAGCGTAGGTCATGGTGCGTGCAGTGTGGTAAGCAAGAATATTATGAGCATACAGCGCACGCCGTCTACAGCGAAGATGGGCGATATGTAGATTGCGTCACGCCCAACGAGTATACATGACAACGCGCAGGGAATGAAACGAATTCTTGTCACAGGCGGCGCCGGGTACATCGGCAGCCACACCGCCAAGTGCTTGGCTCAGGCGGGCTACACGCCCATCGTCTACGACAACCTCAGTAATGGCCACCGCTGGGCCGTTCGCTTCGGCCCGTTTGTGGAGGGCGACCTGGCCGACCGTGCGCTGCTTCTCGACACGCTACGCGAGCACCAGATTGACGCCGTCATGCACTTTGCGGCCTATGCCTACGTGGGCGAGTCGATGCGCAACCCGTTGAAGTACTTCCGTAACAATACCGCCAACACAATCACCCTGCTCGACGCCATGCAGGAGGCCGATGTGCAGCACATCGTGTTCTCGTCGACCTGTGCCACGTACGGCGTTCCAGAGACCGTCCCCATTGACGAGCGCGAGTCGCAAGAGCCCATCAACCCCTACGGCGAATCGAAGCTGTTCGTCGAGCGGATGCTGCGATGGTCGGGCGAGGCCTACGGCCTACGCTGGGCCGCCCTGCGCTATTTCAACGCCGCAGGTGCCGACCCCGATGGTGAGATCGGCGAGGTGCGCGACCCCGAGACGCACCTGATTCCGTTGGCGGTCCAGGCGGGGCTCGGCCAGCGTCCGCCGCTCAAGGTGTTCGGCACCGACTACCCCACGCCCGATGGCACCGCCGTGCGCGACTACATCCACGTCATGGACCTTGGCGCCGCCCACATCCGCGCGCTGGAGTACCTGGCTGAGGGCGGCGACAGCATAGCACTCAACCTCGGCACGGGCGATGGCTACTCCGTTCGCCAAGTCCTCGACGCCGTCGGGGACGCGCTGGGGCATCCTGTCCCTGCCGACGACGCGCCGCGCCGGGCGGGCGACCCGCCTGCACTCATCGCCGATGCTGCGCTGGCGCACAAGGTGCTACAATGGCAGCCTGCGTACTCGTCGCTCGACACCATCGTGTCCACTGCCGCTGCATGGCATAAGCAGCACGGTGCAGGCTAGAAGCGGGCTACCCTAGCTAGGCCTTGCCCTGATGGCACGCACCTCGAGGGCTGCAGCGGGCCTTTTCCGGTGGATTCTTCTCGGGCCTCACTCACGATGAGCAGCGCCTTCATTAAGGGCAGGGTCGCCAGGCGACCCTGCCCTCCCTATCTCTAGCTCCTGCCACCGCACAGGATTAGCTAATCTTGCGGCAGACCGTATCGATATCGGTTCGGCTGAACAGGGGGCGTACACTTATGACCCCGTCTACAGCACTGCCTTCCACCGTGATGAAGGACTCGTAATTTCGGAATATGCCGAGCTCGCGATCAAAGTAGGTGAAGAAGACCTGATACGTGCCCCCGAGCACCAGATTGCGCCCCACGTACACGCCATTGCGCATGAAGCCATTGGCCCAAGCTACGCTGCCCACTTCGCGAAATTGGAAGGCCTGTGAGGGTCGCAGTTCGCGGTCGCCGCAGTCAACGTTGATGAACACGTTGTAGGTCACGTTGACGATGACGCGCGGCCCAAAGCTGACATCGAGCACGGCCGATGCACCGCACGGGTTCGACACTTCTACGCGTCCCACTTCTCGCCCCAGGTGGTAGGCGATGACCAGAAACGTGGGTACGTCTTCGGGGAAGTTGTAGATGAACGGCTCTAGGTCGCCTCCGATGTGGCGCGTGCTGATGAAGCCTCCGGCGTACTGGCCTGTGGGAATGAAGCGCAAGGTCAGAGGCAGGCGGCCCGGGTTGCCCGCAATCGTCAGATCCAAGCCCCTGGGCAGGCGGCAAACGCGGTTCATCTTCCAGTCGAGGTTCCAGTAGGAGAGGTGGGGCGCCTCGAACACGACGGGCATGTTGCCATA
Source organism: Bacteroidota bacterium (assembly GCA_039026435.1). Classification (GTDB taxonomy): domain Bacteria; phylum Bacteroidota; class Rhodothermia; order Rhodothermales; family JBCCMF01; genus JBCCMF01. Next base: position 5,166 of record JBCCMF010000244.1, read on the forward strand.
GGCATCCGGCTCGCCCACTTTGTAGCCCTGGCCTTGGCCGTTCTTTCCAAATTGGCCAACGCCTTCCTCCTTCCAGGCGCCTGTGTCCTCGTTGTAGCTCCACACCGGAATCGTATCGCCGGGCTTGACGGCTTCTCCGGTCTCGGGGTTGAACGATCCCTCTGGGATAGAGACCGAGATCTGGATGGGCTCCGAGAATGTCTCAGCCAATCGGCCAGCTTGGTCGCGGATATCTACCGACACAAACCCACCCGTGATGAACGCCACGTTTTCGTCAGTCGAACCGTCTGCATTTTCGAGTTGAATTTCGGAAAACCCGCCTGGAAACGACTCCAGGGACTCGGCATCTCGGTTGTTGTGGTAGGCGATGGTCGCTGTCAGCGGACCTTGCAAGGGCTGGCCGTCTGCATCTTTGACTTGTGTACCTACAGGCAGGCTCACTGACGCCACACCCTGCGTATTCGCTTCGGGCGGCGTGGAGACCGTAACAGCTTCTGTGACACGGCCATCCGCGTCGGTGGAGCTGATGGGCTGGTTGGCCACGAGGGCCACGCCTTCGGGAGGAGCGCTGATCTTGACCATATTCAAGGTGAAGATATGGACGCCTGTTGAGTCCAGTCGCAGGGCTTTGCCTGTGGTCAGGTAACCTTCTGCTTCGGCGATCACATTGATCCGCACTGGTTGCTCAGGGCTTGGAGTCAGTCCTTCTTCGAGAGCAAATTGTACAAAGCCGCCTTCCACGGTCGCATCGCTGATGGCTTCGTAAAAGATGGGGTCTACGATGCGGCGGGCGTCAGGGCCTTCGAAGCGGACACTGACGTCCTCGGCCAGCACCTCGTTCGTTCTGGCATCGACAAAGGCACCGGAGACGTTGACGGATGCTTCGGGTACGTTGATGATGAGTTTGAGCGCGTCTTCGATATCGTCGGCAACGTTTGTGACATCGCAACCGACGAGCGTGACGGAGAAGAGGAGGGCGAGCACGCTACAGGTGCGCCATGAGCGCGGGAGATGAGCCATGATACCATACAGGATGTAGAGGATAGAGGATGAGTTGCATGTCTCCTCTACTGCGTGGCACTTCAGTGCACAGCTACCAAGGCGAGGTGGCGGTTGTGGCGGACCCGCGTCCGGGCTCGTAGAACTATAAGACGGCGCGGCACACGGGATTTATGAGGCCGCCCTAGGTACATGACAAAAATCGCAGGGTCTGTCGAAAGGCTCGGTGCTGCCCTGTAGGGTTGAGCAGCAGACCCCGAAGATGATCCAGCCCATAGCGGAATACGCTACAGCGGCGGCGACCACATGCGCCACCGCCCGCTTGGCGCTCAAGTTCGTTGCCACGATGAGCAGATCGTTCTTGAGGCGCACTCCGACGATAAACACGCGCTGGCCGTAGACCCGCCGTTTCTTCTTGAGCACCTGCTTCTTGCCCACACCCAGCGAAGCGAAGACCGCGCTGGCCGGACGTGATCGCTCCGCGCTACCGATGAGCGCGTTGCTGCGAATGCGGACCAGATACGGAATCTGCTGCTCTTCGAGGTAAGCCAGCCAGCGCTGGCCGATGAACTCGCGGTCGGCCACCAGCAGTGCGATCTGCTCGGTCTTGACGAGTTTAAGCAACTCCTTGATCAGGCTGATGCGCTCGTCGGTGTTGGAGTTGCCCGCCTTGCCGAGGGTGCGCCAGAGCAGCGGCATGGCCAGGCCACGATAGCAGACGGCCAGCACGAGAAAGTTGACGTGGGTGCGTCCGAGCTTCCAGTTGGTACGGTCAAGCGCGAGTGTGAGGGTGTGCTGCTGGGGTAGCATCGCGAGCACGAGCCGGGCGATGTGCTGCTGTTTGATGGCAAACAGGGCCAGAAAGCGTTGGAGGCGTCGGTAGTTGGAAGCGGCCTTAGCGTTGGGGTTGATCGCGAGCGCGAGTTGGGTGAGGTTGACCGTGCGCAGCTTGATGAGGGCGATGACGAAGGCGGCCAGGCAGCGCAGTCGAGCCTTGTTGTAGGGCAGATGCTGTTGCAGAATGGGCAGCAGGGCAGTAGACTCGGTCATGGACAGTCAGCGGCGTGGTGAATGAGCAGGTGTGGTTACCGCTCAAGGTAGCTTCGCCTGCTGGCTGATCCATTTTTTGTCGTGTACTGAGCTCGACTTTGTCCATCATGCGGCATAGCAAAGCGCCTCTGCCATCGCCTCATAGACCGGCTCGGGTAATTGCACCGTCCCCGAGCACGACCCAGACC
>JBCCMF010000245.1:0-7376 GCA_039026435.1 Bacteroidota bacterium
GCCGCGGGTGACGGGGCGTTGATGACGTTGACCACGCGCTCGTGCCGCAGGATGGCGAAGTCGTCCACCATCGACCCATCAGGGCGCAATGCCTGGGCGCGTACGCCCGCCGGTGCCGCTACGAGGTGGTTTTTGCGAATATCCGGGACGAGGCGCTGCAGGGCCCGCACGAACGCGCCCTTGCTGGCCGAGCGCCACATCTCGCCGAGGCCCGTCTGCCAATACTTCGCCGCGATGCGCTGAAAGCCCTTGTAGCGCAGTGCTTCGACGAGCTCCTTCGGATTCAGCTTGAGCTTGCTGTAGCCCTCCCGCGCGAGCGCAAGTACCGCGTTCGGCCCGCACTCCACGCCGCCTGTGATCATCCGCGTGAAGTGGACGCCCAGGAAGGGAAAGTTGGGATCGGGGACAGGGTAGATGAGGCCGTTGCACAGGTGCTCGGCGTCCGGCGCCAGCTCGAAGTATTCGCCCCGGAAAGGCACGATCTGCACGTCCGGCTCGGCGCCACTCATCGTGGCGACGCGGTCGGAGTAAAGCCCGGCACAAGCCACCACCTGCTTCGCCTCGATGTTGCCGCGTCGCGTCTGCACCACCACGCCGCCGCTGCGCTGCTTCACCCCGAGCACGGCCGCGTTGAGCTCGACGTGATGCCCATGCCCCTCAATGAGGGCCTGCAAGCGTTGGCACACCTGCCCGTAGTTGACGATGCCGGACTCGGGCACATGGATCGCCTGGATGCCCGCCGTGTGCGGCTCAATCTCGGCCAGCTGCTCCCGCCCAATCATCTCACACGCGACGCCGTTGGCCTGCCCGCGGTCGAAGATGCGCTGCAGGTGGGGGATCTCCTCGGGGCGCGTGGCTACGATTACCTTGCCACACAGGTCGTAGTCGATGCCTTCGTCCGCGCAGAACGCCTCCATCGCTTTCTTGCCCGCACGGCAGTTGATGGCTTTGAGCGAGCCCGGCTTGTAGTAGATGCCCGAGTGGAGCACGCCCGAGTTGTGGCCCGTCTGGTGCTGTCCCACCGACGCCTCTTTCTCCAGCAGCATCACCGACACCTTCGGGAAGCGCTGGCTGAGCCTGTAGGCCGTGGCAAGGCCGACGATGCCGCCGCCGATAATGACGATGTCTGCTCTGGGGGTCATGAAGGCTGAAGCTGACCATTACAAGGCGTGCAGGATACAACATCCTCCTCGCCGCGTGCAGAAAAGTTCTGCTAAACCCGCCCGCCCGGCAATATATTCAGCTGGCGGTGTGCGTGCGGCGTGGCCTCCTCGTCCTCAGCGAAACGGACCGCCTGTTCGACCCGTACAGATCTCAACGCCCCCATCAACCAACCCGCTGACCAACCATGTCGCTGTGGAATAAAATCACTGGCCAACTCATCGACATCATCGAGTGGCTAGATTCGTCCAAGGACACGATCGTGTACCGCTTTGAGCGGCAAGGCAACGAGATCAAGTACGGCGCCAAGCTCGTGGTGCGCGAGGGCCAGGCGGCGGTCTTCGTCAACGAAGGGCAACTCGCCGACGTCTTCACGCCCGGCACGTACACGCTGGAGACGAAGAACGTGCCCGTCCTCTCCACGCTGCAGGGCTGGAAGTACGGCTTCGAGAGCCCGTTCAAGGCGGAGGCCTACTTCGTCAACACCACGCAGTTTGTGGATCAGAAGTGGGGCACCAAGAACCCCATCATGCTGCGGGACGCCGAGTTCGGGCCGCTGCGGCTGCGCGCCTTCGGGACGTACGCCTTCCGCGTGAGCGACCCGGCTACGTTCCTCCGCGAGATCGTGGGCACCAACGCGCAGTTCACCACGAGCGACTTCCGAAACCAGCTGCGCAACCTGATCGTCTCGCGCTTCACCGACATCCTCGGCGAGAACAAGATTCCGGCCCTGGATTTAGCCGCCAACTACGACGAACTCGGCGTCTTCATCGCCGACCGCATCCGGCCGGAGTTTGCGGGGTATGGCATCGAGATCACGTCGATGCTGGTCGAGAACATCTCCTTGCCGCCCGCCGTGGAGGAGGTGCTGGACAAGCGCACGAGCATGGGCATCGTGGGGGATCTGAGCAAGTACACGCAGTTCCAAGCTGCGCAGGCGATGGAGGCCGCGGCCAAGAACCCCGGCGGCGAGGCCTCAGCGGGAATCGGCATGGGCATGGGTTTTGGGATGGCCAACCAGATGGCGCAGGCCATGAGCCAGCCGCAACAGCCGCAGGCCCAACCGCCCCAGCAAGCTGCACCGCCGCCCGTGCCGCAGATGAAGTCATTCTTTGTAGCCGTGAATGGACAGCAGACCGGGCCGTTCGACATGGTCACGCTCAGCCAGCAGGTCCAGCAAGGCCAGATCACGCGCGAGACGCTGGTGTGGACCAACGGCATGCCGCAGTGGGCGGCCGCTGGGTCGGTGCCCGAGCTGGCACAGTACTTCGGCGCCGTCCCGCCACCGCTTCCGTCATAAGCTGCGCTGAGCTCCTGTCCACGTCCTGTCGATGACCGACCGCCAATTTCCGTGCAACCAGTGCGGGGCCGACGTTAAGTTCGCGCCCGGCCAGGAGGCGCTGCAGTGCCCCTACTGCGGCCACCTCAACGACGTCCCCGTGGATGACGAGGTGGCCGTACCGGAACTGGACTTCCGCGCCCACCTGGACGCCGCTCGTGCCGCCAGCGAGGTCGTGGAGACGATGGTGGTGGACTGCCCCAGCTGCGGCGCCGAGACCACCCTGGCCGAGGGCGTCGTGGCCGATGAGTGCCCGTTCTGCGGCAGCAGCCTCGTCCGTACCGCCCACGCCGAGCGCATCATCAAGCCGCAGGCCGTACTGCCCTTCCGCGTCACGGACCGTGAGGCGCGGGCCGCGTTTGGCAAGTGGGTGAAGGGGCTCTGGTTTGCGCCCAACAAGGTGAAGGAGTTCGCCCGCGAAGAGGGCGGCCTCAGCGGCATGTACATCCCGTACTGGACCTACGACAGTGACACCACCACGCGCTACAGCGGTCAGCGCGGCGACTACTACTACACCACTCAGCGGTACACCACCGTGGAGGATGGCAAGACGGTGACCAAGACGCGGCAGGTACGCCATACGCGCTGGCGGTCGGCCAGCGGTACCGTGCGCAACGTCTTCGACGACGTGCTGGTGCCGGGCTCCACGTCGCTGCCGCGCAAGCTGCTCGACGCGCTGGAGCCGTGGGACCTGGACGCGCTCGCTCCTTATGACGACGCCTATCTCAGCGGCTTCCGTGCCGAGGCCTACGCGGTCAACCTAGAGGCGGGCTTCCGGCAGGCCCAGGAGATCATGGCCGTCAGCATCGACCAGACCATCCGCCGCGACATCGGCGGGGATGAGCAGCGCATCCACCGCAAGAACACCGACTACCGCGCCATCACCTTCAAGCACATCCTGCTGCCCGTGTGGGTGAGCGCGTATCGGTTCGACGACAAGGTGTACCGCTTCATCGTCAACGCCCGCACCGGCGAGGTCAAGGGCGAGCGGCCGTGGAGCTGGATCAAGATTACGCTGGCCGTCATCGTGGTCCTGATTATCGCCGCCGTCGTGTACTTTGTCACTCAGGGCCAGTCGATGTAACCCTGCCTCTCCGTCTTCCCCCAATTCTGCCATGTCCCAGACGTTCAGCCGCGACGAGATCAACGCCATCTTGAAAGAGGCCGCCCAGCAGCAGCACGAGGCCGCCACCGCGCCCGAGCCTGCCGAGGAAGGCTTGACGCTTGGCGAGTTGCAGGAGGTGGCCCGGGCCTCGGGCATCGACCCGCGCTTCGTGCAGCAGGCCGCCAGCAAGCGCATGACGCGCACCGGTCGCTCCGCAAAGCAGCCGACCACAGGCATGACGGCCCCTCGCCACTACAGCGAGCGCATCGTGTCCGCCCGCATCGACCCTGCGCAGTTTGACATCCTGTTCGATCACATCCGCGAGGTGGTAGGCATCGAGCACGAGATCGGCCGCAGCTACGCCCGCACGGATCAGCTCACGTGGAGCAAAGGCGAGGCGTGGCAGGTGGAGGTGAAGCCCGAGGCCGACCATACGACGCTTGCCGTGCGCGGCACGCAGAGCGGCGTGCGCGGGCTATTCTACACCATCGGCACCTTCTTGGGGCTGCTGTTCGCCATCGTTCCCAACGTGCTGCTCGAGAGCGGCGCCCTCGGCGGCATCCTGGGCTTAGTACTGCTCGTGGGGACCATCGCGGCGTTCGGCACGCTGTGGGGGCAGCATGCCCGCAAATGGCACACGCGGATGTACGCGCTCGAAGAACGGCTGGCGAGCGTGATTCTGGAGGAGGGCATCACGGCGTCCGCCACGACGACGGCACACGACGCGCCGCTGCTCGATGTGGAGGCGGCGGAAGGTGACGCCGAGGCGCAGCGGCAGACGCAGCAGCGGATGCGTGGGCAGTAGCCTTGGCGTGGGTCGCCCGGCCAGACGACGCTACGGGGATGTCGGCATACTACCCGGGCTGTCAGGGGCAGGCCAATCACTCCACAGCCTGCCCATCCCAGCGGTCCATGTCGAAGGTGCATTCTCCTACGGGCCGCTCGTCCTCGGGCACGTCGAGCTCCGCACGCAGGCGGACTAGCTCGGCCTTGAGGTCGGTGCGGACGGCGGCGTAGGCGGGGTCCTCATAGACGCTGGTCAGCTCGTTCGGATCGGCCTCCAGGTCGTACAGCTCCCACTCGTCGATGGTGTAGAAGTAGATGAGCTTGTGGCGCTCGGTGCGGACGCCGTAGTGGCGCTGCACGCAGTGCGAGGCCGGGTACTCGTAGTAGTGGTAGTAGAAGCTCTCGCGCCAGTCGCTAGGCGCATCGCCCTGGAGGAGCGGGACCAGACTGCGGCCGTGCAGATCGTCTGGCATGAGCGCCCCCGCGGCATCGAGGAAGGTGGCGGCGAGGTCCACGTTGGACACCATGTCCGTGTTGACGCTGCCGGCCGAGGTCTGGCCCGGCCAGCGCACCAGCAGCGGCGTGCGCAGCGACGGCTCGTAGATCCAGCGCTTGTCATACCAGCCGTGCTCCCCCAGGTACCAGCCTTGGTCCGAGTTGTAGACGACGATGGTGTTCTCCGCCAGCCCGCTATCATCGAGATAGTCGAGCACGCGCCCGAGATTGTCATCCACCGAGGCCACCGAGCGCAGGTAGTCTTTGATGTAGCGCTGGTACTTCCACGCCTCCAGGTCGCGCCCCGTCAGGTTGGCGTCGATGGCGGCTTGGTTCTTGGGTTCGTAAGCCGCGTTCCAGGTGGCCAGCTGCTCCGGCGTGAGGTTGGGCGGCGGCGTGATCTTGAGGTCGCGGGCGCTGAGGTTGTCGGCGATGCGCATGGTGGCGGCTGCGGCGGCGCTGCCTCGGCCTGCGTAGTCGTCATAGAGCGTCTCCGGCTCGGGGATGGTCTCGCCGTCGTACGTCGCCAGGTGGTCAGGCCCGGACTCCCAGCGTCGATGGGGCGCCTTGTGCTGGTACATCAGCAGGAACGGCTGGCTGGGGTCGCGCTCTTCGTCGAGCCACGACAGCGCCTGATCGGTGATGATGTCGGTGGTGTAGCCCGTGAATTCGAGCGTGTCATCGGGCGTGCGGAGGCGCGGGTTGTAGTATGGCCCTTGCCCAAAGAGCACCCGCCAGAAGTCGAAGCCGGTGGGCGCGCTGCGCAGGTGCCACTTGCCGATGAGCGCCGTCTGGTAGCCCGCGTCTTGCAGCGCCTTCGGGAACGTCCACTGACCGCCGTCGAAGCGTTCGGCGTTGGTGATCTGGCCGTTGACGTGCGAGTACTTGCCCGTCAGGATGGTGGCGCGGCTGGGCGCGCAGATGGAGTTAGTGACGAGGCAGTAGTCGAAGCGCATGCCCTCCGCCGCGATGCGGTCCATGTTGGGCGTCTGGTTGATCTCCGAGCCGTAGGCGCTGAGCGCGGCCAGGCTGTGGTCATCGGTGAAGACGAACAAGATGTTGGGCGGTGCCTCTGGCTCTGCAGGAGCGCAGGCCGCGGCCAAGAAGAGGAGCGGGAGGAGGCGGAGGCGGGACATCAGCGGATACCGAGAACGTGGAGGACAGGGGTAAGGTAGCTGATCGGCGGGAATGATGATAGCCGCGTAGTTCGGGCATCGCCGATCCCGCTCACTGTGGCTGGCTGGCGCGCCGTCGGGTGTCAAGTTGGACCTTCAGCGCGGCCTCGTGGCGCGCCAACGCGGGCGTCCCGGCGAGATTCGTCTGTTCATCGGGGTCGGTATGGTAGTCATACAGTTCCACGCCGTGGCGTCCGTGCGCCCATTCGGTGTAGCGGAAACGCGCGGTGCGGATGGAGTGGCCCAGGATGGGAACGCCGCCTAAATCCTTATTCACCCACCCGGCTCGGCTCCACGCCACGGAGAGCGCCGCCTGCCTATGACGGCGGTTTGGGTCGTCGAGGAGTGGCGCAAAGCTCCGGCCCGCCACATGCGGTGCCGCCGGAAGCCCGGCGAGTTCTGCCAAGGTGGGGTAGAGGTCTACGGCTTCGATCAGCGCATCGGCGGAGTGGTTGGCGACCTGCGCGTCGGGCATCGCAATGACCAGCGGCACGCGCACCGAGCCTTCGTAGAGGTCGCCCTTCTGCCACAGCCCATGCCGACCCAGATGGTAGCCGTGATCCGATACGAAGACCACGATCGTGTTATCGGCCAAGCCATGCGTATCCAGCGCGTCCAGCAGCCGGCCAAGCTGCGCGTCCATGTAAGTGATGGAGGCGTAGTAGGCCTGGATGATCTCACGACGCGTCTCCACATCCAACTCAAGCTGACGTGGCCGGTCCGCCATCGCGGCGAGCGGCTTGTCGTGCCGATGTTCCTCCGCTTCCATGATCGGCTCGATGGCGTCGGTAGGGTAGCGGTCGAAGTAGGATGTGGGCGCGACGAACGGGGTATGCGGACGGTAGAACCCAACGGCGAGGAAAAGGGGTTTGCCTGTCTTGTCGGGATGTCGCGATTCCATCAAACGAATGGCCGCTGTGGCACCTTCGTCGTCAGTGTGGGCGCTGTCGCTATCAACCGCCAGCCACGACAGCGTCCCGCCGAACCGACCGGGCTGCAAGGTATGGATGCGGTCTTCCACGGCCTTGTCGATCCCAATCGGGTTGACGACCTCATCCCACGATGCCGGGTCGTCCTGACCGTCGGTGCCGATGTGCCCGGGCACGTTGTAGTGAAAGATCTTGCCGACGCGGGCTGTGTGATAACCGTGTTGCTGAAACCACTGCGGCAGCGTAGAGACATCGGGGAGGCTGGTGCGGAAGGCCGCTTGGTTCGTCAGTACGCCGGTCTGCTCGGGGTATAGCCCTGTGAGGATGCTGGAGCGGCTGGGGTTGCAGACCGGGTACTGCACGTACGCGCGGTCGAAGCGGAGCCC
>JBCCMF010000246.1:0-7341 GCA_039026435.1 Bacteroidota bacterium
GACTCGGGCAACTGCACCTACAATGGCACCGCCAACACGTTCACCTGCACGGGCGTCACCAGCTTCAGCGAGTACAGCATCGGCGAGGCTGAGACGGCGCTGCCCGTGGAGTTGGTGGCGTTCACCGGCACGCTCGACGGCGCGGCAGCGGTGCTGGCATGGCAGACGGCGAGCGAGACGAACAACGCGGGCTTCTCGGTGGAGATGCAGACTGCCGATGCCGCGTCGTGGACCGCGCTGAGCTTCGTGGAGGGGCGCGGCACCACGCTGGAGCGCCAGCGCTACCAGTACCGCCACGCGCTGCCCGTCAGCGGCTCGTATGCGTTTCGCCTCAAGCAGATCGACTACGACGGCACCTTCGCCTACTCGCCCATCGTGGAAATGACCACCCTGCCCGAGGCCGCGCTCGTCGTACATCCGGCATACCCGAATCCCGCCCGCGACCGTGCCACGTTGACCGTCGAGCTTGGAACACGCGCCTCCGCCACGATTGCGGTGTACGATGTGCTAGGCCGCCAGGTGAAGGTCGTGCATCACGGCGACCTCACCGCCCAAGCGCATCGCGTGCAGGTAGATGTGACCGATCTGGCTGCAGGGCTGTACGTCCTCCGTGCCACCGTGGGCCAGCACGAGCACGCCCAGCCTTTGATGATTACGCGGTAGCTGCCGTGCGCTCGCGCAAGTCGTGCAGGAAGACGTGCACGAGAGCCCGGTCAATGTCAAAGTCGTCCAGAAAGGCATCCACGCTGGCGCCCGATTCGAGGTAGTCGAACAGAATCGCAACGGGAATGCGCGTCCCTGCGAAGACGGGCTCGCCTCCTAGCTTATTCGGGTTGATCTCAACCGGATCTACGATATCCACGGTTCCGCAAGTTTGTGCGCAGGCAAATACCGTGAGGTGCGGATGCGGGTTTCGAAAAGGCGAATGCTGCCTACTGACGTTGCCCGCGCACGGTGATGCTGAGCAGCGTGTTGCCCGACGCCCGGAAAGCGCGCACCTCGTCGGCATCGACGCTGGTGGGCAGGGCGTTATCGGGCACGTCGATGACGCGCGAGGCGACGACCTCCACATCGGTGAAGCCTGCTTCACGCAGGAGGTCGAGGTAGCGGGCGTACGGGATGGCGCCAGCTACGCAGCCCGCATGCAGTTCGAGCGAGCGCTGGATGGTGGGCGGGAGTGTGCCCTGCACCACGATGTCGGAGACGCAGAAGTGGCCGCCGGGCTTGAGGACGCGGTGCATCTCGGCGAAGGCCGCTGCTTTGTCCGGCACGAGGTTGAGCACACAGTTGCTGAGCACCACGTCCACGCTGGCGGCTCGCACGGGTAAGTGCTCGATCTCGCCCAGCCGAAACGCGACGTTGCTGTAGCCGAGGTCGGCGGCGTTGGTACGGGCGCGGTCGATCATGGCTGGCGTCATGTCCACGCCGATCAGGTGGCCGCTTTCGCCCACGATGGAGCGTGCGATAAACAGGTCGAGGCCTGCGCCCGAGCCGAGATCGAGCACGGTCTGCCCCGGTTCCAGCCCCGCGTGCTCGGTGGGCACGCCGCAGCCCAGCTTCAAGTCGGCAGCGGGCGCGTAGCCGTCCACCGTGTCGTACGCATCGCCGATCATGTCGCTCAGCCCGCCCTCGCAGCAGCTAGAGCCGCACCCGCATCCGCTTTCGGCATCGGCGGTGGCCACGGCGGCGTAGGTTTCGCGCACAGTAGCGCGGATGACCTCGGCATCGGCGACAGGGTGTTCGGATGTGGCGCGCGTCGGTGCGCAGCAGGTACTCGGTTCGGGTGTGGTCATCATGAACACGTAGAATCAGGTGAAGAGGAACAGCAGTCGGGGCCAAGCCCCGCGAACAGGACGGCAAGCGCACGTTGCGCCTCAGCTAGCGTGGCTGGATTGAGGCAGTAGCACGAGCGTGGCCCGTCGATGCGGCCTTGCACAAAGCCCGCCTGTTTGAGCGCCTTGAGGTGCTGCGAGACGGTGGCCTGCGCCAGCGGCAGGTCGTCCACGATCTCGCCGCAGATGCAGGTGCCTCGTTCGGCAAGGACACGCAGGATGGCGACGCGGGCGGGATGCCCGAGCGCCTTGGCCCAGGCGGCGAGTTCAACATCGGTAGCGGCAAAGTTGGCAGATGCGGTGCGAGGCATAGCGGCTTTTTTATCGTATATCGCAAATGTACGATAAAAACAGATCAGGTCAATACCTCATCCGGCGTTTTATCGTATAAATACGATGAAAGGTGTAATCCTTCAAGTGGTGTTGTGCGATGGCTCGTGTTTGCAGGGACGGCGTGCCGGGAAACGGCGTCTCGCATCGTGGGTTGAAGGGCGCTCGTACCAAAACCAACCCGGTTGATTCTCCGACCACACATGGCTACTTACACCGAACGCAGCGCCTATCCGCATCCCGGCGACTTCAAAGTGATGCGCCCCGAGTACACCGAGCTAGACGAGGATGGGCTCTACACCGCATCGATCACCATCGCGCCGTTCAAGGTGATGGGCAAAAGCGCCACGATGGCTGGTGCCCGACGTGCTGCGCTCTACGAAGCCGACAAGACCTACCGCTCCTACCACCCCTCGTACCGCGTCAAGAGTCCATTCCCAGATGAGTTCGAGGACTCGGAGGGTGTAAACTGGACCCGCGTGCCGCAGGTGCAGCGCACCATGCTGGGCGACTACAAATTCACCGATGCCGACGGCGAGGAAGACTATGCCAACATCGAGACGATGCTGCTGTGGGGCGTACGGCCCGCATCGCAGTACGAGTAGCCGCTTGGGCACGAGGTTTGTCCAGGACAAGTAGTGCCCGTCGCCCTCTGCGGCCACCCCCTTATTTTTATCAGAGGTATTCCGATATTGAAGAGCGGCATGGCGCCCGCGCTGTGCGCCTGCCGTGCAAAATATTCCGCCCTTGCTGTTCTGACGTGTAGAAGAGCCGATGTCTCCCGTTTCCCCAGCCACAGGTGACCTCGCCGCTGAAAACCAGCGGCTCCGCAACGAGAATGCCCGCCTCCGTGCCTTGCTGAGGCGCGGCGATGGGGCGTCGCCGCATGCCGAGCCTGTCGTAGGGTGGTCTACCTCCCATCAGGCGCTCTTGAGCAGATTGCCTGCAGGCATCGTCCATGTGGATGACCAGCAGCGCCTACACTTCAACCGCCACGTAGAAGCCATCATCGGGTACAAGACGGAGGAGATCTCAACGCTCGATGCGTGGTTTGCCACGCTATACCCCGGGCAGAGTGCTGCCGTACGGGCTGTCTACGATGGCGACCGCGAACTTGGCTTCCCGCAGGCTACCACCGTGCCCGTCCGCTGTGCCGACGGCATCACCCGTCGCGTACGCTTCCAGGGCTACTACGACGTGGGCACTGAGTACTGGCTGCTTACCGATGTCACCGACGAGGTAGAAGCCCAGACAGCGCTGGCGCAAAGCGAAGGGTTCTTGCGCAGCATCTACGAAGGCACCGACGTGGCTACCTGGGTGATGGATGTAGATCCGGACGGCACCATACGCTTCGTGGCCAACAACGCCGCCTTCGAGCGGTTTACAGGCCTCAGCGAAGCCTACTTCGCCGGGCGCACACCCGATGAGCTCGTGCCACGCATCCCAGCTGGAGCCGTTGAGCAAATCAAGGCCAACTATCAGCGCTGCCTCGATGCGCGCGCGCTGACGACGTACGAGGAGTGCGTGCCCATCGACGGGGAAGACCACTGGTGGGTCACCAGCCTGACACCGTTGTTCGACGACGGCCGCATCTGGCGCATCATCGGCTCTACCATCAACATCGATGCGCAGAAACAGGTTGAGCTGCAGCTGCGCGAGGCGCAGGTTTTCAGGGAACGCATCATCGAGGCCAGCCCCGACCTCACCTACGTGCTCGATCTGGAAACGATGGAGAACGTCTTCATCAGCAGCCAGGTGAAGGACCTGTTGGGTCTGGACGATGGCGAGGAGGCGGTGCGGCCTGAAATCCACCCCAATGACGTGCCCAAGGTGATGGCACACCTCGCCGCCGCCAGGGCGTCTGCCGACGACCAGATGCGCGAGGTGGAGTACCGCGCGCGCCACAGCGACGGAACGTGGCGATGGTTCGTAGATCGATCTCTGCCCTTCCAGCGAGCCTCGGCGGGGACCGTCAAGACGGTCATCGGCACGGTGAGCGACATGACCGATCGCAAGGCGTACGAGCAGGCGCTGGAACGGATGAACGCCGAGTTGAAGCAGTTCGCCTACGTCACCTCGCATGACCTGAGTGAACCGCTGCGCACCATCCGCAGCTTCCTCGACTTGTTCAACCGCCACTACGGCGAGCACGTGGACGAGCGGAGCGCCGAGTACCTGCGCTTCGTGCACGAGAGCGCCGAGCGCATGGAGCAGCTGCTGAAAGACCTGCTGGCCTACTCGCGGGCCACCAATGGCGAGTTGCAGCCCAGCGAGGTTTATCTCGACCTGGAGGTGGAGCGCATCGAGCGTGCCCTGGCCAAAAGCATCGCGGAGACCGGGGCGACCATCACGACAGAAAACCTCCCAGTGGTGCAGGGCGACCGATCTACGCTGAGCGTGCTGCTGCAGAACCTAATCAGCAACGCCATTAAGTTTAGAGGCGAGGCGCCGCCAGAGGTTCATATCAGCGCTGCAGCAACCGCAGAAGGCTGGGTCATCCAGGTGCAGGACAACGGCATCGGCTTCGCGCCGAAACACGCCGACCGCATCTTCAAGGTGTTTCAGCGCCTCCACACCCGCGAGGCATACCCCGGGACAGGTATCGGGCTGGCCATCTGCCAACGCATCGTGGAGCGCCACGGCGGTCGGATTGCGGCGACGGGCATGCCGGGGCAGGGCGCGACCTTCACGTTCACGCTGGCCCGCTAGCCCACACCGTCGGCATCGCCGAGATGAGGAGACATCCGGCGCAGGCGGATGAAGATCAGCACGTGCGTGGCGATGATGAGCGGCACGATGAACGTCGGCAGCAGGCTCATCGGGAAAGCCGTGATGGCGGCCATCTGCTGCATATCGGCGAGGCCGAGTTGCAGCGCGCGCCCGACGACACTGAGGATGTCGAACAGCCCGACCACGTTCCAGATGAGCACGATCCACCATTGCACACGCGAGCTTACGGGAAGGGCGAAGGCGACGACCGCGATTGCTGTGACGGCCACCGCGATGTCGCCCCAGCCTGCGAACAGGGCAAACTCAGACGGCAACTCGCCGCGCGCGTGCAGCACCAGAAAGGCGATGCCTACGAAGCGGATGACGTGGTAGAGCACGAGCATCCGAAGGGGGATCGTCAAGGCCCAATGCCGGAAGGCAGGTACGAAGTAGCCTGCTAGCAGTGAAGCCACCACCAGCGACCACAACGTGCCACCCACCACGGGCGCAGGCGACTGATAAAATGAACCAGATAGGCCTAGGAAGACGGCCAGCCCGAACCAGGTGCCGAGAAGGAGTACCAGGCTGCGGGGCCAAGCCGCAGACGTGGTGGGAGCCGAAGAAACCACGGGCATCACAGATCAGGATTGAGCGAAGAGGGCACGATTGCGCCGCGCCGCCTGGGGCGGAACGCGTCGATGAGCACAGAGGAGGGAAGTGAAATCTTTTATTCAACCATTTACTTTAAAAAATAGTAGTGAAACGTCGTACCTATCATCAGTTTTGTGGGCTTGCGAAGGCGCTTGACCTCGTGGGCGAGCGGTGGACGCTCCTTATCGTGCGGAATCTGCTGCTCGGGCCGCTCCGCTACTCGGACCTGCAGCACGGCCTGCCGGGCATCACGACCAACCTGCTGGCGAAGCGGCTCAAGGAGATGGAGGCGCACGGCCTGATCGAGCGCGTGCGGCGAACGCCCACAGCGCGCAGCTTCGCCTATCGCTTGTCTGAGCGTGGCGCGGCGCTGGAGCCTGCCATCCACGCCCTCGGTGGCTGGGGCATGACGGAGATGCATACCGTTGAGGCCGGAGACGAGCGCCGCCTCGAGTGGCTACTCGTGAGCCTCAAGCGGCGCTACCTCGGCGGGATGACGCTGACGGCCGAACTCGTCGCGGATGCCGTGCCCTACGCGTTTCAACTCACCCCAGACGCCATCTCCATCCAACGCGGCGCGGCGCCATCGCCTCAGCTTCGGCTCGCTGGACCAGCGCTCATGCTGGGGCCCATGCTGCTCGGGGCGCATACAGCAAACACCCTACCCGCTTCAATCACAGTGGATGATTCTGGCGATCACCTCGAACAGTTCCTCGGCGCCTTCCGCTACCCCGAGCGCCTTCCCGTGCTGGCCGCTGATGATGCCTCAGCCGCTGAGGAGGGAGAGGAGGTACGCGCAGAATAGCGCGGCGTAGATGCCTAGGAAGTAGCCCGCCACCGCCATCAGCAGACCCACGGGCGCCATCGCCGGGAGGTAGACGCCCGCCACGATGGGCGCGCTGGCTGCTCCGCCCACGTTGGCCATGCTGCCCGTCGCCACAAAGAAGAGCGGGGCCTTCAGCAGCTTGGCCGCGAGGAAGAGGATGGCGACGTGGATGAGGATCCAGACGAGCCCGGCCAGCAGGTACAGCGGGGCTTCGAGGACTTTGGCAAGATCGGCCTGGGCGCCGATGGTGGCCAGGAGCAGGTAGAGCGCCACGTAGCCGATCCGCGACGCGCCGACGCGCTCCAGCTTGCGCATGGGCGTGAACGACAGGGCAAGCCCTAGCGTCACCACGAGCAGCACGGCCCATGTGCTGTGGCTGATGATGGCGCCCAGGGCAGGCAGCGCGTCGCCCGCGAGACGGCAGAGGACAGCCGCACCGAAGGCAATGCCCAGCATCACCATCAGCTGCGGGATGCTGGCGGGCTCGCGCTCGGCATCGAGGGCGCCGAGGCGTTCGTTGAGGGCGTTGACCGCCGAGAGGTCGGCGCCGACCCAGCGGTCGAAGCGGTGCTGCACCGCGCTGAGGGCGATGAGCACGCCCATCCAGCCGTAACCCACCACCACATCCACCACGATCAGCGGTGCCAACGTAGCCGCCGAGGCGCCGACGCTCTGCTGCACGGCGACAAGGTTCGCGCCGCCGCCAATCCAGCTGCCGGAGAGCGCAGCGAAGCCTTTCCACGCCTCGGGGTCCTCGAACAAACCGCCGAACAACGCAAACGACACGGGTCCGCCAATCACGATGCCTGCCGTGCCTGCGAGCATCATCGCCAGGGCCAAGCCGCCGAGCTTGAGGATGGCGGGCACATCTACGGCGATCATCAGCAGGAAGAGCGCCACCGGCAGCAGGTAGCGGCTGGCCCAACTGTACAGCGGATGCTCGGCGGGGATCACGCCCAGCGTGGTGAGCAGCATCGGCACGAAGTACGCCCA
>JBCCMF010000247.1:0-7320 GCA_039026435.1 Bacteroidota bacterium
GCCCGCAACCGCTACAGCATCGGCAGCATCGACATCACCGAGCTGTTCAACGCGCAGCAGGCCAAGGACAGCGCCCGCCGCGCCTACATCCAGGAGCTGCGCAGCTTCTGGGTGAGCTACTTCCAACTGCGCCGCCTCACGCTCTACGACTTCGCCACTGGTCAGCGGTTGTTTGTGGAGGAGTGAGTGGGCGAAGCGCCACCACTCGTGTCGGCTTGTTTGCTGGCTCGCCACCCCAAAGCGCCGGGATCGGGCAAGCGTTAAACACGTTTCTGGCTAGAACCCATCCTCTCGATACGTATGGACCGCGCGAGTATATACCACGCCCATCCAGACCGCCTCAGCGGTACGCCTGTCTTCACGGGCACGCGGGTTCCAGTCGATTCCCTGATCCAACACCTCCGTGCGGGCGTGACGATCGAAGCCTTCTTGGACGATTTCCCAAGCGTCAGCAGAGGACAGGCCGAAGCCTTTCTAGCGCTGGCGCTCAATGACGCGCTTGAACTCACGCCTCGGGAGGGTGAACAGGTCGTCTGATGCGGGTGCTTCTCGACGAGAACGTGCCGCGCAAGCTCAAACGAGCATTCGGCGCGGGGTACGATGTGATCACCGTTCAGGAGCGCGGATGGTCGGGCGTGCTGAACGGCGATCTCCTGCGCCGGGCCGACATCGAGTTCGATGCGTTTGTGACGCTGGATCGGGGCATCGCGTACCAGCAGGACCGCTCCAACCTCACGATTCGGATTGTGATTATCCGGTCGTTCTCGAACAAGCTGGACGACCTCCTGCCGCTCGTGCCGTCTATCCAATCGGTGCTCGAACGGCTCGCTCCGGGTGCGTTGGCCCAGGTAGCTGGCTAACGGTTCGGCAGCATCGACATCACGGAGCCGTTCAACGCGCAGCAGGCCAAGGACAGCGCCCGCCGCGCCTACATCCAGGAGCTGCGCAGCTTCTGGGTGAGCTACTTCCAGCTGCGCCGCCTCACGCTCTACGACTTCGCCACGGGCCAGCGGTTGTTCGCCGAGGGGTGAGTGGTCAAGCTATCGAGCGGGCTGCGCACTGCGGTGCCTTGGTTGAGCACATGGGTGTAGATCATCGTGGTCCGTACATCCTTGTGCCCGAGTAGGCTCTGCACGGTGCGGATGTCATAGCCGTTCTCTAGGAGGTGCGTGGCAAAGCTGTGCCTAAATGTGTGGCAAGACGCACGCTTCGCCAGGCCTGCTCGGCGCACGGCCCGCTGCATGGCTTTCTGTGGGCCAGAATCATTGATGTGATGACGCTTCTGCAAGCCGCTGCGTGGGTCAACCGACAGCCGTTTGGACGGGAAGAGGTAGTACCACGACCACGAGGTGGGTGCAGAGGGATACTTCCGGGCAAGAGCGTTAGGAAGCGATACACCCGGTCGTTGCGCGCTACGATCTTGCTGATACAGGCGCTTAGCGCGTTCTAATTGCCCCTGTAACGGCATGTGTAGGCTTGACGGCAGCACCGTGATGCGATCCTTACCGCCTTTGCCATCCCTAACGTGCAGCGTCTGCTGGGCAAAATCGAGATCCTTTACCCGCAGCTGAAGGGCTTCGCGCAATCGCAACCCTGAACCGTACAGAAGAGCAGCCACAATGCGGTGGACATCGGGGAGGTGGGTCAATACGACGTGTACCTCCTCCCTGGTAAGAACGACAGGTAAGCGCTTGGGGCGTTTCGCCTTCACGGCGTCCCCTAATTCGCCGAGCGGGCGGTGAATGACGTAGCGGTACAGGAAAAGCAGCGCGCCCTTCGCTTGGTTCTGCGTGGATGCAGCCACATCCCGATCCACCGCGAGGTGGGTGAGGTAAGCCAGTACGTGCCGCTCATCCAGACAGCTTGGATGCTGGGTGTTGTGATACAGTACGAAGCGCCGTACCCAAGCCACATAGGCTTGCTCCGTACGGTAGCTCAAATGCCGAAGGCGACAGGCCTGACGTACTGCGGTAAGGAGCTTGGGACGAGGCATGATAGTTTTTATTTGCTGTGTCTGAATATAATTGTATATTCGGACACTGTCCTGATATAATTCAGCCAACTCAGCTAAACCCTGGCATAGACGGGCCTTGTAGCTACAAAGAGTAGCGCTATATTCAGACACCGCATACATATACACTAGTTATATGGACAAGACCAAAAGCCATATCCTCCACCCTTTCTCCTGTCTGTTGCTTGACATGAACAGCACCTTCATGTTTGGCGAAGATCGATTTGGTCCTCAGTACGACTATGCTGCCACGTACAAACAATTCGGCGGATCGCTTCAACCTGAGCAAGTCAACGCTTTTATCACCGCAACCTACGAACACCTGGACGGCCTTTACCCCGATCCAGCCTTTCACGACACATTTCCAACTGTGGCCGCTGTCCTGCGCGGACTCGCAGATGAGCATGAACTGAGTCCCGCCGAGGTGTACCGACTGGAGCGGACGTTTGCTACACACGAATTGGGTCGTATACCTGAGCCTTATGCCGACGGACTGCAGCGTCTTGCTTCGAGCCACAGGCTTGCTTTGGTAGCCGACATTTGGGCTCAGAAAGCGCCGTGGCTCGATGAACTGGGTCGTGCTGGTGTATTGGACCTCTTCGAGACCACGATTTTTTCGTCCGAGATAGGAAGCGTGAAGCCGTCCCCACGTGGGTTTGCGCTGGCCGTAGAGGAGCTGGCAGTCCATCCGCGTGAGTGCGTCGTGATTGGTGACAGCATCCGGCGCGACGTTGGGGGAGCGAAAGCGGCGGGCCTGTCGTCAATCCTGATCGGAGGCGGTGGTGAGTCAACGGGAGCAGACTACGTGGTGGAAGACCTGCTGGAGTTGGTGGCGTAGCCGGGGTCCATATAACAAGTCGCTCAACAGCGACAAAGGGCGTCTGCTGTTTGAACTTCGCATGGCGGCAGGCGTCTCATTACCCCAGTCAATCCTAGCGTTTGCCACTTTGCGCGTTAGCTCAAATCGTTATACCGCATACCATCGTGCTACAATGCGAAGCTGAGCAACGCACGCGCAGCCTACTGCCAAGACCATGGCAACGCGTCTACTCAGACGGCACGGCTAGGTGGCGGTCGAAGTAGTCGATCAGCTTACCAAACAGGTAGCGGTCGTAGTGCCGCTCCCGGCTCCATCCGTGCGTGGCACCCGGGGCAAACGCAAAGTCGAAGTCCTTGCCCTGCTTGATCAGCTCTTCCGCCAACACAGCCGTCGTCTTGAACGGCACCACATGGTCCTGCAGGCCGTGGATGAACAAGAGCTTGTCCTCCAGATTCGCGGTAAGGTGGAGCGCTTTTCGTTCGAAGACCTCCGGGTAGGTCTGAGGGCGCCGCACAATTGCAACGTCGTCGGTGCCAAAGAAGACCGGGTCCACCGCTGCTGCTGCCGCCACGCCCACCTGGAACAAGCCCGGCTTCATCAGCAGCGCGTACACAGCGAGCGTGCCCCCGTAGCTGCTGCCCCAGATGCCAATGCGGTCGGGATCGACGTAGTCCAGCGACTCCATGTAGGCCACGGCACTCGCATAGTCCTCGATGTCCTGGTCGGCAAAGCCCAGCAGGAACTCCTCCCGGAAGGCCCGGCCATAGCCGTTGCTGCCGCGTGAGTCCACCTGCACGATGATGTAGCCCTTCTGGACCAGCAGCTGCTGCACGAGGCTGTAGTTACCCGCCCAGCGGTTCCGCGCCGTGTTCGAGTACACCGGCCCAAACAGCACCGGGTACGTCGCGCTGGGCTGCATATTGGTAGGCTTCAGGATCCGGGCATGCAGCGTGTAGTCATCTACCAGACTGGGGAAGCTGACGTACTCCGCCGCCGCCCACGTGCGCTCCGTGAAGGCGGGCAGCGGCGAGTGGGTGATGCGCGTGGCATCCCCGCCGTCGCGGCTCATCACGTACAGCTCCGTCGGCGACGTGTCGTTGCTGTGCAGGAACGCCAGGTGTTGGCCGTCCGGCGAGGGGTGGCCTGTGTTGCGGCCTGCCAGCCGCGTCACCTGCTCGGGCGAGCCACCAGACAGGTTCAGGCGATACACGTGCTGTTCGTACGGATTCACGCCGTTGCCTGCATAGAACAGCGCACCACCCGCCACGCGTGGGGCGGACAGCACATCGTAAGACGGATCGGTTAAGAGCTGCGGATCCCCCGGCGCTGAGGCGTCGAGCGCATACAGGCCATAGCGGTCACCCATATCGCTCAAGAACACGACATGCTCACCGTCGGGATGCCAGGTAGAGCCAAACGAGGTATACATGCGGCTCTCCCGGACACCTCGCCAAATCTCGCGCGGCTCGCGTTCTCCAGGCGCGACGACGAACAGCTTGCGTTCCACCGCCGTGTCGGAGGCGGTATCCACTAGCAGCGCGCCGCTCGGTGACCAGTTGAAGTCGATGACCTGGTTGGCGTCCGGGGCGGGTAAGTCGACGTACGTGAGGTCACCGCTTTGTACATCCAGCAGGCCTACCCTCCGAATCTCGTTAGGGTCACCCGGGTAGCCTCGGCGCACCTCGTTGGGATTGGTTTCGGGCGCGAGGTAATCCGGGAACGGCACGGTGCGCATCTCGCGGCGGTCCACGATGTGCAGCGCGATGGTCGTGCCATCCGGCGACCACTTGTACGTGGGCCCGCTCCAGATGCCTGGGCCTATTTCGCGTTCCGGTCGGCTGTAGCGCCCCTTCGACAAGCTCGAGAGGCTGGCGATGCCGAGCGCGGTGAGCTGCCTGTTCTGTCTGGAAGCGAAGTCCACAAGCCACAGGTCACCGTTCAGTACGTACGCCGCCTGAGTGCCGCTCGACGATAGCGACAGGTACCGAGCGCCAGCCTCGACGGGCATAAGCGGGACGTCGTCGCCACGGCTCAGCGAGGTCTGCCAAAGCGTGTTACCTCGCAGGCTGACGATGGTGGTCGCATCGGTCCATACGATAGCGCGCACGGATGCGGAGGCTGCATCGGAACGGAGGCGCACGTCTTGCCCATCGCTGGTGGAGACCCAGAGGCCACGCCCTGGCTGTCCGGGTTCACTCCAGGAGAAGGCGAAGTGCTCGCTGTTTGGTGCCCAGGCAGGCTGGGACGGGGTCGTGCCGGTCAGTTTTGGCGTGGCGAACAGGTCATCAAGCGTGAGCTTAGCTTCCTGTGCGGTGACGGTTGCGGGTATCGCCATCAATACGCCTGCTACCACCCACTTTCGCCAAAGAGAGACCTGTCGCATGTGTTTGTCCTGGAGATAGTCTGGTAATCATCCGAAAAGTGTTCGGAGCAAGATAGCGAGGCGCCCCGGGAGCACAAAGCCCGGATAGTTCGAGCTAGGGCGCTCCTACCGAGCCACCAAACGCCGAACGTTCTGCAACCAGGTAAACAAGCGCTCTATCTTTCAACGACGACGATACCTCCGCAGCTGCCGAACGTGCTGCGTACGCTTCCTCTTCCGATGACAACGATGAGGTGCGACCATCTCGAGACCGTGGTGAACTACTCAAGACTGTGCCGAGTGGATCAATGTCATCAACGCGGTCGCCAATACGGCGCGGTCTCAGTGAAGAGAGGGGCCTCGGGCATTTCCTTGTTCCAAGCGACAGCAAGCTCGACATTTTGGTGCTGTCTGGCTGTTTTCGTCCGTGCACGCTGCAGTAAAATCGGCGTAGCGTGCTTGGCCTTGGCATGATGCCGCCTTCGGAGCGAAACATATCCGGTGTAGTTTAACCAGTCGGCCCCAAAACGTACCTTCAGATCGTATGTCTAAGCCTGGCTTTCGTCTCGACCGTTCCGCGTTTTCCGTTACATCCTTCGCTGAGGCAGAGGAGGAGGACCGTGCCTACTGGCTCTCGTTGACGCCACAGCAGCGCTTGGAAGCCCTGGAAGAGATGCGCCAACTCAACTATGTCTACAATCCCGCTTCCGACCGAATTCAGCGAACTATTGAAGTTGCTACATGCTCATGAAGTGAGGTACCTGGTTGTGGGCGGGTATGCTGTTGCCTATCACGGCTATCCGCGCACGACGGGCGACATTGATATTTGGATTGAACGTAGTCGAGATAATGCTGAACGGATCTACAACGTTCTTCTCAACTTCGGTTTTGACGTTCCTGAATTGAGGGCCGAGTTGTTCGAGCAAGCTGATCGAGTCATCCGCATGGGTTATCCGCCCCTACGCGTGGAGATTCTGACGAGCATAAGCGGGGTCGAATTCAGCGACTGCTACCCAAAGCGGATCCAAGACGATCTTGGGGGTACACGAGCATCGATAATCGAGCTGGATTGTCTGAAGACAAATAAGCGAGCCAGCGGTCGGCATAAGGATTTGAGCGATCTTGGCCACCTTCCATAGCTTGCCCTCGGCAGCGCTGGTGACTACGTTGTGCATCGAATACGCCTTGCCGTCTTCGCCGCAGAGCTCAAGCGTCACGCGTTTTGGCTCGAAGACCTCGGCCGGGCAGATCAATGAACGCGATGAGGTAAGGCCCTGTGAAGGCTGGCAAGACGGAACAAGGTCGGCGTTCCATTTTTCTACGCCATCACATGGGATGCAGCCTGCCCGCTGGATGCCCCGAACACTGAGCGTCCAACTCCAAACACAGCGCACTATGGCAACGCGTCGGGCTTTCATTGTAGCGGTTTTAAGCACTGTTCTACTGTCCCTGCCCGGGCAGGACACCAACGCCCAGGCCGCTGCTGATCTTGAGTCCCGGATTCGCACGGTAGAGTCCAGTCTCGGCCCTCGCGGAAATGACGACCCCTCCATCCGCTGGAGTCTCGAGGAGCGCATGGCCTTCTATGGCGTCCCGGGCGTCAGCATCGCGGTTATCGAGTCGTACCACGGAAATGAAAACGCCTTCCTGGCGCAAGAGACGGCGCGTGATATGATGACCGCGGTACCGCCCGGCATCTACGGGCTCGGGCCCGAGGTGGGCGGGGAGGGCGAGACGCTGAACTTCGTACACGGCGGCGCCAACAACTCCTACCGTGCGTTGATGGCGGGGTACACCAACCTACGAGGTGGCTTGGTGATCTTCACAAACGGCACGCGAGGCAATGGGCTGATCGGCGAGATCCGTCGCGCCGTCGAAGTAGCGGGATGGCCCAGCCACTAGTGCAGCACTGGCCGATGAATTCAAGTGAGCCTCTCTGGTATGAAGAAGACAACCCTGATGGCACGAGTCGCGATGCTGGTGGGCGCGGCACTGGTGTTTTTGCTGGCGGCTTGCCAGCCCGAGCCGCCGACGCCTCTGACGGTTGCAGATCCCGCCGCGCTAGACGCGATGATTGACACCTACGTGGCCGACGGCAGCTTTCCCGTGCTGTATGCCCGACTGGAA
>JBCCMF010000248.1:0-7284 GCA_039026435.1 Bacteroidota bacterium
CCGACATGCCTATGACTGACGGCGATGTGCTGTCGGTTTACGTTGAGACGCGTGAACTCTTCCGGTGGCAAAACGCCTTCACCGCTGTCTCTACATCGGCCTCAGTCATTACGCTCGTCGTCACGCTTTTCCGCAGGTGACGTCACATTTTCACGCCAGCCTCTTCGTCACGCACCCTATCTTTGCGGCGAATGACTGAGGGTGCCCATGCGCTACACATTTTCACGCCTCCCCACAGGGTGGTCTGCACTTCTAGTATGTCTCGTGTTTCCCCTTGCGGGGTGTTTACCCGGCTCTTGCCAGCGCGAGGAGCCAAGAGACCTCTTCTCTGCAGACTCCTTATCACGTAGCTTTGCTCAGTCACTTCCTGTAGATACACTCACCGAAGGGTGGACAGCCACACAAACGCCAGATTACACGCTCAAATTCCCGCGCACGGTTCGGTTTGGTCCAGATGGACGTGTATATACTGCCGACGTTGAGCGGCAGCGGATCTTTATCTGGACCACGCAAGGTGACTTTGCTGAAGAGTGGTGGGTAGGTGACTTTGAGGCTCCCTACCTAGCAGGCTGGCGCGGCGACAGCCTGGTGGTCTACAACCCGCCTGCGCTGCGCTTCGACGTCTTGCTCAGCGGCGTGGTTGAGGAGCGCATTCAGGTACCTTACACCCTCGACCCCGAGGGCCTCCTCACATGGGGTGCAGCCGATGGCGGCGGCTTCTACTTCAAGGCTGTTGGCGAAACGCTTGATGGATACGTAGCCCATCTCGACGAGTCAGGCCGTGAGATTGATCAGATGGCACTATCTGGAGATCGGTTCAGGCAAGCCGGGCTGTTGCGCACCTGGGGTGACTCACTGCTCAGCCTGTCTGGGTTTCGCCCTGTGGTTGACATTATTCAGCCGAGCACGCCGTTGGACTCGCTGGTCCTCTTTGGCTTCGACTCCCCCATGCTTGCCCGCAGCCGCACCTTCTTCACAGGTGGAAATGCCCGAAAAGGTCCTCCGCTGCTCTCAGCTTCGGCAGCGGCTAGCGGCCCTTACCTCTTCGTACTCAACAGCCGTCCGGGCTGGCTGCATATTGATGTTTTCGATCAGCGTGGCCAGCTCAAGCATCGCCTCGTGGAGCCCAACCCGCAGGTGAACTCCCAGCATCAAGTGCAGGATATTGACGCACGCAGGCTCAGCGACGGCAGCTTTGAGTTGGCTGTTGTGCTGACGGCACCAACCCCAAGCGTGATGTTCTACACCTGGCGCCCGGAGCAAGAGTAGCGAGCCGAGCCGCTAGTCCTGATACTCGTCCTCCCGCTCGGCAAAGACGGCAGGGTCAAACGAGAGGTCTGGCAGATAGCGGAAGTCGTAGTCTGGCAGATGCTCATCTTTGATGTGCTGCACCACCTCATGGATGGCCGAGACAAACTTGCCGAAGTCTTCCTTGTACAGGAAGAGCTTATGCTTTTCGTAGTTGCCTTCGCCCACGCGCTTGCTCTCGGTGATGGTCACAAAGAAGTCTTCGCCGGACCGTGTAGTCTTCACGTCGAAGAAGTACGTACGCTTCCCAGCAGGTACCCGCCGCGAAAAGACTTCGTCTCGGTAACGCCCCCGGTCTGAACGCTGACTACGGCCTTGGCCGTGCTGGTGGCCATTGCCGCTCCCCGGTCTGTACCTCTTCTCCTGATCGTAACTCATACAGTGCGCCCGCGAATTGGTGTTATATGTTACCAGATTGTAATGCCACCTGCAATATCCGAAGGCCGCCGTACAACGTCAACGTGCGCGGGCGTTTCTTCTCAATTCAATGTGAAGTGACGGCGCCTCCAAGACGATGGGCGGAATGCCGTGGCCCTCAAGCACGAGGCGGAGGCGTTTGGCCCAGTAGGGATGCTGCTGTTCGAGCTTGAAGCGCACTTGCTCAAGGCGCACGGCATCATCCAGAGCCCAATAACATAGCGCTAGGTCAAACAGTGCAGGCCCAAACGCTCCGTCATACCGCAGTACGGCTAAGAGTGAGGCCACGGCCTGTCGGTACATCAGGCGCCCCATTTGGGCCTGAGCCATTCCATACGTAGCCAGATGGCGGTAAGCTGGCGACTGTCGTGCCTGCGCGAAGTATCGGTGCGCGTGCACGGGCCTGCGCGCGCGCAGATGATGAACGCCGAGCGAGTACGCCGCGGCGAAGTGCCCCTCGTGCAAGATGAGCGTCTGCTCGTATGCTGCTTTTGCTCCCGATGCATCGCCCTGGAGTTGCAGCAGGGCTCCAGTGAGAAAGTGTAGTTCCGGGTCGGAGATATGAGCTGGCATCCGGTCTGCGTACAAGGCGCGGGCAGCCAGGCGTTCCCCCTTTGACCGACCTAACCAGAGGCGGGCTAACGTGTACGGCGCTTGAGCTACCATATCATCGCGCCACCAGGAGGTCAGGCGTCGCGGCTTCGCCGTCCAGCGCAGTTGTTGCAAGGCCGGGCGGGGGTCGGTGGCAATACACAGCTCCTCGCTCAGCACATGCCGCTGGCCGGCCTGCGCCATTCCAGACGAAACAACGCCTAAGACGCGGCCTTCGCTGTTAAACAGAGGACCTCCGCTGTCGCCAGGGCGCACAGGGTTGGTGCTGAACCATTGGAGAGATGTAGGCGAGAGCGAGGCGTGTGTGTGGCGACGGCCTGCCGTCATCCGGCGCATACCGTTGGGCCAGCCGTACGTGTAGGCAACTACATCCGTAGGCGTGTACATGTCGAGGTCGGCCATCACCAGCGGCTCAACACCCGCCTTTTCGAGCGCATCCCCGCCCACGTGCAACACGATCACGTCGCGGTCAGGATCGACCACCCAAGCGCGGCGGGTAGTGATGCGACGACCGTTGGGTAGCGTGATCCAAACCTTATGTGCTCCACCTACCACGTGGAAGCTCGTCACGAGCGCGTCAGGTCCTACAGCGAATGCTGATCCGGATCGGCGAATAGATCGGCCCATCGTCTCGGTTTGGCGTTCTGCTACGATGGGTAGCACAGCGGCGCGGCGAACGGCGGCATCAGGTGCGTAGGCCAGCCCCGTCAGCGAAGAGACGGTGGTGTGCGCATCCCCCACGGACAGCCTCCATGTCGGCGTCTTTATCGGGCCGGGTGCCGTAGCGCGGAAGGAGTAGGTCTGCTCGCCAAGCCACAACCGGCCCGCGGGGGTTTGCTTCTGCCAGCCCATAGCATCGTGGGCTGCCACATAGGCGGCATTCTCCCCATCGCCACTGAACCCGGCCTGCTCCAGTGCATCATGCAGGCGGATGACATCGCGGGCACTGTGCGTTTGGGCGTAGACCTCGATGACCACTGTGAACGTTTCGCCTACAGCGACCGTTGCAGGGGTCATGCGAGCGAACGTTTCGAGCGTGTAGCGAGGAGTGGAATGCTGGGCATAGCCTCCGCCGACCAGCCCAACCATCCAGAATATGATCCCAGCGATACGCATCAACCCTCTTCCGTTCAGCCACACTCTGTACGATGCTTGTCCGACGAGATGACGCCGATTTGGTTCTGTCAGCTCCAGGTGTGACAGCGGGGATCCGTACATCAGATGCACACGCACCTTTACAGGTTGCCCACAGCACAGAGGGACTGCTATGATGATTACTTCGTCAGGGTCATCTTGTGATACTGTGTGCCTTCGGCAAGCTGCAAGCGCACGAAGTAGGTGCCACTCGGCAGCTCGACGGCCCCGAAGCCAACCTGATACGTCCCGGGCGTCTTCTCCTCGTCCACCAGGTCGCGAATGCGCTGCCCAGACAGGTCCCACACCGAAAGCGATACGTGCACGGTCTCGTTCACCTGATACTCGACGGTTGTGAGGGGATTGAACGGGTTGGGGTAATTGCCGATGAGTATCGCACGGCCCGGCTGCTCGGCATCGGCGATGCCTACCTTGAGCACCCCAGACACGCGCTCGGCCCCACCGATGAAGCGTTGCCGGACGCGGTAGTAGAGCACCTGGCGCTTGAAATCGGGCTGCAAGTCTTGGAAGGCAAATGTCCGCTGTACATCGCCAGCGGCGCGGACCACTTGCCCGACCGCTTCGAAGTCAACGCCGTTGGCCGAACGCTCGATGACGAAGGCCTGTATCCCTGTGGCGGCGGTCTGCCACTCCAGTTCGACGGCTTGGTCGCTCAGTTCAGCTTTGAGGCCGCGCACGGGGTAGAAAAACGAGAGGCTCGAAGGCGCCCGAGGCAGGCGTTGCGGCGTGTCCTTCAACCACTCCGGCGGAATATTCCCTTCCTCGTCGAAGTTGAGCACCACCGTTCCTTCGGGCGCATCAACCACAGGCTCACGCATCATCTGCCGAAGCAAGGGAGCCGGACGGGCACCCGGCCACAGCCTGACTTCATCGAGCCAACCTGTATACGGCTGCATCTGGTCAGCGGGTGTCACCGCTGAGGCGGGCACACGGCGGCCTAGCGCGAGCGGCTGTTGGTGGCGAATGTCGATCTGGGTGCGGTTGAAGAGCGAGTCCACGACCACGCCGTTGAGAAGCAGGCGACTCCAGCGGGTCTTCGGATCATTCACGAGGGCGACATGGTGCCATTGCCCATCGGCCACGGGGCGCCGTGACGTCATGGCCTGGTGCTCGCCCGGTTGGCCTCGGTAGACGACCAGCTGGCCTTGGCCATCGACCACTACATCCAGTGGGTACGGGTCGCTTTCGTCGCCCGTCCACGTAGAGGCGACCACCTCAGACAGCCCCACGGACCGCATCCAAAACTCTATAGTGAATGCCATCTGCGTGCCGAGGTCCGGCATCATGCCAGGGCGAAGCGCCACGGTGGAGGTAGAGTCGGCGAGGCGCAGGGCGTAGTTGTCGGTGCTGCGCTGGCGCGGTTCTACAGTCAGGCGGCCGCGCGCTGCACGGTCGGGCTGCAGCTGGCGGGATTCGGTTCTGGTGCGTTCTTCCACGTAGGGTGTGAGAGACCACGCCGCGGGGCCCAGCACACGGCCTACATCCATGTTGAGTGCCAACGTGGCTTCGGCGCGCAGCCCATCGGGAAACGTGACGCGGTAGCCACCGCCAGCCTCACCGCGCAAACCCGCCTCGATGGGTACCATCCCCGGCCGTAGCACATGCACCTGACGTAGCCGAGTACCCTCGGGCAGCTGAACGATCAGCCCGTCGATGGACGCGTGGCCTGCCCATTGGGCGAAGGCCTGCACATTGTCCTCAGCGGTTACGCGTTCAGGCACCCACATGCCTGAAAACTGTGCGTTAGCCTCCGTGGCCAAGCTAGTGGCCACAGCAAGGAGGAGCACACCGAGGAGGCGCGCGCTAAATGGTATGCGTACATGTGGTGATAGCAAGGCTGTCGATACGCGATCCGGTTGTTGTGGGGACGGACGATGATCGCCAGAGGCTAGCCTTGGGCAGAGCCGAAGTGAGCCGTCAATATATCCGCACGCTCGTGTGCTGTCAAATCGCGGCCGTTTGCGCCATTGCTTAACGTCAATGTGCATTGCGTTTGCGCTTTGTTTTTCACAAGTGTGCATAACTGGCCTGCTCTCGCACAGATGCTTTCACACTTCGCTTGCGTGGTCAGGCCTATTTTGTGCCGTTCCTATAACTGGGCTCGCCACTCTGATCGTATGGCTACTTCTGCTTTCGTCGACCACCTGCGTACGGGCACACCGAACCGCTCTGAACGCCTGTACCTGCTCTTGGCCGGCATCTTCCTGGGCGCACTGGTCATGACCAACGCCATCGCAGGCAAGTTCTTCGTGCTGTTCGGGCAAGAGCTTTCGTGCGGCATCATCGCCTATCCGGTCACGTTCCTCGCCACGGACCTCATCTCGGAACTCTACGGGCGCGAGCGCGCCACATTGGTCGTCAAGGTAGGCTTTGCCGTGAGCGTCTTCGTGACGCTAGTCGTATGGATGGCGAATATGGCGCCCATCTTTGACCAATCGCCCGTTGACCAAGCGTCGTTCAACCGCGTTTTTGGGCTCCTCCCGGGCATCGTCTTCGGGTCGATGGTGGCCTACCTCACCGCACAGTTCGTGGACGTGCAGTTCTTCGAGTTCTGGCGCGAACTCACCGATGGCAAGCACCTCTGGCTGCGCAACAACGCCTCCACGGTCGTCAGCCAGATGGTGGACACGGTGCTTGTGGTGACCATTGCGCTGGTCATCTGGCCCAACGTGGATAACAACGATGGCACGACGGCGATCAGTTGGTCGGTGTGGTGGGGGATTATCGTGGGCCAGTACCTGTTCAAAGCCGCCATCGCCTTGATCGACACACCGCTGTTTTATCTGCTCACGGCCAAGTGTGGTGCGTGGCTTGCCGCTGATCCAGCGCACGCCCTTGCCGAGGCCGAGGTGTAGGGATTTGCCATGCCAGGGCGTTGCGCAGGCCTCCCCGCGTTTGTGCCTTGCCACACCGTGAACGACGTCCCCATCTTGGTACCGCCACACATCAGGGTGACCCTTTGCACCACGCAAGGGGGGCGCAGGGCGCAACGTCCAGCCTCACCGTAGCCCTGGGCGTTGCCCTTGCGTCTCAGCCCTGGTCCGTGCGGGTGCCGTCCTGCTGGGCCATCCACTCCGCATACGTCAGGCGGGGCACCTCGAAGCGATCCTGGGTGCGCGTGTACCATCCGCCACCGTGCATCCGGCCCACCATGCGCAGCTCTTCGGCACGCACGTAGAAGCGCTCGGGGTCCAACAGACCCTCGCGTAGATGGATGCGGACCACCTCGCCCAGCACCACGCGCGTCTGGCCGATCTGTACCGAGGCGGCTTCGCGGCACTCCATCTGAACAGGCGATGCGGCCAAGCGGGGGGGCAGGACGAGATCTGAGGGTATCGTTTCCAGGCCAAGCGCCTCCACCTCGCTCTCCTCAGCCGGAAAGTCTGTCGCCGTCATGACCATCGCCTCCACGACGGCCTCATCAACCAGGTTGACCACGAAGGCGCGGCTGGTGCGGATGTTCTGGAAGGTGTCTTTGTAACTGCCTGTGGGGCGATCGGCTGGGCCGAAGGCCACGACAGGCGGCTTGGCGCCCATCATGTTGAAGAAGCTGTACGGCGCCGCGTTCACGCGCCCGTGCGCATCGACCGTGGTGATCCATGCGATGGGACGCGGCACCACGCCCAAGCAGACCTACAAGCTCCTCGCGTCGGTCGTGGTGCCGCGTCCCATCGCATGGATCACCACGGTCGATGCGCACGGGCGCGTGAACGCGGCGCCGTACAGCTTCTTCAACATGATGGGCGCCAAGCCGCCTGTCGTGGCCATCGGCCCAGCCGAGCGCCCCCCAGG
>JBCCMF010000249.1:0-7239 GCA_039026435.1 Bacteroidota bacterium
CACTTCACGCCCGACATGCTGGCGTCGTTGCGTGCGATGGGCGTGCACACCGCTGAGGTGACGCTACACGTGGGCTATGGCACGTTTGAGCCCGTCCGCGTGGACGACCTGCGCGAGCATCAAGTGGCCGCCGAGCGCTACTCCATCAGCACCGCCGCCGCCGATACCATCAATGCTACCCGCGCCGCTGGCGGGCGCGTCATCGCCGTTGGTACTACTTCCACACGCACGCTGGAAACGGCGACTACCGAGAACGGCATCATCCAGGCAGGCCACGGCGAAACGTCGCTGACGATCACGCCCGGCTACCGCTTCCGCGCCATCGACGGGCTACTGACCAACTTCCACCTGCCGCAGTCGTCGCTCCTGGTGCTAGTGGGCACCTTCGGCGGTCAGTCCTTCGTGCTGGATGCGTACCGCCACGCCGTGAGCGCGGGCTATCGCTTCTATAGCTACGGCGACTGCATGCTGCTGCTCTAGCCGTGAGCTACTTGCGCGGCTTCGTCCGGCGCGTAGCCGTGGCGGTCAGCGGATCTTCGGGCCAGTAGTGCTTGCTGTATCGACCGCGCAGGTCTTTGCGCACGTCGAAGTAGGTGGTTGCCCAGAAGCTGGCGAGGTCTTGCGTCACTTGCACCGGGCGGCGGGCAGGTGAGAGCAGGTGGACGGTGAGCGGCACACGCCCCCCTGCGATGCGCGGCGTCTCAAGCAAGCCGAACACTTCTTGCAGTCGTACGGCGAGCACAGGCGCATCGGGGTCGCTGTAGTCGAGGCGGATGCGGGAGCCGCTGGGCACCTGCACGTGCGTGGGCGCCTCGCGGTCGAGCGCTTGGCGCTGCGGCCACGGGAGCAGCGCGTGGAGGATGCGGGTGAGATCGAGGCGCTTGAGGTCGTCGCGGCGCTTGTGGGTCGGCGTGAGGTAGGGGCCGAGCCAGTCGTCTAGCGTGGCGAGGAGCGTGTCGTCGGCGAGGTCGGGCCAAGCGGTGGGGTTGTGGCGATGGAGGAACTGCACGCGCTGGCGCCACGCGGTGAGGTCGCGCGTCCAGGTGAGCACGCCCAGGCCCATCTGGCGGATGCCGTCGAGCACGGCCTCATGCACGGCATCGGGGCTGGGCTTGGCGAGGGGCGCCGTCTGGAGTACGAGGGCGCCGAGGGTGGTGGAGCGCTCGGCCGTCACGCGCTCGGCAGCGACGTCCCAGATCACGGCGTCGTGCGTTTCGATGGCACCGGCGAAGTGCGTCGTGAGGTCATCGAGGGTGAGCGGGGCGGCGAGGAAGACGCGGCCCAGGTGGCGCTCGCCGTCGAGGTGGGCGGCCACGAGGTAGTCGGTGGCGGCGAGGAGCGGCGCGTCGCGGAGGACCACGCGATGGCCTGTGCGCAGACGGAAGCGCCCCTCGGCCTCGCGCTGCCCGATGCGGTCGGGATAGGCGAAGGCGAGCAGCACCCCGGCGAGGTTGGCGTCGTAGTCGGGCTGTTCGCGGAGGCGCAGGCGGCGCTGCCACTGCTTCGAGAGATCGAGCGCCTGCCGCATGGCGCGGCGGTCCACCTGCAGGCCGTGATGCTGCTGGCGACGCGTGCCTGTGCGGTGCTGCTGGAGCACGTCGAGGCGCAACCGCAGGTCGGGGTCGGCGGGGCCGTGGGAGTTGCGCAGCACGTCGCGCTCGCTCACCAGCGCGGCCACGTCACAGGCGAGTGTGCCCAGGCTGAGCGCCTCACCACGCAGCAGCAGGTGCGCCAGCCGGGGGTGCGCGCCGAGCCGTACCATCTGCCGCCCGTGCCGGGTGATGTGCCCTTCAGCATCGAGCGCGCCGAGTTGCGTGAGCAGTTCGTTGGCCTGCGTCAGCGCGGCCTCGGGCGGCGGGTCGAGCCAGGCGAGTTCGCTGGCATCGGTCCCCCACTGCGCCAGTTCCAGCGCGAGCGGGGCCAGGTCGGCCTGCAATAGTTCGGGCGACGGATGCTCAGGGCGATGGGCGTGATCGTAGGCGGGCCAGAGGCGGTAGCACACGCCTGGACCGAGGCGTCCCGCGCGACCACGGCGCTGGTCGGCGGAGGCTTGGCTGTTGGCGCCTGTCATCAGCCGCGTCATGCCCGTGGCGGGGGCAAACTCAGGGCCGCGCACCAGCCCGCTGTCGATGACGACGCGCACGCCCCCAATCGTCAGGCTCGTCTCGGCAATCGAGGTGGCTAGGACGACCTTCCGCTCACCTGCCGGACTCGGTGCCAGCGCGGCCCGTTGCATCGCCTGCGAGAGCTGGCCGTAGAGTGGATACACCTGCACGGTGCCCGGCAACGTAGCCGGGTCGAGGCGCTCGGCGGTGCGTCGGATCTCGCCTGCGCCTGGTAGAAAGACCAGCACATCGCCCGGTTCCTCGTGCAACGCCCGGCGTACGGCCCGTGCCACGGCGTCTTCAATGCGCCCGTCCACGCGGCTGTCGGCGTAATGCGTCGCGACCGGGTACTGCCGCCCCTCGCTCGTGATGAGGGGTGCATCGTCCAGCAGCGCCGCGATCCGCTCGCCATCCAGCGTCGCCGACATCACCAGAAGCCGCAGGTCGTCGCGGAACACCTGCTGCGCTTCGAGGCATAGCGCCAGCCCGAGGTCGGCGTGGAGGCTGCGCTCGTGGAACTCGTCGAAGATGACCATCCCGACGCCCTCCAGCGCCGGATCGGCCTGCACCATGCGCGTGAGGATCCCTTCCGTGATGACCTCGATGCGTGTCTTTCGGCTCACCTTGCGCTCGAACCGAATGCGATAGCCGACGGTCTCGCCTACGTTTTCACCAAGCAGCTCGGCCATGCGTCGCGCCGCTGCATGTGCTGCCAGTCGTCGCGGCTCGAGCACGAGGATGCGTTGCCCAGCCAGCCAGTCGGCATCCACCAGCGCTAGCGGTACCTTCGTGGTCTTCCCTGCCCCCGGCGGCGCCTGCAACACCGCCCGCGTCCCCGCCGACAAGGCGACGGTCAGCTCGGGCAGGATAGCATCGATTGGAAGGATTTGCACGGGTAGGGATTCGCATGGGCCAGGTCACGCACAATCGCCCACGAGGTCCTCCGTTCCCATCCTCCCATACGACGCGAGGCACGCATGCTTCTAGCCCCACGGGGCTTAACACAAGTCGTCTAGCTGGACGGCATATCCACCACGGTGGAGTCGCGGTAGACCTGCGCCCGCTCCGGCTGGCCCAGCGCGTCATAGGTCTCCACGAGTAGCTGCACAATAAGCTGTGTTTCGGCGTTGGCATTGCCCATCCACGCTTCAAACAACTCGTAGGCGCGCGTCAAGTACGGCTCAGCGGCATCCGGGTCGCCCGCATCGCGCAGGCAGCGACCCATCCGCCCATAAGTGCGGGCCGCGCGGTGGTTCTCTTCAGGATAGGCCTCGCGGAAACCGTCGAGCGCGCGTTCCAGCCAGACCATCCCCTGCTCGTAATCGGCATTCTGGCAGTGCAGCGAGCCGATGTTGTGGCTGCGAATGGAGCGCGAGCCCAGCCCCACACCACTGCGCAGCTCGGCCTCGTAGATATCGGTCATTAGCTGGATGCCACGCGGTAGATCGCCCATGTTCTCGCCGTAGAGCAGGGCCAGATTGCTTTTCGAGACTAAGGTGGCTGGATGTTCCGCGCCAAGCAGTTGCTCGCGCAGCGCGATGGCGGCCAGATAGGCGGCCTCCGCCTCGTCGTTGCGCTCCAGGTCATCCAGCACGCCACCGAGCGCGTTGTGCAGGTAGCTGACGTTGATGTGGTCCGGGCCATACACCTCGACCATGCCCGCACGCACCTCGCGGTAGATCTGCTCTACCTCGTCCAGCCGGTCGCCTTGCTCATAGACGAGGTGCGCCAGATTGTAGCGGCCGATGAGCACATCGGGGTGGCGCGGTCCTTCCTCACGCTCAGCGTACGCTAGTTGATTTCGGAAGGCCAGCTCCGCAGCTTTCCACTGGCCCAGTTGGACGTAGCTGCCCCCAAGCGCCGATGCCGCCAACGATAACTCATCGGCAAACGCGGAAGAGTCGGCCGCCCAGATGCGTTGGGCCGACGTGTGCAGTGGAATGGCGTCCTGATAAGCCAAATTCTTGACCTGGATCTGCCCCCGCAAGTACGGCACGTAGCCCTGATACTCCACCGATGGAGCCCGGGCCAGCAGCAGCTCGCTGGCGGCGATGGCCGAGTCGGCCCGCTCAAAGTCGCCTTTCTCGATGAGCGCCACGGCGTAGTTCTGAAGGAGCGAAACATACTGCAAGGGCTCGACCTCAGCGCGGGCAGTATGCTGCCTCACCGCATCGCCCAGCAGTTGGATGGCAGTGTCGTACTCGCCCAAGTCGTAGTAGACCTCGGCCAGCACCTTGGTCATCTCTACCTGCACGCCGGGCTGATCGGCCAGTTCGCCGTTGACCTGCTGCACCCCCGCGTCCAGCAGTTGCCGCGCCGTCAGTTCTAGGCCGAGGTTCTCCTCGGGGTTGGCCGCGTCGAAGACGCTGACGAGGAGGTCGGTGACCTCCTCCGCCCGGTCGCGCTCCTGCTCGGCCTGTGCTAGCGCCTGCGACGTCGCCCGCTGCTGCACTAGCGTCACCACCACGATGATCAGCAGCATGGCCACCAGCGCGCCTGCCACCGCTACGCCTGCGCGGTGCCGACGTACGAACTTCGCCATGCGGTACCCCACCGACGCCGCCCGCGCCTCCACCGGCAAGCCAGCCAGGTGGCGCTCCACCTCCTCGCTCAACTGATCGGCGGTGCCGTAGCGGCGGGGCGCCTCCTTAGCCAGCGCCTTCAGCACGATGTTGTCGAGGTCGCCCGACAGCCGACGCCGCAGCCGCTCTGTGCTCACCCCGCCGCGTTCGGCAGCGGCCTCTGCGGTGGATACGGCGGTGCTCGGGCGCGTCGGCTCCTCCTCCAGGATCACGCGTGCTATCTCCAGCTCCGCCTTCCGCTTGAGCGCATAGGGCCGCACGCCCGTCAGCAACTCGTAGAGCAGCACGCCGAGTTGGTATACATCCGTTGCCGTCGTGGGTAATTCGCCGCGTACCTGTTCTGGCGCCGCATACTCGGGTGTCATCACGCGCTGCCCCGTCCGCGTCACAGGCGCTTCCGTCCAGCCGTCGCGGCCGTCGTCGTCGAGGAGCCGTGCGATGCCGAAGTCGAGCAGCTTCACCTCGCCCGCCTCCGTCACCAGGATGTTAGATGGCTTGAGGTCGCGGTGGATGACGAGGTTCTGATGGGCATGCTGCACCGCATCGCAGACCGTGCGGAAGAGCCGCAGCCGCGCGTCGGTGGTCAGGCTGTTGCGGTTGGCGTAGGTCGTGATGGGCTCGCCTTCCACATACTCCATCGCGAAGTAGGGCCGCCCGTCATCGCTGACGCCGCCGTCGAGCAGCCCGGCGATGTTGGGATGCTGGAGCGCAGCCAGGATCTGACGCTCGTAGCGAAAGCGGCGCAGGATATCGTCGGTATCCAGGCCACGGCGGACGAGCTTGAGGGCGACGGTTTGCTCAAACTGACCGTCGTCGCGCTGGGCGAGGTAGACGGTGCCCATGCCGCCGCGCCCGAGCGTGCGCTCGATGCGGTATGCGCCTACGCGCTCCGGATGGTCCTCAGCAGTGTCGAGATGATCGTCTAAGGCGGCCTCGGCTAGGTCGGAGGCCAGACGCGCGACGTGGTTACCCAGGCGAGCTTCGGCTGCTTCCTCGGCGGCAAGCATATCCACGGCTTCGGCGCGCAGCTCGGGCGTGAGTTCGTGCTCCTGCAAGTAGGCATCGCGCTGCTCGGGCGTGAGGTCGAGCAAGGCATCGAGCAACGCGTCGAGCTGCTGCCAGCGTTCGGGGTCCATGAGGGTAATCGGGTTGTAGAATGAAGGTCTGCTACTGACGGACTCGTAGAAGCGAGGTGGCACGGGCCACGCTTTACGCCATGTCCGTCAGTTCGCGGTGGAGCCAGAGCCGGGCCTTCTGCCAGTCGCGCTTGACCGTTCGGGCTGAGGAACCCAACGCCTCGGCTGTTTCCTCGACCGAGAGGCCGCCGAAGTAACGGCACTCGACTACGCGCGCGAGGCGTTCGCTCATCGCGGCCAGCCGC
Source organism: Bacteroidota bacterium (assembly GCA_039026435.1). GTDB lineage: Bacteria > Bacteroidota > Rhodothermia > Rhodothermales > JBCCMF01 > JBCCMF01. Next base: position 6,069 of record JBCCMF010000249.1, read on the forward strand.
TCCAGCGCTTCATCCAGCGCCAGCAGGTCCTCGGCCTGCTCATCGATCGCGATCCGGTTATCGTCCAGCGTGTGGTGTGCCTGGCCACCGCCGCGCTTCTCGGCTTTGCGCCGCCGGGCATAGTCGATGAGGACGAAGCGCATCGCACGCGACGCCAGCGCCATGAAGTGCCCACGATCCTGCACGTTGAGCTGCGTCTGATCGACAAGCCGTAGGTAGGCTTCGTGGACGAGGGCGGTGGTGTTGAGCGTGGGACTGCTCTTGCGGTGGCGGCGGGCTAGGCGCCGCATCTCATCGTAGAGCAACGGCAGCACCTCGTGCATGAGTAGATCGGGCGTCTCGCGGTGGGCGATGAGCAACGCCGTCACATCGGGTGAGCCAGTCATAGGCTAGGTGTGCTAGAGGCGGGAAATTGAGCAAATCATACGGCAGCGCCCCCTCGGTTTCAACTTTTTTCACGCTGGTTGGCCCCATTGGCGCCACCGCTTCGATGTACGGGGCAGAGGCCGCTTTCTGCCGCCTCGCTGAACTCGTTTCACGCTCCTTGACGTCCTGCCATGTCCCGCTACGCTACGCTCGTAGTGCTCGTCTGCTTCGCGCTGACAGGCACGCCCACTTTTGCCCAACTCAACGGCACCTACACCATCAACAACACCGGCAGTGGATCCGCCGACTATACCACGTTTGCCGATGCCATCGCAGCATTGGTCGCCAACGGCGCCTCTGCCGATGTCATCTTCGAGGTAAAGGGGATCTACGAGGAGGACATCGCCATCCCCGCCTACCCGCAGACCGCTACGTTCGATGTGAGCCTGCACAACGTTATTTTTCGAGGCGAGGGGATCGTACCCGAGGGCGCGGGACAGACGACCTTGGATCAGACCGTCGTGCATCGCTCCCCCACCAGCAGCGTGCCGAAGCCGCTAGTCATCATCAATGGGGCGACCAATATTCGCTTTGAAGACATGTTCTTGCGCGGTCTCTACGGCCCGAGCACGGGCACCAGTTCCGGTCTGCCCACGCCCAACGGCCCCGTGGTGCAGGTCTTTGGCAGCGCAGCCCGCATCACACTAGACCAGGTCAAGACGTTTGGCCTTAACGAGGGGCTGCTCATCAACCAAGGCAGCGTAGACCAGGTCACGGTGCGCAACTCAGTCCTGTTCGGCCAAGC
>JBCCMF010000250.1:0-7131 GCA_039026435.1 Bacteroidota bacterium
CACGAGAGCCGGGGCCTGCACTACACCGTCGATTACCCGGAAGCGATAGAGGCCGAGCGGCGGCCCACGCTGGTCTGAGGATTCGGCCTGAGTGGAACCTCATGGTTTCCCCTAGGGTTGTTTGGGCACTCGCACATCGCTGTTGTTTCCGACCGCCGTGCGCGTATCTGGCACCGGAAGGGCGGCTCTTGGGCCTCCCTTTTTTTACACCCGGGCACCGCACGCGATGCCCACTGTACGCCCGGCCCACCAGGGAGCGGGCTTTTTTTATCTGCTTATGAACGCTCCGATTATCACGTTTGAAGACCGCATCCGAGCGGCCATCGGCGAAGTGATCGCTGACACCGAGACGTTTCTTGTGCACCTTGGCATTCGTGGGCACAAAGGCTCGCGCACCATCGAGGTGTACATCGACAGCGCCGACGCTATCGGCTTGGATCGCATCGCCCAGATCAGCCGCGACCTTGGCTTTCTCCTCGAAACCGAAGAGGTCGTAGACGGCAAGTACAACCTCGTCGTCTCAACGCCCGGCGTGGATCGCGCCTTGGTCGATGCGCGGCAGTTTCCGAAGAACATCGGCCGGGCCTTCAAGCTCAAGGTCGAAACCGAAGAGGGGACGAGCACCAAGAAGGGCACGCTCGTCGCCGCCGATGCCGATGCCGCCACCTTCGAGTGGGCCAACGGCGAGCAACAGACGCTCTCGTACGCCGAGTTTTATGAAGCGAAAGTGCAATTACCGTGGTGATCACACAGCGCGAGACTTAATGCGACTTGTCGCGTATTTTATCTGCTGACCGACATCTGGGCTGCGCTCCACGTCGGTCATCCATCTAAAGCCGCTTGCTTTCCGTATGCAAAATAATAGCCTCGTTTCGTCTTTCGCGGAAATCGCCCGTGAGAAAGAGATCGACCGCGACACGCTCCAGCTCATTGTGGAGGACGTGTTTCGGGCCATCATCAAGAAACGTTACGGCTCTGACGAGTCCTTCGAGATCATCTTTAACCCCGATCACGGCGACGTCCAGATCCTGCACATCCGCGAGGTCGTGGATGACTACGCGCTCGAAGATCCGGTGACGGAAATCGAAATGGCAGACGCCATTCTGGTGGATGAGGACTTCGAGATCGGCGACGATGTGGCCAGTGAGATCAGCTTGGCCGACTTTGGACGCCGCGCCGTGATGACGGCCCGGCAAACCTTCAGCCAGCGCATCCGCGACATCGAGAAGGAGAACATCCACCGCACCTACTCGGAGTTGGTCGGTGAGATTGTGGTGGGCGAGATCTACCAGATTCGGCGCCGTGAAGTGCTCGTCATCCACAACCGCGTGGAGTTGGTGCTGCCCAAGGACGAGCAGATCTACAAGGATCGCTACCGCAAGGGCGACATGATTCGCGCCGTCATCAAAGAGGTCCGCCGCGACGCGGGGAACAGCCCGCAGGTGATCATCAGCCGCGCCGCGCCCATCTTCATGGAGCGCCTGTTCGAGCTGGAGGTGCCAGAGATTTACGACGGCATCGTGGAGATCAAGCGCATCGTGCGCGAGCCCGGCGACCGTGCCAAGGTGGCCGTCGTAAGCCACGACGATCGCATCGACCCGGTGGGCGCCTGTGTGGGCATGAAAGGGGTGCGCATCCACGCCGTCGTGCGCGAACTGGGCAACGAAAACATTGACGTGCTCCAGTGGACCGACGACGAGATCGAGCTGATCAAGCGCGCCCTCGCCCCGGCTAAGCCGCTCGCCGTGACGCTCAACAAAGCCCTTGAGCCGCCACGCGCCAAGGTCGTCGTCCGTGCCGACGAGGTCAGTCAGGCCATTGGGCGCGGCGGGATCAACATCCGCCTCGCCTCGAAGATGGCACAGTACGAGATTGATGTCTATCGCGAGATCCTCGACGAGGAAGAAGACATTGAAATCGGTGAATTTTCGGATGCGTTCTCGGACGACACCATCACGAAACTCCGCAACATCGGGTGCGATTCGGCAAAAGTCGTGCTCGAACTCTCGGTCGATGAGCTCGCTCGCCGCACAGGCTTTGAGCGAGAACTGGCGGACCGCATTATCAAAGTGATCAAGGCTGAATTCGAGGAGGATCCGGCCTAGCGCAGCACCGTACACCTACGCTGCCCTGCTCCAACCAAACGCTCATACATGGCGCGATCGGACAAATCATTTAAGAAAGTACGGCTCTTCAAGCTGGCGAAAGAGCTCCACGTCTCCATCGATACGTTGACGGAGTACCTGGGCGAGCATGGCTACAAGAATGTGCTGCGCGGCAAGGGCGTCAACGCCTCGTTGACCGATGAGGACGCGTACCTCGCCTTGCAAGAGGAGTATGCCCAAGACCGCGAAGCGGCTGACCGCATCCGGGAGCTGCGTGCCCAACGTCGGGCAGCGCAGGAAGCGGCCGAGCAAGCCGAAGCCGCAGAGGCTGAAGCCGAGGTGCTTGCTGTGGAGCCAACTGAGGTCCAGCCAGAAGCGGCGCCTGAGCCCGTTGAAACGTTGCCGATGGAGCCTGTCGCCGCCGAGGTGCCTGCCATCGTCGAGGATGTGCCCGAAGCCGAGCTTGTTGCCGAGCCGCCTGTGGTTGCCGTGGAGGCGCCACCTGCTGAAGCCATCGTAGAAGCGGCAATCGCTGAACCCGTCGAGGCGCCCGTCGAAGAAGTGCCCGAAGTGGTTGCGCCTCCCGTGGATGACGCACCCGAAACGGTAGCTGAGGCTCCCACGGAGACAGCAGCAGAGGATGCTGCACCTGTCGAGGCTGAGGCTCCACCCGCCAAGCCGAGCGAGGAGAAAGCGGCAGAGACGACGGAGACGACCGAAGCACCAGCCGCCACCGAAGCCGTTGCCACGCCCGGCGGTGAAGAGGAGGATGAAAACGTCATCCAGGCTGACCGCTACAAGCTGACGGGGACCACCGTCCTCGGCAAGATCGATCTGAAATCGGTAGAGGCCGATCCCAGTCGGAAACGCAAGCGGAAACGCAAGCGCAAAGGCGAGAGCGCCGAGGCTCCCGAGCGTACTGCCAAAGTCAAGGTGGACAAGGCCGCCACCCAGAAGAAAAAGAAGAAAGCGGGCGGCAAGAAGAAGACGAAGGTCGATCAGGCCGATGTCGAAAAGACGCTGCAGGAAACGCTCCGCGACCTAGAGCAGGGCGCCAGCCGCGTCCGTCAGCGCCGCCGCCGCCAGCGCCGCGAGGACCGCGCCGCCGAGCGCGAAGCCGAGATGCTGCGCGAGATGGATCGCGAGCAAACGCTGCGCGTGACCGAGTTTGTATCGACGGGCGAGCTGGCCAACCTCATGGATGTGAGCGCCACCGACATCATCGGGCGGCTGTTCTCCGCAGGCATGATGGTGTCGATCAACCAGCGCCTGGACGCCGACACGATCCAGTTCGTCGCCGACGAGTACGGTTACGAGATCGAGTTCATCACCGAGTTCACCGACGTTGATGTCGAGATCGAGGAAGACGATCCCGAAGACTTGTCGCCGCGTGCGCCGGTCGTCACCATCATGGGCCACGTGGACCACGGCAAGACGTCGCTGCTCGACTACATCCGCGACGCCAACGTGGTGGCAGGCGAGGCTGGCGGGATTACGCAGCACATCGGCGCCTACCGCGTCTCGATCAAGGACGGCCGCGTCATCACCTTCCTCGACACGCCGGGCCACGAAGCCTTCACCGCCATGCGCGCCCGTGGTGCGCAGGTCACCGACGTCGTCATCCTCGTCGTCGCTGCCGACGATGCCGTGATGCCGCAGACGCGTGAGGCGATCAACCACGCCCGTGCTGCTGGCGTGCCGATGGTGGTGGCCATCAACAAGATTGACAAGAACAGCGCCAACCCGCAGCGCGTGATCCAGCAGCTCTCGGAAGAGAACGTGCTGGTAGAGCAGTGGGGCGGTAACATCCAGTGCGCCGAGGTCTCGGCCATGACGGGCCAGGGCGTCGACGAACTGCTCGAAAAGGTGCTTCTCGAATCCGAACTCCTCGAACTGCAGGCCAACCCCGATCGCAACGCTATTGGCACGGTGATCGAAAGTCGCCTTGACAAGGGCCGCGGCGTGGTTTCTACGGTGCTCGTGCAAAATGGCACGCTCAACGTGGGCGATACGTTTGTCGCAGGGATCTTCAATGGGCGCGTGCGCGCCATGTTTGACGAGCGCGACCGCCGCATCAAGACCGCCGGGCCGTCGGTGCCGACGCTGATCCTGGGCCTGTCGGGTGCGCCCGAGGTGGGCGACCAGCTCATCGGGATGGAGGAGGAACGCGACGCGCGCGACATCGCCAGCAAGCGCCAGCAGATCTACCGCGAGCAGACGTTGCGTCAGCGCAAACACATTACGCTCGACGAGATCGGCCGCCGCCTGGCGCTGGGCGACTTCCAGGAGCTGAACCTGATCGTGAAAGGCGATGTGGGCGGCTCGGTGGAAGCCCTGACCGACTCGCTGCTGAAGATCTCCACCGAGGAGGTTGCCATCAACATCATCCACAGCGGCGTGGGGGCGATCAACGAGTCCGACGTGATGCTCGCCAACGCATCGGATGCGATCATTATCGGCTTCCAAGTACGTCCGGTGCCGAGTGCTCGGGCCATGGCCGAGCGGGAAGAGATCGACATCCGCACGTACTCGATCATCTACAACGCCATTGCCGAAGTCCGAGACGCACTCGAAGGCTTGCTCTCGCCCGAGAAGAGCGAGAAGACGCTCGGTGTGGTCGAGGTGCGCGAGACGTTCAAGGTGCCCAAGGTGGGGACGATTGCCGGGTGCTATGTGCTCGACGGCAAGATCCACCGCAACGACAAGATCCGCATCGTGCGCGACGGCGTGGTGATCTACAACGGCTCCATCAGCTCGCTGAAACGCTTCAAGGACGACGTGCGCGAAGTGGCGCAAGGGTACGAGTGCGGCATCGGGATCCAGAACTACAACGATGTCAAGGTCGGCGACGTGTACGAGACCTACGAGATTGTGGAAACCAAGCGGACGCTGGAAGACGTGTAAGGCAACGGCCCGCACGTGCACAGCGAGCGTTCGACATCTGACGAGTGAGGTAGAGGACTAGCCGTATGAGTAACCGACCTGTCCGTGTGGCGCGGATGATCCAACGGGATGTGGCCGCGCTGCTGAGTACCGATTTCAGCCAAGACCTGCCGTACATGGTCACGGTCACGAGTGTGCGCATGACGCGCGACCTCTCGATCGCCTACGTATACGTGACGATCATGGGCAACACCGATGCTGAGAAGCAAGCCGCCTTTCGCCACTTGGTGGACATGACCCCCAAGGTGCGGGCTGCGCTGGCCAGCACGGTGCGGCATCAGCTCCGCAAGGTGCCCGACCTGAAGTTCTTCCTCGACAACACGCTGGAGGAGTCCAAGAAGCTCGACGACCTCTTTGCCAAGATCCGGGCCGAGCGGGCAGAGCGCAACCCCGTAGCGGACCCCGACGCAGAGGCGTGAGCGCGACCCTCCTTCCGCCTGCACTCGAAGCGCTCGTCTGCCAGCCGCCGAAGCGACCAGATCCGACGGCACCGATGGTGTTGCCTATCGACAAGCCGAGCGGCATCACATCTTATGCCGTTATTGCAAGGCTCAAGAAATTACTGAACGTCAAGAAGGTAGGGCATGCTGGCACGCTGGACCCGATGGCGACGGGGCTGTTGATCTGCTTGGTCCATCGCGCGGCGACGCGGCATATGGAGGCGTTTATGGGCTTGGGCAAGGTGTATACTGGCACGTTGCGGCTGGGGGGCGTCACGCCCTCGTACGACGCCGAAACCGAGGTAGAAGACGAGCGGCCTTGGCAGCACATCACGCCTGCCAACGTGGAGCATCAGCGGCAGCAGTTTGTCGGGGCTATCGCTCAGACGCCACCGATGTACTCGGCGGTCAAGGTAGGCGGGGAGCGGCTCTACAAGAAGGCGCGACGCGGCGAGACGATCGCTCGAAAGGCCCGATCTGTGACCGTCACGCAATACGATCTGCATCCGCTTAGCGGACCCGATTGGGCGTTTGAGATCGCGTGCAGCAAGGGCACCTACGTCCGCTCGCTCGTGCACGACTTGGGCCAAGTGTTGGGCACAGGCGCGTACATGACGTCGCTCAGGCGGACAGCTATTGGTCCGTATCATGTTGAGCAGGCCTGGACGCTTGAGCGCCTGGCCGCAGCGCTGCAGGCAGGTGAGCGATGATTGTAGAGCGCGGTCCAGAGCTACATACCGACCCTGCAACGGTGCTCACCGTGGGGACGTTTGATGGCGTCCATGTGGGCCACCAGACGATCTTGCGTTACCTGCGCGAGCGTGCAGCGCAGCGGGAGGGCACTGCCACGGTGCTTACGTTCGATCCACACCCCCGCACACTCCTGACGGGCACGCAAACGCCGCTGCTCACCACCGTCGATGAGCGTGCCGCCCTGCTGAGCGAGGCAGGCATTGAGCGCTTGGTCGTGCTGCCTTTCACGCATGAACTGGCAGCGATGGAGGCCGAAGACTACGTGCGCGATGTGCTTGTCAGGCAAATCGGATTGCGTGAGATGGTGGTGGGATACGACCACGCTTTCGGCCGGGCCCGTCGTGGTACCACCGACCTGCTCCGCGCGATGAGCGGCACCCTCGGGTTCAGCGTGGACCAGATGCCTGCCGCGCTGGTCGATGATGCCGTGGTCTCGTCCACACGCATCCGCAACGCTCTGATCGAACGTGGCGCCGTCGATGAGGCTGAGGTCCTTCTCGGAAGGCCGTATGCGCTGTCTGGCATGGTCGTCGAGGGCGTCAGGCGCGGGCGCACCATCGGCTTCCCCACGGCCAACCTGCGACCAGATTCGGCCAAGCTGATCCCGCTCAACGGAGTGTATGCCGTCCGCGTTTTCTACGGTAGAGAGCGGTTCGGCGGCATGCTCAACATCGGCATCCGGCCAACGTTCGACGGCAGCGAGCGTCGCGCCGAAGTCAATCTGTTCGACTTCGAGGGCGATCTCTATGGCGAGACGATTCGTCTGGAATTCGTCAAACACATCCGTGCCGAGCGGAAATTCGACAGTGCAGCCGCGTTATCTGCACAACTAAGCCTCGACACTTGTTGGCGGGGGGTGCTTGTTGGCGCTGAGTCGCCAGTATGTGCGC
>JBCCMF010000251.1:0-7126 GCA_039026435.1 Bacteroidota bacterium
GTAGCGCTCGGCGGCCACTTGATGCTCGCGCAGGTCGTCCACGCGGACGGGCTCAAACGTGCCATAGCCCACGTGTAGCGTCACCTCAGCGGTGTGCACGCCCATCGCACGCAACGACGCCAGCATGTCGGGCGTGAAGTGGGGCCCTGCCGTCGGTGCGGCGATGGAGCCGCGATGCTCGGCGTAGACCGTCTGGTAGCGCTCGCGATCGGCGGTTTGCGGCGTCGGGCGCTTGATGTACGGCGGCAGCGGCATCCGGCCCACACGGTCGATCACGTCGTGCAGCGGGTCCTCGGCGGTAAACTTGACCACCCGCCGACCCTCCTCAGCGATGTCCAGAATTTCAGCCTGGAGTTCGCCCACCTCGCCGAACGTCGCCGTGGCACCGGGTTGGAGCTTACGGCCCGGTTTGGCGAGGGCAAGCCACGTATCCTCGTCGGCGGTGGGGCGGATGAGCAGCAACTCAGCGCGCCCACCCGTCGGACGTTGGCCTACCAGTCGAGCGGGGAAAACGCGGGTGTTGTTCAGCACCAACACATCGCCCGCGCGCAGGTATTGCGGTAGGTCGGTAAAGTGATCATCGGCCCACGTTTTCGTCAAACGATCCAGCCGCAGCATGCGCGAGCCGTCGCGGCGCTCGGCCGGGTGCTGAGCAATCTGCGCCTCAGGCAGCGCGAAGTCATAATCGGCAAGGGTGTACATCGGTCGTAGTTACGTCAGAACCTTAAGCAGGGCTTGAGGTCAGTATTGGAGTACCGATCGCGCGCAAAAACTCGGGAGCTAAATCCGCACCATTGGGCCATGCTACCGTGCGCGTCTCTGGATCAACGTAGACCTGAACAAAAAGCGTGGGGTCTTTGAGAGGCCTGAAGATCTCGCCCTCCAACTCATCAGCCAGGTCGACCGCATAGGTTGCGTTATCAGAGAACGTAACCTGGAGTTGGTATGCGCCACGATGCACAACGCAGGTGACGCATGAGAACGGGAAACCCATTGGAGCCGTGGTCGATGAGCAAGAGACATTGCGTTCAGCCGTCCAGCCGCTCAATGAGCAGCGTGCGCACGAGGCCGGGATCGGCTTTGCCGCCGGTTTGGCGCATCGCCTGGCCCATGAAAAAGCCGATCAGGTTGGTGCGCCCCCCGCGGTAGGCCTCAACCTTGCCCGGATTCGCCGCGATGATCTCGTCGATCATCGGCGTGAGCACGTCGGCGGTGTCGATGGGCTTGAGGCCGTGCTGTTCGATGAGATCGGACGGATTGCCGCCTTCGTTCAACATCAACTCGAACACTTGTCGGGCGAGTGTGGAGGTGAGCGTACCGTCGTCGCTGAGACGTACGAGGTCGGCAAACTGCGCAGGCGAGAAGGCCAGCTCGTCCGTTGGGGTGTCGCGCAGCACGCGCTGGATCTCGTTGACGACCCACCCGGCGACCGCTTTGGGCTCGTTGTAATGGCCGAGCACCTTGTGGAAGTAAACGCTCAGGTCGGCACTACGCCCCAGGATCTCGCCCTGCTTCTCGGGCAGTCCGTACTCGGCCGTGTAGCGCTCGATCTCGGCCAAGAGCACGGGATCGTTGATGACCGGAGCAGCCGTTGGCGCTGCAGGCTTGGGCTTCGGCGCACTCGGCACGTTGACTTTCGGATGATCGGTCTCCGAACCCTTGGCGTTTGAGCGCCCCTTGATCTTCGCCCACGAGTCACGCAGGGTGATGATGCGGTTGAACACCAGCGCCTCGGGCGACGAGTCCTCGGGGTCTTGCCAGAAGTAGCCGTTGCGCTCGAACTGGTAGCGCGCGTCGGCCGGATCGTTTAGGATGCTCGGCTCGATGTAGCCCGTGGTCACCTGCAGCGAGTCGGGGTTGAGGTGGTCGATGAAGGTCTGGCCGTCCTCAACCTCGTTCGGGTCTTGCACGCCGAAGAGGCGGTCGTAGAGCCGCACCTCGGCAGGCACCGCATGCTCGGCGCTGACCCAGTGGATGGTGCCCTTCACCTTGCGGTCGGCAGCGGGCCCGCCACTCTTGGTGTCCACATCATACGTGCAGCGCAGCTCTACGACCTCGCCGTTCTCGTCCTTGACGACCTCCTCGCACGTGATGATGTAGGCGTAGCGGAGGCGCACTTCGCGGCCCGGCGCCAGGCGGTAGAACTTGCGGTGTGGGTTCTCCTGGAAGTCGGTGCGCTCGATGTAGAGCGTACGGCTGAACGGCACCGCGCGCGTGCCTTCCTTTGGGATGTCGTGGGGCCAGTAGGAAGCCTCCAAGTCCTCACTTTCGCCCTCGGGATAGTTGGTGATGACGACCTTGAGCGGGTCCAGCACGCCCATCACACGCGGGGCCACATAGTTGAGGTCGTTGCGGATGGCATGCTCGAAGATCGACAGTTCGAGGCGGCTGTCGGTGCGGGTGATGCCGGCCTGCTCCCAGAAGCCGTTGATGGCCTCGGGCCGCACGCCGCGCCGCCTCATCCCCGAGATGGTTGGCATGCGCGGGTCGTCCCAGCCGTTCACGTAGTCACCTTCCACCAGCTTTAGCAGCTTGCGCTTGCTCATCACCGTGTAGTCTACGTTGCCGCGTGCGAACTCGTACTGATGCGGGCGCGGCGCGATGTCCAGAGCTTCCAAGAACCAGTCGTAGAGCGGACGGTGGACCTCGAACTCCAGCGTGCAGACCGAGTGCGTGATGCCTTCGATGGCATCGCTCTGGCCGTGCGCCCAGTCGTACGTCGGGTAGATGCACCAGTCTGTGCCGCGGCGGTAGTGTGCCGCCTTGCGGATGCGGTACATGATCGGGTCGCGCAGCAGCATGTTTGGCGAGGCCATGTCGATCTTGGCGCGCAGCACGCAGTGGCCCTCCTCGAACTCGCCCTTCTTCATCCGCTCGAACAGGGTCAGGTTTTCGGCCACGCTACGGTCGCGGTAGGGGCTCGGTCGGCCCGCCTCGGTGACCGTCCCGCGGTACTCGCGCATCGTCTCCAGGTCCAGGTCGTCCACGTACGCCTTGCCCTTGGTGATGAGCGCCACGGCCCAGTCGAAGAGCTGCTCGAAGTAGTCCGAGGCGTAGTATTCGGCGTCCCACTGAAAGCCCAGCCACTGCACGTCGCGCTTGATGGCCTCCACGTACTTCGTGTCCTCCGTCTCCGGGTTCGTGTCGTCGAAGCGGAGGTGGACGCGCCCGCCCAGGTCGTTCGCTAAGCCAAAGTTGAGGCCGATGGACTTGGCGTGACCGATGTGTGGGAAGCCGTTGGGCTCAGGCGGAAAGCGCACTACGACCTGCTCTCGAGCGCCGCTCGTCAGGTCATTCTCAACGATGGTGCGGATGAAGTTACTGGAGGTAGAGCTCGTATCGGTCGCCATGCGATATCCGGTTGCGTGCATGCTGTTGGCCTCAATGAACCCCTGGGGATTCAGAGACGCGCGCAAACGCGAACGGAAAGCAGATGTTTGGCAGGCGGGACCCGGCGCCGCTGGCTAGTCGTTTCGCTTGATGTCGATGATCCAGCCCTTTGCGAAGCTATCGCCCCGGTCGGTACTGGTGGCGCCGTACCATTGGTACCGATCGGCTTCGATGCTGTGGAAGACGTATCTGGAGATGGGCGAGGCGGTATCAGTCGTGAAGCTGTGGAGCACCATCTCGTCGCCATCCATGCTGCCGCCGAAGTAGAGCGGGCTGTTGCCGCGGTTGTTCAAGTACAGGCAGTCCCAGCGCCTCATGGCGCGGTTGTAGATGCGGACGATGGTGGTAGCGGCATCGGGCAGGCCGGGGTCCGTGTCGAACCAGTGGTATTCCAGCACGGCGTGTCCGTTCAAGACATAGCCCGCCGTCGCGGTTGCTTGCCATTGAGCGCGCTGCCCACCGGGTTGGTTGATGGTGTTCTGCCCTGTCCATTCGCCGATCATAAAGTCGAACTGTCGGGCTTCTTTCGGGAGGTTCGCAGCAGGCGAGCCGAAGGATGAGAGTCCCGCCATGAAGCCGTCGGTTTCCGCGCGCCGGGCGTACGTCTTGGTGATGCGTGCCCGCCATGTCTCGCCGTAGTCGGTGGAGGTGTGCAGCTCTTGCGTGAAGCGGTCCGGGCCATCAGGCGTGATGGTCACGCGGTAGTGGACCAAAAACGTGCTGCCGAGGCGGCGCTGCGCATCGCGAACGACGAGGTTGCCGTCGGTCAGGTCGCCATTGAACAGCTGGACGCTCTCCGTGAAGCTGTCCACCGTGCCCATCGTCCACTGGTTGGCCGAAGGTGTGAACGTGAGAAACGTCATGGTGCTGCGTTCCTGGCCGCTGCCGTCAAAGTCGGCCGTGAATAGCCGCTCCATGTAGCCATGACCTCGGTTCATCGTGGTAATGATGGCCTGCGCGGGTTGGGAGGTAGATGTGGAGTCGGTGGGATAGGTGGTGAACGTCACATCCCACTGGCCCACGAGATCGCTCATCGCGTCGAGCGCGGCTGGTGCGCCTGCGCTTCGCACCTGCGTGAGGCCTTCCAAGAAGAACGTCCCGTCGTTGGATTGCGCCGTTGCGGGGACGGCAGCAATAAGGGCAGCTATTGAGAGTAAGGCGACAAGGTCAAGCAGGCGCGTCATGCGATTGGTTGGGTAGCGAGGTGAGATCGAAGCGCCAAACGTAGTAGAGCATGCGCAAAGTGAGCCTTTAGACCGCCTCACGGTTAGCTTAAGATTGCCTCAACACGGGCTTAAGCACCGGAAAACACAGCTTTGTCCTTGCATCATTGTGAATCACGGCATTATGCTGCCCGTACCAACGACCTGTGTTATGCAGGTTGAATACGTTGCCGATGCCTCTCCACGATCACGCGTTTTACCTCGACCAGTGGCATGTTCAGGCGACGCTGAACAGGGTCACGGGCCCGTCGGGCATGACGCAGCTGGAGCCCCGGCTGATGCGGGTGCTGGTTTGTTTGGCCGAAGCCGACGGCGCCCTGGTGAGCCGCGAAGAACTGCTGGATCAGGTGTGGTCTGACGTAGAGGTGACCGAAGGATCGCTCACTCACACCGTGTCGGTGCTCCGCAAGCTGTTCGGCGACGAAGCCAGTGCGCCCCGCGTCATCGAGACCATCCGAGGGCGCGGATACAGGCTTCTGGTGCCCGTGCGCTACACGGCAGCCTCGGATGGGGCCGGACCGCTGCCCGAGCTGGTCGTGCGTGCACCATCGGCAGCCACGCTACCGGAAGTTGTGCGGCCTCCTGTGCCCGTGTGGGTGTGGCCACTGGGGGTGGTCGCGTTAGCCGCTGTCGGCGCGAGTTTATGGATGATCACGCGAACGACGCAGGCACCACCTGTGTATCGCATCGCACCGCTGACGAGCCTGGACGGCGTAGAACTGTTTCCGGTGTTCTCGCCCAGCGGGGATGCCGTGGCGTTCACGTGGTTCAACCCCGAGGGTCAGCCTGCCGACTTGTACGTGCAGCAGCGCGGCGCAGAGTCGCCCGTGCGGCTCACCGATCGGGCGGGGGCAGAGCTCGTCCCCGCGTGGTCGCCTGACGGGACCGAGATCGCATACTTCGGCAATGACGGCACCACCTGCGCGCTCCACCGGATGCCGTCGCGGGGCGGTGCGTCACGCAAGGTGCTCGACACCTCGTGCCTCGTGAATGGCCTCACGTGGAGCCCTGACGGCGGGGCGCTCATCGCGTCGATAGCAGAACAAGCAGGCAAGTCATACCGACTCGTCCAGATACCGCTCGACACCCGCACGCCAGAGGACCTCACGACGCCGCCAGCTCATCTGCTGGGCGATATGGTACCGCGATTCTCGCCCGACGGATCACAACTCGGCTTCCTGCGCTACAGCCGCGCCAGCGTCAGCGATGTATACGTGCTCGACCTTGCCGAAGACGAACAAGACGCCCTGGCCGAACCCAAGCGCATCACGACCGACGGCGTGAACCTGATGGGGTTTGATTGGACGCGGGACGGACAGTCGTTCGTCATCGCTTCGAACCGAGGGGCGACGCCGGGCTTCTGGCGCGTGGCGAGCACATCCGGCGCTGCGCCCACGCTCATCCGTGCAGTGACGGTGAACGATCCCGGCGCCCTCGCGCTGTCGCGCACCTCGCCGCACCTTGCGTACATCGACTGGACGTACGAGGTCAACATCCACCGCGTCGCCTTGAACGCTTCGGGGCAGGCGCCAGAGGCCATTGTCACCTCCAGCCGACCCGAGCTTAGCCCCCAGCTCTCGCCCGACGGTACGCGACTCGCCTTCGTCGCCAACAGGTCGGGCACGCCCGAGATCTGGACCAGCGCCGCCGATGGCCAAGACGCCGTCCAGCGCACCACACTCCGTCATGCCACCACAACGACGCCCCAGTGGTCGCCTGACGGCTCGCGCTTGGCGTTCGTGTCGGGACATGACGGCAACGCCGAGGTGTACGTCATGACTGCTAACGGCGACGTGCCGAAGCGCCTCACCACCCACCCGTCGCAGGACGTAGCCCCGCAGTGGTCGCCATCGGGCGATGCCATATACGTGCTGTCGGATCGCAGTGGGACATGGCAGCTGTGGCGCGTTCCGCTGGCAGATGACGCCGAAGCCGATCTCGTCTCGCCGTTGTCCATCCGCCGTGCAGAAGTATCGAGCGACGGAACGCTGTACGTCACCCGGCGCGACACATCGGGCATCTGGACCATCGACCTGGACGCGCAACAGGAGCGACTCGTGGCTAACCTCGGGCAGGTTCAATGGACCGCGACGCCTAGCGCGATCTACTTCATCGAGCCCGCCCAAGGTGGCGCGACCCTGTTCCTAAAGCGCCATGATCTGGCCACAGGCGCCGTCATAACCGCTGCCACCATCCCCGCCGATCCACTATCGGCAGGCGTACCGTGGGGCTTCGACGTGTCGGACGACGAACGCTGGCTCGTCTACAGCTACACCGACCGTGCCGAGAGCGACATCCTACTTGTGGAAGGCTTCGAGTGAGCTGTTAATACGCGTTCTCGTTGACGAGCCCCTTGAGCGGCGTCAGCAGCATAATCTTGAGGTCGAGCATCAGCGACCAGTTCTGGATGTAGTACAGGTCGAACTCGATGCGCTTCTCCAGCGACGTGTCGCCGCGCCAGCCGTGGATCTGCGCCCATCCCGTGATGCCCGCCTTCATCTTGTGACGCAGCA
>JBCCMF010000252.1:0-7085 GCA_039026435.1 Bacteroidota bacterium
ACGACCGACGCGAGGAGCTTGTAGGTCTGCTTGGGCGTGAGTTCGTCGGCAGCAAACGAGTCGAAGGTGGGCATGGCGTGAGGGGTCTGGTCTGGAGTCGCCGCGCCAACGTGGACCCAGCGTGCAGGGTTCATGGCTGCGGTAGCTGGTTGGCCAACGCTTCGAGGTGACGCGGCCCAAAACGAGGGCAGCCCCGCACGCTCCGAAAGCGGCGGGGCTGAGGTGAAGGCCTTGCTCAGGGGCCTCCCGGGCTGGAGAGCCCATTCCCGACTAGACTGTACGGGGTGCACCGCGCACCAAGGTAGGGGCACGGGGTGACAGCCCAGTGTCAGTCCAGCAAGAAGATGAATACGATCATGCGATGCACAGGGCCCGCTACGGGCGTAGCCGTGCCTCAGTCGAGCATTTCTCGCAGGAACGGAGGGGTATCGGTGTCGCTACTGCGGCTGGTGCGGTCGGCTCGCTCTTTGCGCTCCTCGCTCTGCAGGCGCCGCACGATCTTGTTTGGCGTTTGCGGTTCAGGGGCCTCCGGCGTGAGCTGGCCCCGCTCGTACGTGGGCGTATCGAGGTCGCGTAGCGCTTGCTCGCCCTTGTACCGTACGTTGCGCGGGCGCGTGATGCGGATGGTCTTGCGCACAGGCGGAACAGGCTCCGGCTCGGCGATAACGGCTGGAGGCTCAGGGGTGAGATCGGCGGCCACCTCAGGCGCTACCTCTTCGACCGCTTCAGGAGCAGGCGGAGGGGTAGCCACAACTTGAATACGCTCGGCCTTGATCTCGGGCATCGGAACCACATCCGTCTCAGCGACCTTTTCGAAGCCCGTAGCAATGACCGTCACACGGAGGTCGTCGCCCATGTTGGCGTCTACGACGGTGCCGAAGATCACCTCGACGTCGTCGCCCG
The DNA here is from genome assembly GCA_039026435.1 of Bacteroidota bacterium. Lineage (GTDB taxonomy): Bacteria > Bacteroidota > Rhodothermia > Rhodothermales > JBCCMF01 > JBCCMF01. The sequence goes on from JBCCMF010000252.1 coordinate 904, forward strand.
CTTCTTGCTGCACCTGGCGCGTGGCAGCCAACGCCTCTTTGATGCCCAGCGACTCGCTCGCGGTGATGTTGACGAGCACGTTGCGCGCGCCCGCAATCGATACGCCCCCGAGGAGCGGGTCGGAGATGGCATCGATGGCAGCTTTCTCGCCGCGGTTGTTGCCCGACGCGATGGCCGAGCCCATCAGCGCCTTGCCGCCCTGCTTCATCGTCGTCTTCACGTCGTTGAAGTCCAGGTTGATGACGCCCGTCTCAGTGATGAGGTCGCTGATGCCGCGCGTGGCTTCGTAGAGCACGTTGTCGGCCATCTGGAAGGCTTCGATGAGCGTCGTGTCGTCGGCGGCCATGCTGAGCAGGCGCTCGTTCGGGATCACGATCAGCGTGTCCACATGGCGGCGCAGCAATTCCAGGCCCTGGTCGGCGAAGCGGTTGCGCTTGCGGCCTTCGGCCTCGAACGGCGTGGTCACCACAGCGACCGTCAGGATGCCAAGCTCTTGCGCCACCTCGGCCACGATAGGTGCGCCGCCCGTACCGGTGCCGCCGCCCATGCCCGCCGTGATGAACACCATGTCGAAGTCGCACAGGGCGTCTTTGATCTCGTCGATGCTCTCGCGGGTGGCGTCCATGCCCACGTTGGGGCGAGCGCCCGCGCCGAGGCCGCGCGTGAGCGTGCGGCCCGCCTGGATCTTGTACGGCGCGTCGTTGCGCTTCAGGTCTTGGCTGTCGGTGTTGACGGCGATGAACTCGACGCCTTGGATGCCACGGCGGATCATGTTGTTGACGGCGTTGCCGCCGCCGCCGCCCACGCCGATGACGCCGATCTTGGCCTCATCGACGCCGTCGTCGTCGAATACGAAGGGGGTGTTGTAGATGTCGTCCATAGGACTCTCCATAGGTTTGGGTCTGACCCGGCTCCCAGAACTGAGCAACTCTGTTTGGTATAGAACCGGGGTCGTACGGTGTGAAATAAGGGGTATTGGTCTAGGTTTACAGTTCGTCGAACCAGCGCTTCATGCGGTCCGAGATGCGGGAGACGACGTTCTCGCCAGGGATGGCGTCGCGCTCGTCGCGGAGGGTGTCGCGGTGGCCCATGTCGTCGGCGAAGGGGGTGCCGCCGATGGCTTCGGGCTGCAGGCCGTAGAGCACGAGGCCCACGCCAGTCGCGTATTTGGGGTCGAGGACTTTGTCGCTGAGGCCACCAGCGAGGCCAATCGGCACGCCGATGCGCGCTTCGCAACCGAGTATTTCGCTGGCCAGCACGTCGATGCCCGGAATCAGCGAGCCGCCACCGGTGAGTACGACGCCCGCCGACAGTGGCCGCCCAAAGGCGCGTTCGATCTCGATGGTAGCAAAGTCGAGGATCTCCTCCATGCGCGGCTGGATGATCTGCGCCAGCGCGCTGCGGTTGATCTCTTTCTCGCCGCGCCCGCCAATGCCGGGGATGGCGATGACTTCGTTCGACGGCACCATATCGACCACGGAGGCGCCGAACTGCTGCTTCAGCTCTTCCGCCTGGCTGCGCAGCACGCCCAGCCCGTGGCGGATGTCTTCGGTGACCTTGTTGCCCGCGATGGCGATGACGGCCGTGTGGCGGATGGTGTTGTCCTCGAACACGGCGATGTCGGTCGTGCCGCCGCCGATGTCGATGATGCCAATGCCGATTTCCTTCTCGTCGGCGTGCAGCACGGCGTACGAAGAGGCCAGCGGCTCCAGCACGATGTCGGCGACGCCGTAGCCTGCTTTCTCGATGCAGCGGTAGACGTTCTTGACGGCCGAGACGAGCCCGGTGATGATGTGGACGTTGGCTTCGAGGCGCACGCCGCTCATCCCCACGGGATCGGCCACGCCGTCTTGCCCATCCACGATGAACTCCTGCGGAATCACGTGCAGGATCTCGCGGTCGGCGGGCATGGCGATGCGCGTGCTGTCTTCGATCAGCCGGTTCACATCGGCCTGCGTGATCTCGTTCTCGGGGTTCGAGATGGAGATGATGCCGCGGCTCTGCTCGCTGTCGATGTGGTCGCCCGCGATGCCGACGATCACTTTGCTGACCTGGACGCCCGCCATGTGCTCGGCTTCGCCCATCGCCTTCTTGACGGCGGCGACGGTGCGGTCGATGTTGACGACGACGCCTCGGTTGAGGCCTTCCGAGTTGGCCAGGCCCATCCCGAGGATGTTGATCTGGCCGAGTTCGTCTTGCGCGGCAATCACTGCGCACACTTTCGTCGTGCCGATATCGACGCCAGCTACGATGCGCTCGTTCATGTCAGTACGTGGGTTATGTGGAAAAACGGGGGTTATCGGGGATTCAGGAAGTGGTCGAGGCCTCTTCCGTCACAATTTGGCGTTCAAAACGAAGGTCGATGCGGGTAAACTGTTTGTCTGGCTGGGTCAGGATGGCCTGGCGCCAGAAGGCACGGAGCGTCTGAAAGCGCTGGTTGAAGTCGCGGCGCCCTAGCGTGACCGGGATGGCCTGCCCGCTGCGGGTCGGTGCGGTGTAGAGGACGATTTCGCCACTGCGGGTCACCTCAAACTCGGAGAGCAGCGCGTCCTCGTCTTCGGTGACGTTGGGCAGCGCCGCCAGCAGGTTGCGCACAGCCACGCTCTGCACGGGGCGCACCGGATGGTAGGCTTCGCGCAGGCCGCGCAGCAGTGGCACATCGAACGGCGCGGCGTCCACCAGCGGCAGCGCAAAGCCGTCGCGGTCTAAGTAATGCGAGCGTCGGCCGCTGCGGTCGAGCACGAGCAGCGACGGGCGCCGTTCGTCGAGCCAGACCTTCAGCGTGCCGCTCGGGCGGCGCTGCACCTGCGCGGCGTGCACCCACGGATGGCGCTGCAGCCGATCCGCCAGGATATCGGCGTCGAGGTCGTACAGGTAGGTCGTCGTGTCGGCGTCGAGGAGGTCGAGCAGCTGCTGACGGTCGGCGTAGGCCAGTCCGTCGATGTCTACTTGGTGGACGGTCACGCCGCTCACCCAGCGCCACCCGACGTAGCCAAGGCCGCCTGCTGCCACCAGCATCGTCCCAGCTACGATCACGGCGGTCACGGAGGGCATCCAGCGTGTGTTCATGGGGTTGCGGTGTTGGTTTGCGTTGAAGCGTGAGACTTAGAGTTTGGCACAGCGGGCTCCCTCTCCTTGCTAGGAGAGGGTTGGGGTGAGGTAGATCCGGGCGCGTTGCCAGTCTGTTTTCCACCTCACCCTGTCCCTCTCCTCCTTAGGAGAGGGGACGTTAACTCGAACGATGTAGCAAGCAGTGGAGAACGACATTTCAATGAGACCTTATTTGCGTGCTTCCCAGAAGGCGCGGCCCTGGCGCCAGATGTCGCCAGCACCCATCGTGACGACCACATCGCTGGGTTGAACGATGTGCCCTAGAGCGGCGGGCAAGGCTTTTTTGTCGGCGACGTAGTGGACGTCGCGGTGGCCGAATCGCTTGGCGCGGTCGGCCAGGAGTTGGCCGCTGACGCCGTCGATGGGCGCTTCGCGGGCGCCGTACACATCCGTCAGCACCAGCACGTCGGCGTTGAAGAAGGCGCGGGCGAACTCGTCGGCGAAGTCGCGGGTGCGCGAGTACAGGTGCGGCTGGAAGACCGCCACGAGGCGGCGTCCGGGGAATCCGGCATTCGCCGCGTCGAGCGTAGCCGCCACTTCCGTCGGGTGATGCGCGTAGTCATCGATGACGAGCACGCCTTGCGCCTCGCCGACCACCTGAAAGCGGCGCTGCACGCCGGTGAACTTCGCCAGTCCGGCCGCGATGTGGTCGAACGGGATGTCGAGTTCGAGCCCGACGGTCACGGCAGCCAGGGCGTTGAGCACGTTGTGTGTGCCCGGCGCCTCCAGCGTGATTGTACCGATGGCCTCGGTGCCGTTGAACACGTCGAACCGCGTGATCAACCCGTCTTGCTGGATCGCCTCGGCGCGGACCTGCGCTTGGCGCGTGGTGCCGTAGGTGACGACGCGGCGGTCGATCTCGCCCAGGATGCGCTGCACGTTGACGTCGTCGAGGCAGAGGATCGCAGCGCCGAAGAACGGCACCTTGTTGGCGTACTCGGTGAACGCGCCGAGGATATCGTCGAGGTCGTCGTAGATGTCGAGGTGGTCGACTTCGATGTTCGTGATGACGGCCAGCGCAGGCGTCAGCCGCAGGAAGGTGCGGTCGTACTCGTCCGCTTCGATGACGATGACATCGCCTTCGCCCGCCATCGCGTTCGAGCCAAACGCGGTCACTTTGCCGCCGACGATGATGGTCGGGTCGAACCCCGCTTCGCCAACCACCAGCCCCGTCATTGTGGTCGTCGTCGTCTTGCCGTGTGTGCCTGCGATGCCAATGCCAAACTTCATCCGCATCAGCTCACCCAGCATGACGGAGCGCGGCATCAGCGGGATGTGCCGCCGCTCGGCCTCGCGCGTCTCCGGGTTGTCGGTCGGTTTGACGGCCGAGGAGTAGACGACGGCGTCGGCATCGCCTACGTGATCGGCGTGGTGCCCTTCGTGGATCGTGGCGCCGAGGTCGGTCAGGCGCTCGGTGATGTCGCTGAGGGCCATGTCAGAGCCCGTGACGCGGAAGCCGCGTGCGAGCAGGACCTCGGCAATCGAGCTCATCCCAATCCCGCCGATGCCCACCATGTGGACGCGGCTGGTGCGGCCAAAGGAGCCGGGGCGGCGTGTGATTTTGTCGGTCGGAGGATTCACGTGAGGAGAGCTTGGTTAAGCGTTAACGGTATCCATCGTCCAGCCTGCCAGGGCCAGGACCTCGCGGGCGATGGTGTCGGCGGCGCCGGGGCGGGCGAGCGTGCTGAGCGCGTGGCGCATGGTGGCGCGTCGCTCAGCATCGGCGAGTAGGTCGTGCACCTCGGCGACCAAGCGCGCATCGAGTTCGTCGTCGCGCACCAGGATGGCGGCGCCCGCGTCGACGAGGCTCTTGGCGTTGTAGGTCTGGTGATCCTCTGCTACGTTCGGCGAAGGCGCCAGGATGGCGGGGCTTTGCGTCACCATCAGCTCGCTGCACGAGATGGCGCCTGCGCGGCACAGCGTCAGGTCCGCGGCGGCGTAGGCCAGGTCCATGCGGTCGATGTACTGCCGCAGGTGGAGGCACGGATGCTCAGGTACCTGCGCGCGGTAGCGGTCGTAATAGATGCGCCCAGTCTGCCACAGGATGTGACGGCGGTCATCGGCGAGGAGGGCGTCCAGATGACGGGCCATCGAGGCGTTGAGCGCGGCGCTGCCGAGCGACCCGCCGAAGACAAACAGCAGGTCGGCGTCGGGCGGGATCGCGTAAAACTGCCGCCCCTCGGCACGGTCGGCAACTTGGAGGATAGCACGCGTCGGGTTGCCGCTCAGGTAGCAGCGTCCCGTCGGGAAGTAGGATTCGGCCTCGGGAAAGGCGATGTGGACCTGCTTCGCCCGCTTACCCAGCAGCTTGTTGGTCACGCCCGCGAAGGCGTTCTGCTCTTGCAGCACGATGGGCTTTCCCGCCATGCTCGCCATCCACAGCACGGGTCCAGAGACGAACCCGCCCGTGCCGACGACAACATCCGGGTTGAAGCGCTTTGCCAGCGAGCGGCTCTGCCACAAGCCTTTCAGCAGCTTGAACGGGAAGCCAATGTTGCGGAGCGGCTGCTTCCGGTGGAAGCCCGCTACCGTGATCGGGTGGATGGTGTAGCCTGCCTTGGGCACGGCCTGCCACTCCATACGCTCCTGCGTGCCTGCAAACTCAATCGCCGCATTCGGCACCAGCGCGCGAATCGCGTCGGCGATGGCGATGGCGGGGTAGACGTGGCCGCCTGTGCCACCGCCCGCAAAGAGGATGCGTGGAGCCTGGGTCATGACGGTTAGGCGATTCGAATCTGCCGCGAGATGTTCAGCAATATCCCGATCATGATGCCCGTGGCCAGCATCGAGGTGCCGCCGTACGACACGAACGGCATCGGCAGGCCCGTGACCGGTAGCACGCCCGTCGAGACGCCCGCGTGGATCAGTCCGTAGAGCGCCACCATCGTGGTGATGCCCACGGCGAGGAACAGCCCCATCGGGTCGCGGGCGTGGCGGGCAATCCGCAGGAAGCCTCGGAAGAGGAGCACCAGGAAGAGTCCCAGCAAGAGTAGTGCGCCGAGCAAGCCGTACTCCTCGGCGATGATCGCGAAGATGAAGTCATTGTAGGGCGCCGGGAGGAAATCGCGCTG
>JBCCMF010000253.1:0-7051 GCA_039026435.1 Bacteroidota bacterium
CCACACCCTCGTTGACGCAGGCGGCGATCTCCGGGCGGGCGCTCGCCCGCCCCAGGCATCAGGTTGGCAACTCGCGCTCGGCGATGCCGCAGACGCCGCCTCAACCACAACGTACGTCCTTGCCGACCGTGCCATCGCCTCCTCTGGCGACCGCTACCAGTACCTCGAACGCGGCGGCATCCGCTACTCGCACATTCTCGACCCGCGCACGGGCGTAGGCGTGACACACCACCATCAGGTGACCGTCGTCGCACCCAGCGGCACGCTCGCCGACGCGGCTGCCTCCGCGCTCAGCGTGCTGCCCCTCGCGGACGCGCGCGCCTGGGTGCTCCGCCAACCCGACCTCGAAGCCCGCATCGAACACCGCAGCGATGGGGTGCTCTGGACCTCGCCGGGCTTTCCCCTGGCCGACTCTTCTGAACCCATTCCGTCTCAACCCTAGCTCTCCGATGAAACGACGCGACTTCATGGGCGGCATTGCCGCCGCCACGCTGGGCGCCACCGTCCCCGGCGCCCTCGCCACGCCTGCACAAGCCGCCACACCCGCGCCCCAAAGCGATTTCAAGCTCAAGTATGCGCCGCATTTTGGCATGTTCAAGCACAGCGCGGGCGACGACCTGATCGACCAGCTCAAGTTCATGCACGAGCACGGCTTCCGGGCCCTGGAAGACAACGGCATGAAGAACCGCTCCATCGAAACGCAAGAAGCACTCGCGCAGGAGATGGGCCGCCTGGGCATGGAGATGGGCGTCTTCGTGGCGAACAGCATCAACTGGCGCGAGCCCGACTTGGTCAAGAACGATCCGGAGACGCGCGAAGCCTTCCTCGGCAACATCCGCGACTCCATCGAGGTCGCCAAGCGCGTCAACGCCACATGGATGACCGTCGTGCCCGGCCACATCGACCTCGGCACCGAAATCGGCTACCAGACGGCGTACCTCGTGGACACGCTGCGCTACGCGGCCGACCTGCTCGAACCGCACGGCCTGGTCATCGTGCTGGAGCCGTTGAACTGGTGGCGCAACCACGCGGGGCAGTTCCTCAACAAGATCCCGCAGGCGTATCAGATCTGCCGCGCCGTCAACAGCCCAGCCGTTAAGATCCTGTTCGACATCTACCACCAGCAGATCCACGAGGGCAACATCATCCCCAACATCGACCTGGCGTGGGATGAGGTGGCGTACTTCCAGATCGGCGACAACCCCGGCCGCAAAGAGCCGACGACGGGCGAGATCAACTACCTGAAGGTCTTCGGGCACATCCACGACAAAGGCTGGACGGGCATCATGGGCATGGAGCACGGAAACAGCCAGCCCGGCGCCGACGGCGAGATGGCCGTCATCGAAGCCTACCGCACCGTGGACAACTTCGGCTGACCGCTCTCCGGCAGCATTAGCCGGTGCAAACTCTTGCACTACACCACCTCTGATAATTCAGCGTGTAGCACGTCGCTCCATCTTGTCATCCCGAGCGAAGTCGAGGGATCTCCCACTTTGATGTCTTGCAAAGCGACAGCGGGGGAGATCCCTCGGCTCCGGCCTACGGCCTCTGCTCGGGATGACAGCTATGGGATGCACAGTGATCCACAAGATCAGGCACAGCAACTAGAGGTGCTTGTCACTGCCGCGTGTCCTGAAAGAGCCCCTCGTCGATGGCGTAGACGCGTGCGCCCTGCTCGGCGTTGTACAGCGTTTGGAGGTCGCCCGTACGGTCTTCGATGATCGTAGGCCGGTTGTCCAGTTCGGCGAGCACTTCCACGTAGGCGGTGTCCAGGCTGGGCACGACGAAGATGCTGGTATATGCACCCGCGCGCGCGGTTTCGAGGCTCTGCCAGAACTGCGGGCTCTCGGCATCCATGAAGGTGAGCACGTACGGGTCCGCCATGAGCGCTGTGTTGACCGAGTCGCCGTAGATGGTTTGCGCGCTGAAGGTAGGCGCCGTCATGCCGGGCTGTAGCGTGGTGAGGGCGTAGATGGCCCGGTCGGACCAGGCCGCCCACTCGGTGTCGGGGTAGGTCTGCTGGAGTTCCTCGGCCGTCGCGATACCTGCGTCATAGGCGCCGCTGTCGGCGTAGGCCTCGATCTTCTCGGTGAGCAGCCCGGCCTTGGTTTCGTCGCTAGTGGCGCGGGCGATGAAGTCGTCCATCAGGGCGAGCGCGGCAAACTGACCGTTGAGGCGCGCTTCGGCGCGGCGGGCGGCGCGGCCCACGTTCAGGAAGCCCGGCTGGTCAGGGTCGAGTTGTTTTGCCCGTTCCACCACGACGTCGTCGTTGCGGTTGGAGTGCATCAGCACGCCCTCTGCACCTGCCAGGTCTGCTCCAACGGTGCCGGGGTACGTCTCACGCATCGTCCAGAAGATCTCCGCCGTCTGGTCCATCAGGCGCTCCACCACTACCATCGACGGCGCGCCCCCTTGGAAGGCCTCTTGAACGGACTGGTCGTGGAGTGCCTTGGTGTTGCGGTAGGCCAGCCACGCCGCGTTCTCCTCAGAGCGGATGGTCAGGAAAGGGCGGCCTGTTGGAAAGGACTGGCGCAACGTGGACGAGTCGCCCTCGGCAAGCACGATCTCATCCTGCCGGAGCAACCCGCCACGCCGGCTGATAAATATCGGGTACACGCCCCGGTCGGGTGCGCGCACCGTCATCGCGAAGGCGCCCGTGCTGTCGGTGAGCGCATAGCCGAGCGTGTCCACGCCGTCGCCCGTGTCGAAGGGGATAAGGACCTCGATGTCGGCGTAGTTCTGCACCGAGTCAACGTCGGCGCGGATGGTGAGCGTGCCTTCGAGGTAGCTCTTGACGGGGTACGGATCTTCGGCAGCTGGGGGCTGGCAGGCCCACACCAGACACACGAGCCCGAGCAGGGCCACCGGGGCAACACGGATACGCGAGAACACGGCCATTATGACAAGCAATCGATACAACTGAGGTCTAGCGGGGGCTGTCTGCATTCGGAAGGTGGTGGCACGCAGACGCGCATCCCAAGGTACAGTCGGGTAGGGCGTTGCAAAATGCATAACGGCGTCCTATGCTGCTGATAATGCGAGACTTGCTCAGATTTCACACGTAGCCTCCGCGGTAGGACCTCGCCTCTCCGTCACGTAAACATTACGGGTTTTCCCGAATACCACCCGCCCGTTATCCACTAGCTCAACTCTCTATGCTGCCCACCACCACCGACTGGAGCCCGATCAGCTGGCAGGCCATTCCCGCCCTCCAACAGCCGACGTACCCGGATGCCGACGCGTTGGAGGCCGTCACCGACGAGCTGGCGACGTATCCGCCGCTGGTGACGTCGTGGGAGATTGTGCGCCTGAAGCAGCATCTGGCCGAGGCGGCAATGGGAGAGCGCTTCGTGCTGCAAGGCGGCGACTGCGCCGAGCGTTTCGACGAGTGCACGCCGCGCATCCTGGCCAACCGCCTCAAGATCTTGCTCCAGATGAGCCTGGTGCTCATCCACGGCCTCCGCAAACCCGTTGTACGCGTAGGCCGCATCGCCGGGCAGTACGCCAAGCCACGCTCCGCCGACCTGGAGACGCGTAATGGCCAGCAGCTGCCTTCGTACCGAGGCGATATCATCAACGGTGCGGCGTTCACGTCCGCTGCCCGTACGCCCAACCCGCAGCGCATGCTGGACGCCTACCACCGCAGCGCGATGACGCTCAACTTTATGCGAGCGCTCGTGGAAGGCGGCTTTGCAGATCTCCACCATCCGGAGTTCTGGAATCTGACGTTCGCGCAGGACTCGCCGCTGGCCGAGGAATTTCACCGCCGCGTGTTCTCCATCCGCGAGACGTTGCAATTCATCCAGTCGGTGACGGGCGGGACGCAACGGGAGCTGCGCGAGGTAGAGCTGTTCACCAGCCACGAGGCGCTACTGCTGCCGTACGAGGCCGCGCAGACGCGCACCGTGCCCCACCGCGACGGCTACTACAACCTCTCGACGCATTTCCCGTGGATTGGGATGCGGACGGCGGCGCTAGGCGGCGCGCACGTCGAATACATGCGCGGCCTGCGCAACCCCGTCGCCGTCAAGGTAGGCCCGGCGATGACGCCCTCGGCGTTGAAGGCGCTGGTTCGCTACCTCGACCCGCACAACGAGCCCGGCCACCTGACGCTCATCACCCGCTTCGGCGCCCGCCGCGTAGCCGACCTGCTGCCCCAGTTCATCGACGCCGTACGTGCCATCGGGCACCGCGTGCTCTGGATCGCCGACCCGATGCACGGCAACACGGAGACCACCGCGTCGGGCATCAAAACGCGCCACTTCGACAACATCCTGGGCGAGCTAGAGACGGCGTTTGACGTGCACCGGGCCGAGGGCTCGCACCTGGGCGGCGTCCACTTCGAGCTGACGGGCGAGAACGTGACCGAGTGCCTGGGCGGCACCAGCAACCTCACGCCCGACGATCTAGAACGCGCTTACACCTCGCAGGTGGACCCGCGCCTCAACTACGAGCAAGCGCTGGAAATGGCCCTCCGCATCGTGCAGCGCGCCGATTAGCGGCTCCCCCCAGCGGGCGCATCCGTTGGCGCGGCTTCCACCAGCGGGAAGCTCACCATGTTGGCGAAGAGCGCATAGGCGCCGGGGTGGTACACCTTGAGCTGACGGTACCAACCGAGCGCCGTGAAGAGGTACGTCCCCTCGCCGTAGGCAGCCAGCAGCGTGGAGCTACGCAGCGGTGCCTCGCCGGGGTCGTTGAGCGCAAACAATTCCGTGTAGCGTTCGTCATAGCTCGACGGGAAGTACAGCCCACGTTCTTGGATCCACCCTTCCCATGCCGCATCGTCGATGGCGTTGGGCGTGGTGAACAACGGGAGGTTGGGCTGCAGGATGGTGACGGGCGCATCCTCGTACGTCACGCGGTCGCGGCCCAGCTCGATCGGGAAGGGCGCAAAATCACCGGGGTTAGCTTGCTCGCGGTCGAAGGGATCCGGGTACTGGTCGTTCCACTCGAACACCTTCTGGTAGTTGACGATCAGGTGGCCGCCACGCTGTACCCAGGCGAGCAGGCGGTCGTTGTGCGTGCGCAGGTCCTGCCGCACGAGGTAGGCGCGGATGTCGATCACAATGGTGTCGAACGCGTCGAGGTCGCCCGTGGCCAGCGCCAGCGAGTCGAGCATGGTGTGCTGCACGCCGAGCGCGCTCAGGGCTTGGTCGATGGTGTTGTCGTAGCTTTCCACCACGCCTACGTTCAGCCCCGGTGCGGCCTCCACCTCGAAGCGCCGCCCGGTGATGGTGACGGTGCTGGCCTTGGCAGGCAACGTGCTCTGCTCAGGCGTTGCCGCCACGTCTAAGGTGTAAGTCCCCATCGGCGCGTCGCTGGAGAGGTCAAACGCCATCGCGTAGCCGCCCATCGCTTCGACGTCTGACGCCAGGACGTGCCGCTCCTGAACCGTGACCATCTGCCCACTCTCATGCTGCGCGGTAAGCCGAAGCGTGACGGCCTCCGTCTTCGGATCGTTCACCGCGAGGCGCAGCGGCACGCGGTTCTCGCCCGGCGTCAAGCGCCACTCGTTCGCTGCCGCCCGCAGTGCCACGGGCGGCGCGATCTCGATAGGCAGATAGCGTCCACCGATGATGTGATCCGCCGCATCGTAGGCCACCACGCGGATGGGCGGATGGCTGCTGAAGCGATAGTATTGCCGCACGGCCTTCGGCAGCGTAGGCTTTGCTCTGGATGAAATGTCCAGGATGAGCTCACCGCTACCCTGCACGGTGACAGACGTATCGATGGAGCCTGAGAAATCGAACCGCACAGCCTCGCTGCCCAACAGCGCCGTGTCGTACTCCAGCGCGACGGGTTCACCGGGAATGGCCGTGCGCACAAAGGGGCGGAGCACACGCTCGGGCAACGCCGGGGCGCGGCCCGACTGGATGCGGTAATCAAGATCGGGCGTGGCGGTGTGGTTCGGCGGTAGGTTGGCCGCAAGGTCTGCGGAGCCCAGCGGCGCATCCGTGGCACCTTTTAGCAACGAGAAGTAGGTGTTCTCGGTCTGGAAGAAGCGGGACAACATGCCCATGCCCTGCGAGGCATGCTCGCCGAGGGCGCTCATCGCCCGCTCCACATGCGTGTCGCCCGTCGGCGTGTGCGTGTCCGACACAGGTATGGCAACGTCGTATTCGTCGGGCTGGCGCCAGTGGCGGACGAACAGCCGCTTCGGCTGCCACAAATCCACGCCGTCCTCCTCCAGATGCTCGGGGTGAAACGCGGGGTCGGCAGCCAGCGTCATGGCGTCGTACGCCGAGAGCCCCACCACCTGATGCTGCCCATGCTGGCGGCGCGGCCCCACGGTGACGGTGTCGTGGTTGGTGAAGAGCACATCCGGCTTGAGCTTGCGGATGAGGTAGACCAAGCGCGCCGTGACGGCATCGCGCCCGCCCCACCGCTCGAACGACTCGTCGGCGAACTTGGAGAACCCGAAGTCGTCGAAGTTGAGGAAGAAGACTTGCGTGCCCAGCTTCCGCGCCGCCCGCTCGGTCTCCTGCGTGCGGATGGCGCCAAGGTCGGCGTAGAGCTCGGCGCCGATTTCGTTCTGGCCCCCCTCCCCGCGCGTGTAGATTACGCTGTACGCCACGGCGTCTTTGGCGTGGCGGTAGTACGTCAGCGTCATCCCGTCTTCGTCGTCCGGGTGCGCGGCCAGGTTCATCACCACAAGCGGCTGTTGCGCCTTGCTAGGCGTCACATAGACAACGGAGGCGAGCAGGAGAATAGCCAGTGAACGCATGGGCAGAAGCGAGGTACATGGGATGTAGGGTTGAGACCCTGAGCCGCATTTGAGGTTTCCGCCAGTGCCTTTACCGTTTGTGGGGAATTGCCCTACCTAACAACAGTAAATCGATATTTCTGCCAGGCGCGCCGACGTTACATCACTGTTAATATTCAGGACAGAAGTACATAACTATGAAAATACACTACTTAATTGTGTCATCTGGCCGCCCTTTCGGTTGCTTTTTGCTATAAAAAGCGTTATCAAGGGTATGTCCTCCGTTACCAACCCGTAACCAGTGCTTTTCTGACATGTCTCAGCGTCTCGCTTCCATCGTTATGGTGC
>JBCCMF010000254.1:0-7046 GCA_039026435.1 Bacteroidota bacterium
ATAGATCTCGCCTTCGTGGCCTTATTCGCCTTTACCCTGGCGTCGCAGGCTCACGCCCAGGACAAGCCAACCACGGTTTCATCGCTTGCGGGGCTGTACAACATGACGATTAGTTTCATTCATCAGACGGCCGAGATGATGGATGACGACATGCTGGCCTACCGCCCGTCGGTCAACGTGCAGACGGTGCAAGGACACTTCGGACACATCATAAATGCGCAGTTTGGCCTCTGCGCGCTGGCCGCAGGCGAAGAGAACCCTGGTGAGGGCGACTATGAGGAACTGGCCATGACCAAAGAAGCCATCATCGCTGGGCTTGAAGCCAGCACGGCCTACTGCAATGGCGTCTATGAGAGCATGAGCGAGGAAGACGCGGCTGCGCAACGCACGTTCTTCGGCCAAGAGGTGACAGCGGCGGCCGTGCTGTCGTTCAAGACGACGCACAACTACCAGCACTACGGCAGCTTAGTGACCTACATGCGCATCAACGGCCTCGTCCCGCCGTCGTCGCAGTGATTGCATCTACCTTTGCGAGACCGTAGGTTAGGCGTAGCGCCCCTCGGAGGGGGCCTCCTCGTCCGCGGCAAGGGCTACGTCCACCTCCGGCCTCGTGCCTCGCACGCCGTTCTCTTTCTTCCTTTTTCTCTGACCCGTGGCAGCGAACGCCGGGCGCATCCGAGAAGAAGGCATGCCGGATTATCCGTTTACCACCCTCGCCCACGCCAAGAAGCAGGCCAAGCAACTGCTGGCCGACGCACGCACAGGCCACATCGATGCGTGCGACCGTTTCTGGCGTCAGATTGCTCGCTTGGAGCGCCTCAGCGTCTCCGATATAGCTTCGGCCGTCACATTGCGCGAGGCGCAGCACACGCTCGCGCGTGAGCAAGGCTTGCCGGACTGGGCCGCGCTCCGCCGCATCCTAGAAAAGCAGCTACCAGACACGAGTGACGAAGGCTCCAAGGGCTACCTCCAGCTCGTATGGGCGTTACCCGACGACACCACGCTGGAGTTGCACATAGCTGGCGAGGTTGTGCTGGAAGGCGTGCAATACTGGGCACTTCACCCGCCGCGACCCAAGGCGTACGCCGCCGCGCTGCCGCCGGGCGAGCACGAGGTCAGCGTGACGCGCAATGGCGTCGTGCTGTACGAGAGCGTTGTGCATGTCAGCGCCAATCGCACGCAGCGCATCCTGGGCTATGGCGATCCTGCGCAGCCCTCATTCTGCGTAGTACCAGATTCAGAGACGTACCCACCGCCTGGCGAATACTGCGTGACCGTGCTGCATGCGTCTCCCTCGGCGCCCCCGTTGATGGTGCGCGGCGTTGGGTTCGATCAGCAGACGCGTCGAGCGTTGGATTCAGGATTCGAAACGGCGGTCTTGTCGTCCGGCGATTGGTCGGCCCCCCACGTCTTCCGCTGCGATGGTGCGCATCAACTAGAGTTCACTGATGCCGATGGGCGCATGCTGTTCTCAACACAGATGCACAGCCAACCGCAGACCGACCGGATGATCATCATCACCGCTCCACCGGAGCAGCAGCCCGGTGAAGCTGGGGGACTTCGCATGGCCCCCCACTCGTCCGCGATGTCCGCATCGGCGCTCACAGCCTTCATGCCATGCGTGATGGTAGATCGCTATGCGCCCGAGGTGGAGGCCCAGATGCTGGAGATGTATGAGCAGGCGATGCGGCGGCGCAGGCATGACCCGCGCTCGCGGCATCGCCGAAGATAGATCAGGGGATGTGCTTGGCGTCTTCGGCTCTGACCTGCGCTATGATCTCGTCGAGCGACTCCTCGCCCAAGAAAGCATCCCGCTCTTCCGTGTAGTTACCTGATCCGGCGTTGAACTGCTGGATGAAACGCAGGGCATCGACTACGCCAAGCTCGCGCACCAGGGCGGCGCGACCCTCGTGGATCACGTCTTGGATAGGACGAAGAGACGTCTTCATGGCTCAGGTTGGTTTGGCAGTTGCAAGACCAAATCGAAAGGTGATACGACCTTTGTGCTTTTTGTATCCACCTGGCCGCCTTTGCGGAGCAGCCGATCATCAGTGGTGCAGAAGTAGTCAGTTTGGGCTTCTACGGCACACGCCAGATGCAGGGCATCATATCGTTTGATGTCTGCGGACTCATAGCGTCTGCCCAGCCGTTCCGCATTAGGAGTCAGGGGCACGTATTGTCTCGACAGACGCAGCACCTTTCCCACATGATCGCGTCGGTCGGCGTGTGGGCATTTCCGATTCTCGATGTGGTGAATACCTGACGTGACGAGACGTACCGTACCGGAGTGGCACATGGCGAGCCGCGCAATAATCGCCTGTGACTCAGTCAGAATGCGCAGCTGCGTTTAGTCGTCGAGCGGGCGCTGAATGGCGCAGATATCCAAGTAGAGGCTTACCATCAGGCTCGGTTATCGAGCGCTCCCTGATGCGCGCGCAGCCCTGCGAGGGCGTCGGCGTATTGCTGGGCGACGGCGGGCCAGCTGAAGGTGCCGATGACGTGCTGATAGGTCTGCTGCGAGGTCGCTTCTAGCTTCTCAGGCTGGTCGTGGTAGCGCATGATGGCTTCGGAGAATGCCCAGGCGTCTTGGCTGGGCACGAGGTGGCCGTTCACGCCCTCGGTGATGACGTCGCGGATGCCTTCGAGCGCGGCAGCTACCGACGGGAGGCCACACATCCCGGCTTCCAACATGACCACGCCGAAGCCTTCCATCGTGCCCGGCACGGGGACGTTCGGCATCACGAACAGGTCGGCGCCGCGGTTGAGCAGCGACAGCTCTTCGTCGGTGACGCGGCCCAGCAGACGTACGCGGTGCGCCACGCCCTTGCGCTCGGCGGCGGCTCGTATGGTGTCGGCGTCGGGGCCGTCGCCGGCGAGCCAGTAGTGCACGTTCTCGGGCAGGAGCGGCATCACATGCTCCGCGAACCACGGGAAGCCTTTGCGCGGCACCTGGCGACCTACGCTGCACAGCAGCAGCGCGTCGTCGGGCAGTGGCTCGGCGGGGTCGTCGAGGGCTGTTTTGAGCGCGGCGCGCATGGCGGGCTTCGGCTCCAGCGGCGTGAAGCGGCTGGTGTCCACGCCGTTGGGTACGACGATGAGCTTGGATTCTGGCAGACCGCGCATCGCACACTGCTCGCCCGTGGCCCGGCTGACGGGCATCACCGCATCGAGCGCGCTGAACACCTTCGGCACGAACCGCTGGTAGAGCTTGAGCGGCGTCGTCACGTCCTGGCCGTGGACGATGGCAGCGCTCTTGACGCCATGCGCCTCGAACGTGGGCTTGAGCCACACCGCGAGCGAGGCCGTCACCATCGACGAGAACAGCACCACGTCCACCTCGCCGTTTTGCACGCGGCGCTTGATGGTTTTGAACGCCCGGCGCAGGAAGAAGGGCACCTTCATGTGCGTCATGGCCCAGGTGGTGCGCATCAGCTCGTCCGAGAGCTGCACATCCGGCAGGTCCTGAAACGCCGCGTGCAGTTCCGTGGCGACGCGCTGCATGCCGCCGATGTTAGACAGCGGCTGGTCGGCGGGCGGGAACGAGTGGGAAACGAAGAGCAGACGCACGGGTCGTTCAGGTCAAGTTGAGTGTCAGGTCGGCAGCGGCGAAGGGCGAGGCGCCGGGCGGCAGCGGCGCGTCGTGCAAGAGCGTGGCGTAGTAGGCCGGGATACGGCCGAGGATGACAGGCCAGTCGTAGGCCTGCGCGCTGGCGTGCGCCGTCTCGCCGAACTGGCGGCGGAGGTCGGCATCGGTGACGAGGCGGTGGACGTGCTGGTAGAACGCATCGACGTCGTCCGGCGGCGCGAGGAAGCCGTCCACGCCGTGGTTCACGAGGTCAGCGGCCCCTGTGGCATCGGCGCAGACGGGCGGGGTGGCGGAGGCCATTGCTTCGAGCGTCACGTTGCCGAACGTCTCGGTATCGCTGGGGAAGAAGAACACATCCGACGACGCGTAGGCCGTGGCAATGTCGGTACCGCCGAGGTAGCCGGTGAACACGGTGTTGGTCAGGCGCTCTTCCAGCGGTGCCCGGGCCACGCCATCGCCCACGATCAGGCTGCGGTGCGGCATGCCCTCGCGCTCCAAGCGCTCAATCACCTGAGCAAAGACCTCTAGGCCCTTCTCCCAAACCAAGCGGCTGACGAACGACACCACGACCTCGTCATTCGCAAAACCCTGCTGCTCTCGCCACGCGCTGCTGCGGCGCGATGGTGAAAACCGATCCGTCTCTACCCCGCGCGGCCACAAGAGCAGTCCCTGGTCGATGCCGTGCGTGCGCAGCACCTCGGCCATGGACGGCGTGGGTACGTAGATGTGCGTGCATTGGCGGTAGAACCAGCGGAGGTAGCGCCACAGCGCAGGCTCCAGCCACGCCTGCTTGTAGTAGCGGAGGTACGAGCTGAAGTGCGTGTGGTACGACGCCACCACAGGCAGCTTCTGCCGCTTCGCCCACCGGAGGGCCTGCACCCCGAGCAGGTCGGGCGTGGCGATGTGGACGACATCGGGAGCGAAAGCCTCCAACTCGGCTTTCACGCTACGAGGCAGGAGGGTCGAAATGCGATACTCAGGCCGGCCCGGTGCGGGCAGCGACGGTACATCCAGCAGCGTCCCGGCGTGGTCCACCGGCGGCTGGTCGATGGTGGGGCCGATGATGCGGACGGCATGGCCCTGTGCTTCGAGGTGGCGTACCAGGCGGTTCAGCGTCAGCGAGACGCCGTCGGCGATGTGGTTGTAGTTGCCCGTAAACAGCGCCACGCGGACGGGGCGCACGGGAGGAGTCGGCGCGTCGGGCATGGGGGAGGAGGAAGCGACAGAAGGAGCCTGCACAGTGACGTAAAACGCGAGGTACACACGAAGGCCGTTTGAAGATGCAATCTCGAAGCCGCCCAGCAGAAAATAGAGGTAACAGGCGCACGACGTCTTCACGAATAGCGCTGCCAATGCACGAGAGAACCAGCCCCAGAAGTAGGCACGCCGTTTGTTGATGCCAGGGAGCATCCCCACACCGCCTACCGCGTCTCAACTCATGGCCCTTGCTGCCCGCCTGCTCGTCTTCGTTGCGCTCATCGTGCCTGTGCAGGCGCAGGACCTGGAATGGATTCCCCTCGACGGTCCGGATGGCGGCGCCATCGTGCGGGCGCTGGCCGAGGAGACCGACGGCGCCTTGCTGGCCGCCACCGAAGGCGGGGTCTACCGCTTGGCCGAGGGCGCAGCCGGCTGGGAGCGCGACAGCGAAGGCCTGTTCATCGACAACACGACCGCGTTCTGTCGCACGCCCGAAGGTGCGATGCTTGTCGGCACGTTTGGCGTGGGTGTGTACCGACGTCCGGCGGGTGGGCTCACCTGGACGCCGACGCCGCTCAACCAGATCGTGGCGGTCGGCCTGGCCCAGCGCGATACGACGATCTACGCCGCCAGCCTGGACGCCTTTTTTGCCTCCACCGACGACGGCCGCACATGGCGGAGGCTGCCCGGTCTGGGCGCGGCAGGCGTGGCCGTGAGCGGCATTGCGGCTAACGACGAATACCTCTTCGCCGCCACGGACACCGGCGTCTTCCGCACGAACAACGACGGCGATATTTGGGAGCTGATCGTCGGGCCGTGGGGCGACTTTCCGAACATCACCGCCATCAGCGTGGACCCGGCAAGCGGCACCGTCTACGCGGGCGCGAGCCCGCTGAACGCTGCGGCTGGCGTCTACCGCTCGCGCAACAACGGCGGCCTGTGGACGCGCACGCCCGTCGATCCCGTCTTCGTGAGCGGGTTGTATGCCGCCAACGACGCCGTGTATGCCGGTGACTTTCAGTTCGTCCACCGCTCTGCCGATGAAGGTCTGGCTTGGCGGTCGGCGCGGGCTACCGTGACCACGGTGCTGGACTTCCACGCGCGCGGCGACACGCTGTGGGCAGCTACCGAAGGACGCGGCGTGCTCCGCTCCACCAATGGCGGCGTCAGCTGGGACGATGTCAACACAGGCCTCCAGAGCAGCGTCCATACCCTCGCCGCTGACGACGACCTGCTCTACGCTGGGACCAGCGGCGGCGTCTATGTCTCGCCTGATCGCGGCGCGTCGTGGACGCTGCGCGACGCGGGCCTGACCACCTTCAACGTGCGCGACATCACCATCGGCCCCGACGGCTTGGCCTACGCCGCCACCTTCGGCGAGGTCTACCTCTACAGCAATACCGACGCCGAGTGGAAGGCCATCGGCCCTGGCGAAGGGCTGTCGATGCGCGAGCTGACGTTTGGCCCCGATGGTACGCTGTACGCCGCCTACTTTGAGGGGCTCTATCTGCGCAAGAACCGCCAGTGGACGCCGCTGCTCGTTGTGGGCGAAGACGGCCTTACCCGAGACGTTGCCGCAGCGGGAATCGACGCCAATGGGCGCGTTTTTGCCGGGGGTACCTTCGACGCCTTCCGGTACGACGCCGCGTTCGAGCGCTGGACGCCCATGTTTCGCGATGGTCTCACGCCGTTCAGCGCGCAGACTTTTCTCGCCTCGAGCGACACGCTGTGGGCCGTCACGCGCTTCTCTGGCCTCCTCCAAACCACCGACGCCGGCGACACGTGGCAGCGTGTGAGCGCCCTCGCACCGCAAGACCTACGGGGCCTCGTGCAAGGCGCCGACGGCTGGCTCTACACAGCCGCCTTCGGCAATGGCGTCTATCGCTTTCATCCCGCCACGGACACCGCCGAGCTGTTCAGCGACGGCCTCACCGACACCCGCGTCACCGACATCCTGTTCTCCCCAGATGGGACGGGCTACGTCAGCACCGCTGGGCGAGGGCTGTTTCGCCTCGGTGTGCCCTCGCAGACGGCCACCGTTGCCGACGAGGCCGCACCCGCGTTCACTGTTTCCACGTATCCCAACCCCGGTACGAGCCGCCTCACGCTCGGCGTCAACGCCCCCTCGGGCGCTCAGGTGAGCTACGCCCTGTATGACGTGCTCGGCCGTCGCGTCGTGCATGAAGCATTCAGCGGATCAAATCACACCATCCAGACCAGCGCACTTGCACCGGGTATGTACGTGGTGGACGTCACGATGGAG
>JBCCMF010000255.1:0-7032 GCA_039026435.1 Bacteroidota bacterium
GACCATATCGGTATCGAGGAAGAGGAGTTGGACGGCTAACGTCATGCGAGATGTCACGCTTGATCCTGCAGCACTCGAAGACATCGTGTGGTGGGTCCAGCACGATCGCAAAACGAGTCTGCGCATTCTGAAGCTGATCCGCGAAGCGGCGAAGTCGCCCTTCAAGGGTACGGGCAAGCCTGAGCCACTTCGGCACGAGCTGCGAGGCGCTTGGTCACGGCGGATTACCAAGGAGCATAGACTGATCTACACCGTCAGCCAGTCACACATACGCGTTCTCGCGTGTCGCTACCACTATAAGTGATAGTGCCAGCAGTTCATTTCAGCCCATCAACAGCTCTTATTGCCGCGGTAATTCGCTCGTCGCGTGATCCGCTGACGACGACGAACGGCAACTGCCACTCGCGCAGCAAGGCCTCGAACTGCGGCTGGAGGGTGGCGCGGGCCTCGGGGCTCTCGCGCTGACCAGGGTCGGGCACCCACGAGATGTCCGGAGCGCACAGTAGGTAGAGGTGGGCGGCGCGTTCGCGAGCGGCAGCTTCTACCCATGCCGGGCACCCGCCGTACAGGTGGCGGCTGTAGATGACGGTCGAGAGCAGATCGGTGTCGAATAACAGTAGCGATGGAGCCTCCAGCGCAGCGGCCTCGGCTTGGGCAATGTGCCCACGAGCGATGGGCTCTACATCCGCCGCCGTCAAGTCGTGCTCCACGGCGTCGGCATAGATGCGGGCGTACTCCGGGACCCACAGCACGCCGTAGTGCGAGGCTAGCGCCTGCACGAGCGTGGTTTTGCCTGTCGATTCGGCGCCGGTGGCTACGATGCGGCGCACGCTACTCGGCAAACCGCTGGAAGGCGACCGAGGTGTTGTGCCCGCCGAAGCCAAACGCGTTGCTCACCGCCACATCCACGGTGCGCTCCTGCGGCGTGTTGAACGTGTAGTTTAAGTCACAGTCGGGGTCGGCCGTCTCGAAGTTAATCGTAGGCGGCACCGTGTTGTGCTCGATGGCAAGAATCGCGGCGATGGCCTCGATGGCGCCCGCCGCGCCGAGCAGGTGACCCGTCATGCTCTTGGTGGACGACACGTTCATGGTGTACGCGTGCTCGCCAAAGACCTGCTTGATCGCCTTCGTCTCGGCTCGGTCGCCCAGCGGCGTCGAGGTGCCGTGCATGTTGAGGTAGTCCACATCGGTGGTCTCCAAGCCCGCCTCGGCCAGGACGCCGCGCATCGCCAGCGCCGCGCCGTTGCCCTCGGGGTCGGGCGCTACGATGTGGTGCGCATCGGCCGACATGCCCACGCCGACGATTTCGGCATAGATGTGCGCCCCGCGGTCTAGCGCGGATTCCAGCGTCTCGATGTAGAGCGCGCCGCCGCCCTCTCCCAATACGAAGCCGTCGCGGTTGGCGTCGAACGGACGGCTGGCGGTGGCCGGGTCGTCGTTGCGCGTGGAGAGCGCCTTGATCGCGTTGAAGCCCCCGATGCCCGTCTGGGTCACCGACGCCTCGCTGCCGCCGCAGATGGCCGAGTCAATGGTGCCGCGCTGGATCAACATGTAGGCGTCGCCGATGTTGTTGTTGCCCGTAGCGCACGCCGAGACGATGCAGTAGTTGGGCCCCCGGAAGCCGTGCCTGATGGAGATGTGCCCGCTGGCGATGTCGGGAATGAGCATCGGGATGAAGTGCGGCGAGACGCGGCGCGGGCCGCTCTCCTCCAGCGTCTTCACCTGCTGGTGAAACGTCTGCATCCCCCCAATCCCACTGCCAAAGATGACGCCAATGCGATCTTTCTTCTCCTGCGCCAGCGTCGATGTGTCCACATCAGCATCCGCCAAGGCCTGATCCGCCACGATGATGGCATACTGTGTGAACGGGTCGATGCGGCGGGCGGTCTTGCGGTCGAGGTAGTCCGTTATCGAGAAGCCCTTGAGCTCGCAGGCGAACTTGGTAGCATACTCTTCGGTGTCGAAGTACGTGATGGCCGCGGCGCCGCTCTGGCTGCGCATCATGCCTGCCCAGTACGCTTCCGCGCTGAGCCCGATGGGCGTGAGGGCGCCGAGGCCTGTCACAACGACGCGGCGAGGGGAATAAGCCATAACGTTGACTGTAGGGGTAGCACAAATACAAAACCCGGCAGGTGGCACCGCCAGTGCGGGCTCCCTGCCGGGTCAAAAGCTGCGGCCGTCGCTTACGCGGCTTTGCCTTGCAGGTACGTCACCGCATCGCCGACGGTCGAGATCTGCTCGGCGTCTTCGTCGGGGATGGTGATGTCGAATTCCTTCTCGAACTCCATGATGAGTTCGACGGTG
Source organism: Bacteroidota bacterium (assembly GCA_039026435.1). Taxonomy (GTDB): domain Bacteria; phylum Bacteroidota; class Rhodothermia; order Rhodothermales; family JBCCMF01; genus JBCCMF01. The sequence continues at coordinate 2,305 of JBCCMF010000255.1, forward strand.
TCCAGCGAGTCCGCGCCGAGGTCGTTGGTGAACGATGCTTCGTTGCTGATATCGGACTCGTCAACGCCGAGCTTATCGACGATGATTGCGTGGACTTTGGATTCGATGTTGGCTGCCATCAGGTAAACCTCTATGTGCTAAGAAAAACAGGATGCGGTCCGTGCCGTCGGGCATGGCGGCGCACAGGTGTAGGCACGCCAGAAGGCCCGTTCATGTTCTAATCTGCCAAAGTTACGCTGCCCTGGCGCATCACGCAATCACTGCCAGGGGCTTGATCCAGACTTCGCAATCCGTGCCCGGCACTGCCGCACGTTACGCGGCATGCCGAAGCAGCACCTCTAGCGCCCAGGTCTGCTGCTCTATGCCACTCCACGTGTAATGTGGGATCGTCTCGTGTGCCACGAGCGACCAATCCACGGTCCAGTCCTTGTAGACGTGAAACGAGAATTGAGCCTCGTCCGTCTCGGCGTAGAGGGCGCCTTCCTTGGGATCGTAGATGAGGTCTACCCCATCGTCGTCCTCTGCGCGTCGAGCGGCCAGGGTCAGCAGCGGAGCCTTGAAGCGATAGTCGGCACGCTGGACCCGCTTGACGGCGCTGTTGAGGTAGTTAGCTAATACGATGCAGCCCTCGCTGGACACCAGCGCCGCGCTGGCCGCCTCACGGGTCATGGCATCGGCGTCCACCTGACGTAGCGTACGCTCCAGGATGGGCCAGATGCGCATTCCTGGTGCCGCCCCCCTGTTTAGGCGCGACTTTTGAGGGATCTGCACGATGATATCGTTAGGGCACATGGTGATATTTGGACGGTAGCGCTTCCAACTTCCGCAAATATCGGAAAAACCGTGCTCCAGTTAAATTGCGAGATAAATATTCTGTCACGATCAGATCGGGCAGGGGTTGCACATTTCGCTGGCAGCTTCTTCTTTAGACCTGGTCTAAATAGCGGCTGTTTATTTTTCACACAGGCTTACTTAAAGCCCTACCGTTCCTTATCCGATTCCGTACATTGTGTAACCGTTTCGTCCGTACTTTCAAGCCCTTCCCAAACTTTCAGGCAAAACTGAAAGTAGAAACCTACCTAATTACAAGTCATCTAGTCTTAGATGCTTAAGCTTAAAGACAAAATCGTGGCGCTGTACGCTTCCCCCATTGGGAAGAAGTACGTGACGGGCATCACGGGCCTGTCGCTGGTGCTCTTCACGCTGGTCCACATGTCGGGCAACCTAGCGTATTTCAGTAGCGACCCCACGGCGTACAACGCCTACACCAAGTTCTTGCACGACCTGGGTCCGCTGCTCTACTTAGCCGAGATGGGCTTGCTGGCGTTCTTTCTCTTCCACGTGGTCTTGGGCGTCAACATCGCCATCACGAAGCGGAGAGCGCGCAGGAAAAAGTACCGCAAGTACAAGAGCCTGGGCGGCCCCAGCAAGCAGTCGGTGGCCTCGCGGTCGATGATCTACACGGGCATCATACTGCTCGTGTTTACCATCCTGCACCTGATCACGTTTAAGTTTGGCCCCGGCATGGCCGAAGGCTACGTAGAGACGATTAACGGTGAGGAGGTGCGCGACCTGAAGCGGCTGGTCACCGAGACCTTTCAGAATCCCTTCTATGCGTTCGGCTACACGGGCGTGATGCTGCTGCTGGCCCTCCACCTGCGGCACGGCATCTGGAGCGCGTTTCAGTCGCTCGGCGCCATGACGCCACGGCTCTCGCCGCTGATCTATGCAGCGGGCGGCTTCGTGGGCGTGCTCATTGCCGTCGGCTTCTTTGTTCTACCCCTATACGTTTACTTCACTGGAGGCGCGTGAGATGTTGCTCGACTCGAAAGTTCCAGCCGGGCCGCTTGAGGAAAAGTGGCAGCGTTACCTTAAAAGCGTAGCATTGGTTGCGCCCAACAACAAGCGGAAGCACAATATTCTGGTGGTCGGCAGCGGCCTAGCCGGCGCCTCGGCAGCGGCTACGCTGGGTGAGCTGGGCTACAACGTCAAGTGCTTCTGCATCCAGGACTCGGCCCGCCGCGCGCACTCGATTGCGGCGCAGGGCGGCATCAACGCGGCCAAGAACTACCCCGGCGACGGCGACAGCGTCTACCGGCTGTTCTACGACACCATCAAGGGCGGCGACTACCGCGCCCGCGAAGCCAACGTGCACCGCTTGGCTGAGGTGTCGAACAACATCATCGACCAGGCCGTGGCGCAAGGCGTGCCGTTCGCCCGCGAGTACGGCGGCCTGCTGACTAACCGCTCGTTCGGCGGTGCGCAGGTCTCGCGCACGTTCTATGCCCGTGGGCAGACGGGGCAGCAGCTGCTCCTCGGCGCGTACAGCGCGCTCAACCGTCAGATTGCCAAGGGCAAGGTGGAGATGCTGGCGCGGCGTGAGATGATGGACCTCGTAGTCATCAACGGCCAGGCGCGCGGCATCATCACGCGCAACCTAGTCACGGGCGAGATGGAGCGCCACGCGGGCGATGCCGTCTTGCTCTGCACGGGCGGCTACGGCAACGTCTACTACCTCTCGACGAACGCCAAGAACTCGAACGCCTCGGCGGCGTGGCGGTGCTACAAGCGCGGCGCGTTCTTCGCCAACCCGTGCTACGTGCAGATCCACCCGACGTGCATCCCCGTCTCGGGCGACTACCAGAGCAAGCTGACGCTGATGTCGGAGTCGCTGCGCAACGACGGGCGCGTGTGGGTGCCGACCAAGAAGCATGACCACCGTCCGCCCAACCAGATCCCCGAAGACGAACGCGACTATTACCTGGAGCGCAAGTACCCGAGCTTCGGCAACCTAGTGCCGCGCGATGTGGCCTCGCGCAACGCCAAGTACATGTGCGACGACGGCTACGGCGTGGGCGAGACAGGCCAGGCCGTGTACCTCGACTTCCGCGATGCCATCAACCGCGACGGCCGCGACGCTATCGAGGCGCGCTACGGCAACCTGTTCGAGATGTACGAGCGCATCACCGACGACAACCCGTACGAGGTGCCCATGCGCATCTACCCGGCCGTCCACTACACGATGGGGGGGCTCTGGGTCGATTATAACCTGATGACCACGGTGCCCGGCCTCTTCGCGCTGGGCGAGGCCAACTTCTCGGACCACGGCGCCAACCGCCTGGGCGCGAGCGCGCTCATGCAAGGCCTCTCGGACGGCTACTTCGTCATCCCGTACACGCTGGGCCAGTACATCGCCACGCAGCGCCGCACGATGGAAGCTGTCGACACGTCGCACCCCGCCTTCGCCCAGGCCGAGGACGACGCCCTGTCCCGCATCGACAAGCTGCTCAGCATCGACGGGCAGCGCACGGTGCTCGACTTCCACCGGGAGCTGGGCCGCGTCATCTGGGACTACGTGGGCATGGCGCGCACGCACGAAGGCCTGCAGCACGGCATCGAGCGCATCCGCGAGATCCGCGCCGAGTTCTGGCGGAACGTCCGCGTGCCGGGCGTCAATGCGACGTACAACAAGAACCTCGAGTTCGCTTGCCGCGTCGCCGACTTCATGGAGCTGGGCGAGCTGATGGCGGTGGATGCGCTCCGGCGCGAGGAATCCTGTGGCGGGCACTTCCGCGAGGAGTACCAGACCGCCGAGGGCGAAGCCAAGCGCGACGATGAGAACTTCACCTACGTGGCGGCTTGGGAGCATCAAGAGCTCGGCCCCGCCACGCTCCACAAGGAGCAGCTCGAGTTCGAGAACGTCAAGCTCACGCAGCGCAGCTACAAGTAAGCCCGGGTAATTCAGAGGAGAGGACTGATATGGAGATTAAAGACAAACACGCCGCGTACGAGGCGGCGGCGCTCAAGGACAACTCGGGCATGACGATCCACCTGAAGGTGTGGCGTCAGGACGGCCCGAACAGCAAAGGCCGCATGGAAAACCACACCGTGCCCGGTGTGAACCCGGATATGTCCTTCTTGGAGATGTTCGACGTGCTCAACGAGCGGCTGATTGAAGGCGGCGGCGAACCCATCGAGTTCGACCATGACTGCCGCGAAGGCATCTGCGGCTCGTGCAACATGATGATCAACGGGCAGGCGCACGGCCCGCAGCACCGGACGGCCACGTGCCAGCTCCACATGCGCCACTACCACGACGGCGATGTCATCTACGTGGAGCCGTGGCGCGCCGAGGCGTTCCCGATCATCAAGGACCTCGTGGTGGACCGCGACGCGTTCGACCGCATCCAGCAGGCGGGCGGCTACGTGTCGGTCAGCACAGGCAACGCGCCCGACGCCCACGCCATCCTGGTCGAGAAAGACGAGTCGGATGAAGCGTTCGAGTATGCCGCGTGCATCGGCTGTGGGGCCTGCGTGGCCTCGTGCCCCAACTCGTCGGCGTCGCTGTTCGTGGGCGCCAAGGTGTCGCACCTGGCGCTGCTGCCTCAGGGCGACCCCGAGCGCAAGCACCGTGTGCTCAACATGGTCAACCGCATGCAAGAAGAAGGCTTCGGCGACTGCTCCAACCACGCCGAGTGCGAAGCTGCGTGCCCGAAAGGCATCTCGATCGACGGCATCGCCACGATGCGCCGCGAGTACTTCAAGGCGCTGCTCGCCTCGTAGGCTCCGAATTCCGACACACGTAAGCAATACTCCGGGCAGAATCACTCTTTGCTCAGGCGGCCTTCCAGCGAATCTCGCCCAAACGAAGCACCTGCATCACACCCACATCGCTTAACGCCAACTCCGCCCTCGGCCTGAGTTCGCACCAAGCCGACTCCACCACAA
>JBCCMF010000256.1:0-7008 GCA_039026435.1 Bacteroidota bacterium
CCGCCCTCCGCCCCGCGCGCGCGGTTCGGCGCGGTCGCGGCCCCTCGGTACACCCACGCCGTGGACACCGCTGCCGAAAAACGACTCCTCCTCCTCGGTCTCCCCCGCCTCTGAGACATCGACGCACACGAGCACGTCGGCCCCGAGGGCACGGGCGTCTTCAGCGGGAAGGTTCCGTGCCAGGCCCCCGTCGAGGTAGCGCCGTCCGTCGATCTCGACCGGAGCAAACACGCCCGGGAGCGACATGCTGGCGCGGATGGCGAGGGGGAGGTAACCGCTGCCGATTCGGACGGGCGCGCCCGTCTCAGCATCCACCACGACCGCGGCGAACGCCCGGGGCAGCTGCGCAAAGTCGCGAACGTGATGGACGGGCCACGTGAGCCCGGCGAGGAGGTCGAAGATGCCCTGCCCCGAGATGAGCCCAGACGGGAGCACGAGCGCGCCGCCTTCGATGGGGAGCGAGAGGAGCGCCGCGCCTTCGCCGAGCCGCGCCTCGGGCGCCACCCGCCGCCGATCCACCGCATCCGAGAAGAGCGCCGTCCAGTCCTGGGTGCCCACGAGCGCGTCGAGTTGGTCCACGCCGTAACCCGCCGCGTAGAGCCCACCCACGATGCTGCCCATGCTCGTCCCCGTCACCACGTCGATGGGGACGCCGATGTCTTCAAGCACGCGCAGGGCGCCGATGTGCGCCAGCCCCTTCGCTGAGCCGCCCGAGAGCACGAGCCCAACGGTGGGCCGATCTGCCTGGATGTCCTGCGCGGCGACCGGGGGAGCGAGCGTGACGGCCAGCACGGCGCACACTCGCCCAAGCAGACGCCAGCAGGAGCGGGCGGCGACAGGCACGGAGGCCATCAGCCAGACAGGCGACGGGGTAGAGCAGAGCGGCAACGTGGTGGTCCTCATGCAGAAACGGGCGGCGCCCGCAAACTACGACGCCGGGACGCAACACGCTCCAAGAAACCGATCGCGGCACACCTCAGAGCGGGGCTGGGCCTTCCCGCCCCCGAGGTGCGCCGCTTCGGACTGCATTCCCAAACGCTACCCTACTGACACGACTCGCACTCCTCCCCGTTGATCAGCGCATCTATGCTGCACGCCGCCGCCGTGGCGACAGGCTCAGGAGTAGCGACCTGCCTTGGGACGGCGGCCACCGTAGCCTTCTCGATGTGCGAGGCGCCCAAGGTGCGCAGGTAGTACGTGGTCTTCAGCCCCGTCCGCCATGCATACCGATACATGTGGCTGAGCGCCTTCATGTTGGGGCTGGACAAGAACAGGTTGAGCGACTGGCTCTGGTCGATCCACTTCTGGCGGCGGGCAGCGGCATCAATGAGCGTCTGCGCCTCTAGCTGGAACGCCGTGCGGTAGCGCTGGCGCAGCACCTCCGGGATGCCCTCGATCTGCTGCACATCGCCGTCGAAGTACTTGAGCTGCGCCGCCATCTCCTGCGACCACAGCCCGGCTTGCTTGAAGTCGCGCACCAGGTACGGGTTGAGCACCACGAAGTCGCCCGAGAGGTTGCTCTTGACGTAGAGGTTCTTGTAGAGCGGCTCAATACACGGCGAGGTGCCCGTGATGTTGGAGATCGTGGCGGTGGGCGCGATGGCCAACACGTTGGAGTTGCGCATCCCCTGCTCCGCAATTTTCTGCCGAACCGACCTCCAGTCGAGCGCACCGCCCAGGGGCACGTCCACGGCTTCGCCGCGCGCTTCGGCCAGCAGGGAGAGCGTGTCCTGCGGCAGGAGCCCGCGGTCCCACTTCGAGCCGCTGTAGCTCTGGTAGGTCCCCCGCTCGGCGGCGAGGTCGCTAGAGGCTTCGTACGCGTAGTAGGCGACAGCCTCCATCATCGTATCGGAGAACTGCGCCGCCTCTTCCGACCCGAAGGCCGTGCCCCGCTCGTAGAGCGCGTACTGCAAGCCCATCACCCCCAGCCCGATGGGGCGGTGGCGCGTGTTGGCGTTGCGCGCCGCATCGGTGGGGTAGAAGTTGATGTCGATGACGTTGTCGAGCGCCCGGATGGCGGTGCGGACGGTGCTGCGCAGCTTCTCGTGGTCAAGCGAGCCGTCGGGGAGCAGGTGGCGGTTGAGCACCACCGAGCCCAGGTTGCACACCGCCGTCTCGTCGGCGCTGGTGTTGAGGGTAATCTCCGTACATAAGTTAGAGGAGTGGACGACGCCGGCGTGGTCTTGCGGGCTGCGCACGTTGCAGGCGTCCTTGAAGGTCATCCACGGGTGGCCCGTCTCGAACAGCTTGCGCAGCATCTCCTTCCACAGCGCGATGGCCTCAATCCGTTTGCCCCACAGCTCGCCCTGCTCGGCCAGCGCCTCGTAGTGCTCGTAGCGTGCCTTGAAGGCTTGGCCATACAGATCGTGCAGGTCGGGCACCTCGCTGGAGCGGAAGAGCGTCCAGTGCTGGCGGGCTTCCATGCGCTGCATAAACAGGTCGGGGATCCAGCAGGCCGTGTTCAGGTCGTGCGTGCGCCGCCGCTCGTCGCCCGTGTTGCGGCGCAGGTCGAGGAAGTCGAAGATGTCGTTGTGCCACACCTCCAGGTAGGCGCAGCCCGAGCCCGCGCGCTTGCCGCCCTGGTTGACGGCCACCAACTGGTCGTTGTGGAGCTTGAGGAACGGGATGACGCCCTGGCTCTCGCCGTTGGTGCCTCGGATGAAGCTGCCCGTGCCGCGCACGGCCGTCCAGGAACCGCCCAATCCGCCGGCCCACTTCGACAGGAACGCGTTCTCGGCGATGCCCCGGTACATGATGGACTCGATGGAATCGTCCACCTTGTAGAGATAACACGAGGACAGCTGCGAGCGGAGGGTGCCGCTATTGAACAGCGTGGGCGTGGACGAGCAGAAGAGGCGGTCTTTGTAGAGTTGGTAGAGCTCGATGATGCGGGCCTCGCGGTCGCCGGGCTCTTCCAGAAACAGCCCCATCGTCACGCGCATCCAGAAGAACTGCGGGCACTCCAGGCGGCAGTCGGTGGCGCCAGTTTTGTCGATCATGAGGTAGCGGTCGTACATCGTCTGCAGCCCCAGGTAGTCGAAGTCGAGGTCGGCCAGCGGGTCGAGGGCTTCCGCCAGGCGGTCCAGGTCGTACTCCAGCAGCGCGGGCGACAGCCGCTCGATGGCGACGGCCTGCTTGAGGTAGTCCGCAAACCGACGCGTGTGGCAGGCCTTGAGGCCCGCGAGGCCATCGTCCGTCAGGTGCCAGCCCAGTGTCTCCTCGTAGATGAAGCTCAGCAGGATGCGCCCTGCAAAGCGGGCGAAGTCGGCATCGCGCTCCAGGAGCGACTTGGCGTTGAGGATGACCGTGGTGTTGAGGTCTTTGCGCGAGATGCCATGCCCGATGCTGCGCCGCAGCTGCTGCTCGATCTCTTGCTCGGTCAGGCACAGGTCGAGGCCTACGAGCGCCATGCGCATGCGCTCGCGCAGCTCCTCGCCGTCCCAGAGCGTGGGCGTCCCGTCCTCTTCGATCACCTCCACCAGCTGCTCCTGCACCAGCGGAGCCGCCGTGTTGCGATGCGCCCGCAGGAGCGCCCGCTCGGCCCGGTAGGTGATGTAGGCCTCCGCCACGGAGGTATGGCCACCGAGCACCAGCTCCTCCTGCACCAGGTCCTGCACGGTCTCAATCGGGATGTAGCTCAGGCCCAGCGCCGCGGCCCGCTCACTCACGCGCCCTGCCAACGCTTCGGCAGGCGACGAGTCGAGGCGGCACGACAGAAACGCCTTCCGCACCGCCACCTCGATCTTCGAGGCATTCCAGCGCACCACCTGCCCGTTGCGGCGAATGAGCTGCACGGCGTCATTCGTGAGGTGGCGCGGGGGCGCGGGCCGATCACCCAACGCGCCTTGGGCCTGGTGCATCACCAACGCCTTGGCCACCGAGAGCGCACCCGCCTTGAGCAGCGTGGCCTCCGTCAGCGACACCACCTCGGGGTACGTGAGTCGGCTCTCGCTCGGCAGGGCCTCCACATGCTGCACCACCGTGGACACCAGGTCCTGGGTGAACTGTGCGCAGGCCGCAGCATGAACGGGCTCGTCGAGGGCAAGCCGGACGGTCATCCAGGCAGTGCCCACGGCAGAGGCGAGGGTGTATGGGTCGAGCCGGACTTCGCCATCACCTTGGCCGAGGAAGATCAGACGGTCGGTGTCGAGTGCTGGCGTCAGCGTGGCGCCGTCGAAGGTGGGTCGTTGAGATTGCAAGGCGGCGCGCTTGAGTTCGAGGTCGCGCACCACGTTGAGGGCAGTGGAGGTCATGAGAAGCTGTACAGGTTGAGTCTGGTAGGGGGAGGCGGGGCCCGCCCTTGCTGATGCGCAGATCAGGACGGACCCCACGGAAGCGGTGGAGGTGGGTGGCCTACAGCTCGTCGTCGTCGGCCATGACGAGCGCGGAGGCCTTCTGGTATTCCGTGACGCGGCCCTCGAAGAAGTTCTGCTCCTTCTGGATGTCCATGAGCTCGGCCAGCCACGGCAGCGGGTTCGTCAGCCCGGGGAAGAGCGGCTTGAGCCCGAGCCCTTCGAGGCGGCGATTGGAGATGTAGCGGATGTAGGCGATGAACTCGTCCGCGCTCAGGCCGACGCCGGCCACAGGCAGGCAGTCGCGGATGAAGGCTTCTTCCAGCGCGACGGCCTCCGCCATGAGCTGCCGCAGTTCTTCGCGGAAGGCGAACGTCCAGATGGCCGGATTCTCCTGCACCAGCTCTAGCAGCAGACGGCGGAACACCTCGATGTGGTTCGACTCATCGCGCAAGGTGTAGCGGAACATCTGCCCGATACCGGGGAATTTGCCTTGGCGGTAGAGGCTGAGCACCATGCCAAAGAGGCCGTAGAACTGCGTGCCCTCCATGCATTGCCCGAAGACGAACAGGTTGCTGGCCAGAAGCTGCAGGCTGTCGAGGGTCGTCAGGTCGAGGTCGCGGCGTAGCGCCTGCGAGGTGCGGGTCACGAACGCGTTCTTGGCGCGGATCGTGGGGATGTCTTCAAACATGGCCTCGCACTCGTGCGGGTTGAGCCCCAGCGACGAGATCATGTACAGCAGCGAGTCGGCGTGGATGTTCTCCTCGTGTGCATGACGTCCCAGGACCAGCTTCAGCTCGCTGGCGGTAACCATCTCGCGGACGACGTGCAGGATGTTGTCCCCCACGATGCCCTCGGCAGCCGAGAAGTAGCCGACGGCCATACGGATGATCCAGCGGTCGATGTCGGGCAGCGCGTCGCTGCGCCACAGCGCCACGTCTTTCTGCATGGGGATGTCTTCGGGCTCCCAGTGGTTGGCCTTCATGGTCCGGTAGAGGTCGTAGGCCCAGGTGTACCGGAGGGGCAAGAGGTTGAAGGCCATCGTTTCCCGGCCGTTGACCACCCGCTTGGCGGCAAGGGCGGCTTCGGCGCGGTCGGCGTCCAAGAAGAAGGTGCGGTTTCCGAGCGTGTACTTCGTCTGCATGAGGCGTCTGGTTTGAGGTCCGAGACGACGAAAGAAGAGCAGACACTACAGGCTGGCCGTGCCAGAGTGGCACAGCCTCAGCTAGACGTGTTCTCTTGATACCTCTGGTCCCGGAGGTGTGAGAAGAAAAACGCGGCTAGCAGGTCTCCTGGCTCACGGAGTGGCCGGGGGTACCTTGCGATACACATCCAGCCGTGCAGCCCTCTCAGGTTTGCGCCTTCCCAAGCACGTTATGGGCTCAGTGGCGCACCGTCATCGACGTCTGCAGACTCCGCATACAGTTGCGGGCACAGCCCCGGATTCTCGGCTGCGCTTTTCAGCGCGCAGGGTTACCGGGTTCCCTCTTAGCTCAGATGCATCCATCCGAGACTAGCAGCGACAGCCCGAGTATAGGGATCGAGAGCGGATCGCAAATCACAATTTATCCACAATGTGCACGAGGCGGCGTGCCTCCGCATTTTTCGGGCACCGACGCACGAGTACGCACAAGATCGTGACTTTTGCGATGCCAGACGGCCGTTCCCGTGTGGCGCCTAGTCGAGGACTTTGACGCGGAGATGCGACGGGTGCTCGGACGAGACGAACACGCGGTGCGTCGCTTTCTGGTAGTCGTCGGCCGTCGCGTTGGCGATCGCCATGAACTGCTGCGGGTTGCGATCTACCATCGGGAACCACGAGCTCTGCACGTGCACCATCATCCGGTGCCCGCGCTTGAACGTGTGAGCCACGTCTTGCATGTCGAACGTGACCTCGGTGACCTCGCCCGGTGTGAACGGCTCGGGACCGGAGAAGCTGTCGCGGAACTTGCCGCGCATGACTTCGCCGCGGACGAGCTGCTGGAAGTCGCCCATCGGGACGGAGCAGTCACCGTCGGGCAGGCGGCATTCGTAGTCGCCGGGGTAGACGTCGATGAGCTTGACCACGAAGTCGGCGTCGGTGCCGGTCGTCGTCACGAAGAGCGAGGCGAAGAGGTCGCCGGCCAGCGTCACGTCTTCGTCCAGCACGGGCGACTCGAAGACGGGCACGTCGGGGCGGGTGCTGGCGAAGCGCTGGTCCTGCACGATGAACGCGTCGTCGCGGCGGATCACGATCTTGTCGGTGTGCGGTACGGGCGTGGCGGGGTCGGAGATGTACTCCTTGAAGGCTCCGTCTGCGGTGGGCGCCTCGAACCCGAGCCCGCCGTCAGGCTGGAGGTAGAGGTTTGCGTCGCGGGCAGCGGGCGGCGGCCACGCGTCGAAGAAGCGCCAGCGGTTGGCGCCGGTCATGAACACAGACGCCTTGTGCAGATCGGGCTCGCCGTTGCCCTTGAGGTAGGCATCGAAGAACGGCGCTTCAATGTTCTCGCGGTACCACACGGCGGTCTCCTGGCCGAAGTACAGGTCGCTGTAGCTCTCGCCGCTGGCACGCGCCCAGCCGCCGTGCCACCACGGCCCCATCGCGAGGTACGACGGCGTCGCGTTGTGCGCCTCGACGGTCGCATAGGTCTTGAGCGGCCCGTAGAGGTCCTGCGCATCGAACCAGCCCCCCGTCACCAAGACCGCGGGCTGGACGTCGCGGAGGTGTGGCAGCGGC
>JBCCMF010000257.1:0-6992 GCA_039026435.1 Bacteroidota bacterium
GAGTGCGTTGGCGAGGTCGGCAGCGGTCATGGCGTTCACAGGAGACGTTGGTTTGGTCACTATCAGTCTCGGTGAGTGCTAGGCCGTTGTCAAACTAGCACCATTGGTTACTATGCGGACGAGTTCAACATCAGTTGGCAGCCCACACTCAAAGCGATGTGGAGCCCGAAAGGGCAGCAGGTGATGATCGCCACGCCGAGGCAGCCCAAGAAGCGCTATGGGATCGGGGCGGTGAACTATCACAGTGGAGAGACGGTGGTGGTAGAGAAGAACAAGCGGCGTGAAACGATAGCGAAGTTCTTGGAGGCGCTGCTGGCCAAGCATCCGCAGGAGAGGGTGTATGTGGCTTGGGACAACGTCAACACGCACTTTGATGGCGAAGTTGAGGCAGCGGTTCGTGGCGCAGCGGGTCGGCTGGTGCTGCTTTATCTGCCCACGTACAGTCCGTGGCTCAATCCTGTAGAAATGCTGTGGGGTCACTATCGCCGTGAGGTGACGCACTGCGAGTTGTTTGCGAGTGTGGAGGCGCTCGTTGAAGCGACGAAGGCGTTCTTTACGCGCTACAACGCCATGCCGGAGCAAGTGCGCTCAATCATAGGTGCGACCCTGCAGATTAGATACTGATTCCACTTAATTGTTGCGCAAAGCTGCCCACCGCGCAGCTCACTCTGCTGCGGTCCACACGGTGTGGCGGTTGCGCTGGTCGCGCATGCTCTGGAAGAACCGGCCCGGCGCCACGCCCACCATCGCCCGCATGTGCTTGATGAACGCCGACTGGTCGCAGAAGCCGCTGTCGTAGGCGAGCTCAGTGAGCGAGAGTGGATCGGCGGCCTGCGTGTAGCGGTCCACAATGGCGCGAAACCGCACTACAGACGCGAACTGCTGGGGGCTGCAGCCCACATGCTGCCGGAAGAGGCGGAGCAGCGTGCGCCGGTGCACGCCGTACATCTCGGCAGCGGTCTGGATGGAGAGGTGCCCGTCGGCGTGGCTGATGGCGTGCATCATGTCGTCCAGCACAGCGGGGTAGGTGGGGCCACGGTCGTGCGCCACGAAGAAACGGTCCAGCAGCGCCACCTTCTCGTCGAGGTCGGGCGTGGCGGCTACGCGATCCAGCACGTAGCCGAAGGCGCGGCCCAGGTGCGGGAACGCTACGATGGTATCCGGCGCCGCATGCCCCAGCGGCACATCGACGAAGCGGTTGAGGCCGAGCGGCTCGAAGACGATGCCCAGCTTATTGACGCGGCCCACCATGTGTACCTGCCGCCTGTCGCGCCGGGGCGAGGTCAGGATGATGGTACGCTCGGCCGATTGGCTCGGCAGCGTGTAGCGACTCCCAGCATCCCACACCACCTCCGACGCCTCGAAGACATTCAGTGCCCGGCCGTAGTGCGGGTAGTAGTAGAACGAGCGGGCAAACGCATCCGAGAAGGTGCGGTGCACATAGTAGTACGCGATGATGCCCTGCAGCGCCGGGTGTTGGGGGAGGGCCGTGGTGAAGTGTTCGTTGGGGGAGCGGTTCATGGGACGGAAACGGATCGATAGCAGCACAAGCCCGCGCTCACAGGCACCATCATACCAAGACGAGCCCTCAATACCAAAAGTTGAGGCGCGGAACAGCCCATTTTACCCTTGGTTGAGTGCGCTCCTGTTCAAAAACGAAGCTCCTCGCCGCCGTCATGGCTGATACCACCAAACGCTACGACCCCTCCGACATCGAAGACCGATGGTACGCGTACTGGGAGGACCTGGGCGCCTTCCGGGCCGAGCGCTCGGGCAAGCCGCCGCACGTTATCATGATGCCGCCGCCCAACGTAACGGGGCGCCTGCACATGGGCCACGCCTTGCAAGACACCGTGCAGGACGCGCTCACGCGGATGCGCCGCATGCAGGGCTACGAGGCGCTGTGGATGCCGGGCAAGGACCACGCGGGCATCGCCACGCAGAACGTGGTGGAGCGCAAGATCAAGGCCGAGGAGGGCAAGACGCGCCACGACTACGGCCGCGAGGCGTTCGTGGACAAGGTCTGGGAGTGGGTGGATGAGTACGGCGACATCATCTTCCAGCAGAAGCGCAAGCTGGGCGACAGCTGCGACTGGAGCCGCGAGCGCTTCACCTTCGACGACGCCTACGTACGCGCCGTCCAGGACGTCTTCGTCAAGCTCTACAACGACGGCCTGATCTACCGCGGCCACTACCTCGTCAACTGGTGCCCCGTCGACATGACGGCCCTCTCCGATGAGGAGGTCAACAACATCGAGAAGGAGGGGCACCTCTGGTACATCCGCTATCCGCTGGCTGAGGGCGAGGGGCACATCGAGATCGCCACGACGCGGCCCGAGACGATGCTGGGCGACACCGCGCTGGCCGTCCACCCCGAGGACGAGCGCTACCAGCACCTCGTGGGCCAGCACGTGCAGCTGCCGCTGACGGACCGCACCATCCCCATCATCGCGGACGACTACGTGAAGATGGACTTCGGCGCGGGCGCGCTCAAGATCACGCCGGGGCACGACAAGAACGACGCCGAGATTGGCAAGCGGCACGACCTGGAGGTCATCGGCATCATGAACCCCGATGCCACGCTCAACGAGTACGGCGGCGCGTATGCCGGGATGGACCGCTTCGACGCGCGCGATCGCATCGTGGCCGACCTAGAGGCGCAGGGCTACCTCATCAAGGTGGAGCCCTACACCAACACGGTGCCCATCTCCAGCCGCTCCAAGGCCGTCATCGAACCGCTCATCTCGCGGCAGTGGTTCGTCAAGATGGAGCCGCTGGCCAAGCCCGCGCTGGAGGCCGTCCGCAGCGGCGAGATCAAATTCTACCCCGAGCGCTGGGCCAACGAGTACTACCGCTGGCTCGAAAACATCCGCGACTGGACCATCAGCCGCCAGCTGTGGTGGGGCCACCGCATCCCCGTCTGGTACTACACGGATGAAAACGGCGAGATCGACGAGGAGCGCGACTTCGTGGTCGCCATCGACCAGCCGGAGCCAGGCATGGTTCAAGACGAGGACGTGCTCGATACGTGGTTCTCGTCGTGGCTGTGGCCGTTCGCCACACTGGGCTGGCCCGAGGAGAGCGACGAAGAGATCAACGCCGACCTCGACTACTTCCACCCGGGCCACGTGCTCGTCTCGGGCTACGACATCCTGTTCTTCTGGATCGCCCGCATGATCATGGCGGGGCTCTACTTCAAGGGCGAGATCCCATACCGCGACATCTTCATCACGGGGATGATCAAGGACAAGCAGGGGCGCTGGATGTCGAAGAGCCTCGGCAACGGCATCGACCCGCTGGAGATGATCGAGCAGTACGGCGCCGATGCTGTCCGTTTCTCGCTGACGATCCTCTGCGCGCAGGGCCAGGACATCAAGCTGGACCCGACGAAGTTCGAGATGGGCCGCAATTTCGCCAACAAGATCTGGAATGCCTTCAACGTCTTCGGCCAGTTCATGGAGACCGACGCCGAGGGTCTTCCGACGAAGGACTACCGCCGCACGCGGGCGTTCGACGAGCTGGAGCTGGTGGAGCGCTGGATGCTGACGCGTCTCAACCAGACCATCCTGCAGGTAGAGGAGAGCGTGAGCCGCTACCGCCTCAACGAAGCGCTCGGCGCCATCTACGCGACGTTCTGGGGCGACTTCTGCGACTGGTTCCTCGAACTCAGCAAGCCCCAGCGCGGCGAAGACGGCGAACTGGGTACGATGAGCGATGAGAAGATCGCGCTCGCCACGGAGGTCTTCGAGACGCTACTGCAACTGCTGCATCCGTTCATGCCGTTCATCACCGAAGACCTGTGGTGGAAGGTGCGCCCGCGCGCCGAAGGGGAGGCGTGCATGCTGTCCGCGTGGCCGAAAGCCAACGAAACCGAGATCGACGAGGACGCAGCGCAGGTGTTTGGGCTGTTGCAAGAGCTGGTCTCCGGCATCCGCAGCGTCAAGAGCAAGTACGGCGTCTCGCCGGGCAAGGCCATCCGCGCCGTCGTCAACCTGCCCGCCGAAGCCGAGCGCCTCAAAGACGCGCTCCAGCAGAGCGACCGCTACTTCGAGAAGCTCGCCAAAGTCACTGACCTCACCGTCGGCTCCGGCGTCGAGAAGCCGAAGGCCAGCGCCGCCGTGGTCGCCGGGACGAGCGAGGTGTTCATCCCGCTCGAAGGTATGATCGACCTCAACGAGGAGCGCGCACGCCTCAGCAAAGAGATTGAGCAGAAGGAACGTTTCCTCAAGAGCATCGCCGGGAAGTTGCGCAACGAGAAGTTCGTCAGCCGCGCCCCTGCCGCCGTCGTAGACCGCGAGCGCCAAAAGCAAGCCGACATCACCGCCGAACTCGACCGCCTCCGCGCGAATCTCTCGGATTTGGGGTAGGAGAGCAAAGGCGTCGCCCGGCCAGACGACGCTACGGGCGTCAACGTGTGGGCGCCACCGTGCGCCCCTACGGTAAGGTGTGCAAAACGCAAGCGGAGGAGATCCCTCACATACCGTTCGGGGCGATAACCTGCAACGTGTGGAGCACGGGCGGCTTGTGAGGATACCCGCAGCGTTGTAGCGAGGCGATATCGCCTGCCGAAAGACGTTCTGCTCTTGGAGTTGGGCGCGTGGACTCGACGTGCTTTCCATGTGGGGGATGTCGTTGGCTGCGATGACGGGAAAGATGGCGCTCAACCGCCTTGCCCACCCCAACGGGTGAGCCCCACTGGCAGCGCGATCTGGAGCGCCCTTGTAGCAGTGGGCGGACGCGTTCGGCAAGTCGATGGTCTGCGCCCCCCACTATCAGCTCAGCGGTCCGGCGCCCAGTTCCACACCTCCGCTTTGCCCGTGACCCGGGCAAACAGCCGGCCCGGCACGAAATCAGGCCTGACGTACTTGCCGAGGAAGTCGCACACTCCGTGCCGCTCTACTCGGTAGACCACGCCCTCGGGGGCGTCTACGGCGCCGTACTGGCTAACTCGAACGAGGGCTATCGCTTCAGCCACAGACAACGGACCGCCCTGGTGAATCAGGGGCACGCATCCCATCACGTCACCTACGCCCGCCGTGCGTTGCACAAAGCGCGCGTAAGGCACGCGGTCGTGCTCGCGCATCAGGTCAAATGCTGCCAGTGGCGGGCGGCCATGCAGGTCGTACCGGATGCTGTGCGCCATCGCCAGCCACTCGCCGCAGACGCGCTCGCCCTCATCCAGCAAGCTGTCAAACGCGGCCCAGTGGCGGAAGACGTAGTCGGCAAAGAGCTGGTGCTGGCGTTGCCTGCTCGTCTCGGCACGGTAGCCCGCTCGTCCCAGTGGCACGATCTGGCCGACGATCTTGGCCACGGCCACGTTCGAGCCGTCGAGCTTCTCGGTCACATAGATGCGGTCCCCAGGCCGCATCCTGTCGGTGAGGATGGCGGCCTGATGCGCCGTCAGCCCCTTATCGCCGGGGCCGCGTTTGCTGCCCGGCAGGTGGGGGATCGAGCCATAGGCTTTGTGTCCGAGGGGTTTCATGGGTTTGCTGAGGTTGTGCCGTACGCGGTTCGGGCAAACGGCCTCCTACCGCGTCCGCTTCGAACCAGTTTTTGAGGTGGAGCCCCCGGAAAGCCGCGAAGTCCTGCGTGTTACGGGTGACCAAGATCAGCCCGCGCGATGCAGCAACCGCGGCGATCGTGCTGTCCTGCAGCGGTCGCCGCTGCCCGATTCCCTCCAGCCGGGCGCGCTCGCGCGCATGCCACTGTGCGGCGGCCGCGTCGTAGGCGAGTATGGGCAGCGAAGCCTGAATCACATCCGTCATATAGCGGGCAAGCTGGTCACGTCGCCGCCCTGGAGTGAGCCGCTCTACCCCATATCGGGGCTCCGCAAGCCTTCAAAAAACGCATCGTCGAACGGGGGCGGCCCATGCTGTTCCACGTAGGCGGCATGGGCATCGAGCAAATTGGGCCGCGTGTCGCTGAGCGCCGTCTCCAGCAGACGGAGGGCCTGCTGGTTGAGGCTGCGCCGCTCGGCGTGTGCCCGCTCGCGGAGACGGACCATGAGCTCGTCGGGAATACCTTTAAGCGTAAGCGAGGGCATAGCAGTAACCAAAATGGTTGCACAATGGTTGACGTACACCCTGCACAAAGTTTTGTTTGTCAGCATCAGCCGCGCTCTTTGAGACGGGCAGATCGCGTCTACCATCGCTAACACTCGGGATGCGTACCAGCCTGAACCGAGACAAGCAGGGTAGGGAGGAGCCCGCGTTGGGTTACGGCAGGTGGGGGATCGAGCCGTAGGGGTTGTGCCCGAAGGGCTTCGTGCATTCTGTTACCGCTTCTGGGGTGGCGTTTCGCATAAACCTCAAGGGTGTCCGTTCGATGATGACGGGCTCGGCGAAGCGCGCGCGGTCGAGCACGGAGCGCGCCAGCGCCGCGTCGAGCGCCGTGTAGTCCACCTCATCGTGGCGAGAAGATGCTGAGGCAGGCCAGATCGCACCCGTGGCGCCAGCGGCGAGGCTGGTCGTGAGGCCTGTTGAAAGGAAGCGGCGGCGGTCCATTGCGCGATGCATCGGTGAGGGGCAGTGAGGCTGCATCCTACAACGCACGAGCATCAACGGCAAGAAGCACGCTCACCCGGGCTCCATCGATAGGCCGTCCAGCGTGCGCCCAAGCTGGTGCGCCAACGCATCACGCAGCTCAGGAAAGAGGAACTGATAGCCGGATTCAAGCAACCGCCTCGGCACCGCACGAATGCTCTTGAGCAGCGTCTCCGAGGCCACCTCGCCCATCGCTAGCTCAAGCACGCCGCCCGGTACATGCGTCCACAATGGCCGCTCCAGCACCGACGCGAGTGTCTTGGCAAACGAGCGCATCGTAGCCGGATGGGGCGCCGTGAGGTTGACAGGACCGCTCAGCTTAGGCGTCCACAGCGCGTGGTACAGCGCGCCGATCACGTCGTCGAGCGCGATCCAGCTCATGTCGAGGTCGGCGCGGCCGATGGTGCCGCCACCGCCGAGCTTAAAGGGCGGCAGCATCTGCTTGAGCGC
>JBCCMF010000258.1:0-6976 GCA_039026435.1 Bacteroidota bacterium
ACCTGCGCCGCTACCTGGAGCAAGGCGGCTTTCTCCACATCGACGATAACTACGGGCTCGACGAGCACATCCGCCGCGAGATGAAGAAGGTCTTCCCCGAGCGCGCCTTCGTGGAGCTGCCGTTCAGCCACCCGATCTACCGCACCCAGTTCGAGTTCACGGGCGGCCTGCCCAAAATCCACGAGCACGACGGCGAGCCTGCCCGCGGCTTCGGCATCCTCGACGCGGAAGGGCGGCTCATGGTGTTCTACAGCTACGAAAGCGACCTCGGCGACGGCTGGGAGCCTACCTCCGTCCACGAGAACACGCCCGAGAAGCGCCGCGCCGCCCTACAGATGGGCACCAATATTCTGGCCTACGCCATGATGTACTGACTTCGGTCACCTATTTTTTGACGAGTACAATCTGCGCCTTATCCATGCCTACGGCCGTCTGGCGGAAGGTGCGAAAGTTCTCGTACTGATTCGGCGGGATGCGCGTGTCGGTGATGGTGACAAAGCGGGTGAACAGCAGCGACCCATCGTCCTGCAAGGTAGTGCCTGCCTCGTAGCGTCCAAAGTCGTACGCGATGGAAACGGGTTCGGGCATGGCCTCAATCGTGTAACCCTCCGGAATCACGTAGCGGATGGTGTCGGCATCGGCGTAGGCATAGCTATGTATGATGGGCTGGGTGCGCGGGGCCTCTGGCTCAGGCGGCACAGTAGACCAGCGCTCTAGCAGGTTAGGCGTAAGAAACAGGCGTGAGCCCATCGCTGTCGCATAGTTGCGCACCTCAGCCTGTACAGCGAGGGTAGCCTCTGTAGTCCCCTCATGCTCGAACCGCGCATCGGCCAGGGTGAAGTTGGGTAAGTCCAGGAACGCATGAACCCTGCGATGGCGCTCCTCTCCGGTTACTTCGTGCAGGGCTTGGCGGATGCGGTCCTGTTGGTTGCCTGTATACAGGGTTGTGATTGATGTGGTGGCGTTTCCATTCGGGTGCACCTCTACCTCGGCGTGGCGCTGCTGTTGGTTTTCGCTGGCGGCGCTACGCGGCGTTCGGACAAGCTCGCTGCCTGCAAAGTTGGCCACCAACGCCATCCGGTCCTCATTGGCGGGCCCGATATGGGCAAAGGGAATGGTCTGACTGGTCGTCTCTAGCCAAAGGGTGTCTTGGGCAAGCGGTACGTAGAGAATGGCATGGTTAAACTGATTGCTCGGAAAGGATGCCAAGGTGTCAGGCATGGTGTTACCGTTGGCAATGAGCGCCGGGTAGGAGGCGATGCCCGCCTCGTTGAGCAAGGCCTGCATATAGTTCGTCAGTGCCTTGCAATCTCCGTAGCTTCGCGCGTGTACGTAGTGGGCGTCGTACGGCTGCCATCCGCCCAAGCCAAGTTGGACGCTCACGTAGCGTGTTCGGCCTTGGAGGTACTCATACAGTCGTTTTACCTTTTCACGCTCATCGGTCACGCCCTCTAGTAAGGAGGCTACGTCAGCCTTGGCTTCTGGGGGCAGGGCGTCGCGTCCACGTGCCAAGTTGCTGTACCATTCGCCAAAGCTGGCCCATGTGCTCATGTCGCCGCTGCTATTGCCTACGGTGAACGCGTCGGTGGCGGTGTACAGGGTGGGGACTTGATCCGCATATTTGGGCCCCCACGGCTCAGGTTCATAGGCGGCGAGCATGTGCACATCCCAGCGGTACGATTTGGTGCGCTCAACGGCGCTCGCCGTGGGTTCAAGCCCTTCAAGTCCAGTGGTGAGGTAGCGCACAGCCATGCCGCGAGGCGTGTGAATCTCAAAGCGCCCACGCTCGGTGGCGAGGCCGCCCTTCTGGGGCCGCCATGTGGGCCAGTGGGAAATGCCATGATAGTCCACCTCGTACTCCATCTTGACCGTGTACGGATACGCATTGTGGTTCATATTGGCCACACAAATGCGATTGTCCTCATACACCGATGCTACCGAGATATCACTACGATCAATGATGTCCTCCTTGCCCAGCTTGCGGATTACTTTCCCCTGGGCGTCAATCAGCCACCCTTTCATGCGGTCCAAACGCCGAATCTTGTCGTAAGGCACCACGACACTGGCCCAGTCCCGACCGTTGGCGTTGAGTACGGTGACCACCTGGCGGACTTTGAGGGTCGCCCGGCTGGGATCTTTGACCGTGAACTCCCGCTGGTCGAGGCGCAGTATCGCATCGGCGTCGAGCGCCAAGATCGGATCTATAGAGGCCGCGGCGAACGATGGGTCAACATCGTCGGGCAAGGGCTGAGCCCCGACGAGGCCTGTCAGGGGTACCACACTGAGCATCAGCGCTGCAATTACTCGTCTCATGGCTGGGTCGCACGTTTAATTACCACAGGCTCGGCATGCGCGTTGACTACGGCCCCATAAAACTCTTGGAGGCTGATGTATTCGCTAGGGGGATACACCGAGCGGGAAAAGTTGAGGCGGCTGACCACCGACAGCGTATTCTCCTTCGCTTCCATCAGGCGCATGAAAATCCCCCCTCGGTTGATAGGCGCCATGCGCACGTTTTGCGGCACTTCTTCCACCTGAAATCCCTCGGGTAGCGTGAGGTTGAGTTGGTACGTTGTGGAGCTACTATATGCCATATCAATGGGGAATGTGCGTTCGGGCATTTTGAGTGGGTTCTCGGTCACCCGATCCACAACGAAAGGCATCATGTAGATAAAGTCGCCGGCTACTTGGGCGTAGCTTGGCATGGTGAAGTACACCTTCGTTTTCAAAATCTCGACCTCGTTAGCCTGATTCTCCACATGCACCGAGTCAATCACCACCCCTTCGAGGTTGCTCAAGAGCACATCGCGTGCGTAGTCTTCTATGCTATCGGCCTGATCCATGCCCCGCCGCTTGAACATACCGCTGTAGCTGGCGTCGGAGGTCTGCGCCACCCCAACCAAGGTGCCATCTTCTTGTAGGTGTGCGTCGATGATCATGGAATGCTTGTACACATTTTCCACGTTGAGGCTTGCCCATCTGGGATTGTCTACATCCATGACCCAGCCATCACCGTTCAGCGCTTGTACAGGTAGCAGGGTATGCGGGGCGTATCGATTCGTTGCATCAATGACAAGGTAGCCCTCTTCCATCTCCACGTAAGCCAGCATCCTATTGAACTGGTTCAGCATCGGGTATTGTGGAAATGTGCGCCCATGCGAGCGCGTGCTAATAAACATCGGGTGTGCGGTGAGCCCGGCCCCACGCAGAAAGTCGATGAGCAGCAAGTTGATCTCTCCACTGCTTCCGGCTTTTGCCTCGAGTACATCTCCCAGGGCCCGGTCAGCAAAGAGTCCGTTGGAGCCATCCCACTCTATGGACGATCGCACGAAATCGTGCAAAGCTATCATTTTTTCTTCATCGTTGGCTGCCCCGCTGGTGAGGTCTTCCGCCATGCGCTTGACGGTTTTCGAGCGGCCTAGTCGCCGCCCGAGCGCATCGCTCTCTGTCAGGTCTTTGGCCAGTTCCTGCCAGGTGCTGAGGACATCTACTTGTCCATGACCGGGTTGGTAAAAGGCGGCCAACTGCACATCAATCGCACTGAGGTAGTCCGAGCGTGTGGTCATAAACGGCTCTTCACGCAACGCCGGAAGGCTGGCAATGGCATAGCGATTGTGCGTATGCTCGCCGCCTGCCCGATTGAGCACCTCCGACTCGCGCACGTCGAAGCCAAGCACGTTTGACACGCCGAAGGTGTAGGCCAGCGTGCGCGGATACTCCGCCCGATACTCACTCCATAGTGTTGGCTCGCTGCTCTGGAACGTCCAGTCGGGCAAGAGTACGGGGGACTGCGAATCTACCGTGTATCGATATTCGATGATGGCTCCAGGCTCCAGGGCAGGCAGTGTAAACCGGATCACCTCATACTCGTCGTTCATCTTCTCTTTGAAGATGGACCGCTTACCCAATTTATGCCGGGTCACCTCGCCATTTTCATCGCGCGTGAAGGTCTGCCCTGCCACACCGCTCACACGCTGCGCGCGTCCTTCGGCAAAGAACGGCACGGCTACAGTGCCCCACTCATCGTACGCTTCGGGCCTCAAAATTTTGATCCGGCGATGGCGTTTGAACGTTACGCCATAGTCGCGCCCCACATACGCTTCGCCGTAATCCGTCAGGATGATGGCGGTGGCACTCGTGTCATCTTCGAAGCCATCCACCGCCCATTCGGCGTCGGCGATTTTGCCCCACTTTATTGGGTGAGGCGCTTGGCCAAGAGCTGCTGCGGGCGCGAAGATCAACAGCCCAACCAGGGTAGCACAGGCAGAAAGCGATGCTAGGTAACGCATGGAAGACTCAGGAGATGGACTTAGGTTTTGCAATCCTTGGCTATGATACAGACTTGTAACTTAAATAACCAGAGGCAATGCGTGATGGCGGAGGAAATCGCCAGGAGCACGCCGTTGGAGGCCACAGCTTTCATGTCCCCTGCATACGTTGTCACACCGGGCGAATGGTGGCGAGATGAGCCGCCTGAGCACTGAGGGTTCGGCTTGCGCGTGCACAATCTGCCCGTAAAACTCGCGCAAGGCATGATCTTCGGACCGCAGGTACAGCGCTTTCGCGAAGTTTAGGCGGCCCGACACCTGTATCCGATCCCCAACCACTCCGGTGAAGCGCTGGAAACGGCCACCGTCGTTTTACAGCACGAAGCGCTTGTTCTCTGGAGCCTCCGCTACGGCGTAGCCCGCAGGCCGCGAGAGGTTGAGGAGCTACGTATGGTCCTGGCCATGTGCCCTATCCACAGGGAAACGTCCGCTCGGGCGAAACCCTCCGGTGTTGCCGCATCGCCTGGCAGGTACGGACCAGGATTCAACCCAACCAGAAGCGCGACGGAGCTGCACCGTCCTGTAGCGTGAAGGGGGAGGGGGCAGCGTGTTCTTTGGAGGAACGCCGCCCATGAGCGCTCGTTTGGTGCATTGCCCTTCCTGATTGCGCGCATCCCGAGGCATGCTGAGTCAAGCCGTAGAAGACTACTTGAAGACCATCTACCGCCTGCACGCCGAGAGCGGCACGGGCGACGCCGTGGCTACGTCGGACATTGCGCGGGCGCTCGATGTGTCGGCGGCGTCGGTGACGAACATGGTCAAGCGGCTCGATCAGTCCGGGCTGGCCACGTACCAGTCGTACAAAGGCGTCACGCTGACCGAGGCGGGCGAGAAGATTGCGCTGGAGATCATCCGCCACCACCGCCTGCTGGAGCTGTACCTGAAGGAGATGCTGGGCTACTCGTGGGACAAGATCCACGACGAGGCCGAGCACCTGGAGCACCACATCTCCGAGGAGTTCGAGACGAAGATCGAGGAGATGCTCGGCTATCCCACGCACGACCCGCACGGCGACCCGATCCCGACGCGCGACGGCCAGATTGCCGCCACCGCCACCGATCCGCTCAGCGCGGTCGCCTCGGGCGAGACGGTGATGATCCACCGCGTCTCGGATGCCAACCCGGACCTGCTGCACTACCTGGAGTCCATCGGCTTGCTGCCGCGCACGGTGCTCACCGTCGTGGAGCGCGCGCCGTTCAACGGTCCCCTCACCGTACGGGTAGCCAACGCCGAGCAGGTGGTGGGGCATGAGGTGGCCTCGCAGGTGTTCATCGGACCCCTCGAAGACAACAGCTGACGCGCAAACAAGGACGGCACGGCACGCGTTGAGAGGCGCTGACGCACTCCCCTCTCGCCTCGCTCTTTACCGCCATGTCTGACGCCACCACGCCGCCCGCGCTCGCCCCCCAGGTCGCCGAGCGCATCTTGCCGACCTCCGAGAAAGCCCTCCAAGTCAACCTCGACCGCTCCAAGTACGGCACCATCGCCGAGATCGGTGCCGGGCAGGAGGTGGCCCGCTGGTTCTTCCGCGTGGGTGGCGCCTCGGGGTCCATTGCCAAGACGATGTCGGCGTATGACATGGTCTTCAGCGACGCCATCTACGGCACCAGCGACCGCTACGTCTCGCGCGAGCGGCTCCAGACGATGCTCTCGCACGAGTTCGACCTGCTCACCAAACGCCTCGGCGACACGCGCGGCCAGGACACCGCCTTCTTCGCCTTCGCCGACACCGTGGCCACGCGGTCGTACACGTACAAGCGCGAGGGGCACGGGTGGATGGGCATCCGCTTCATGCCGGAGCCCAGCTCGGCCGAGCCCAGCCAGATCGAGATCCACGTCCGCCTCTTCGACGACGACCCCGTCCGCCAGCAGGAGGCGACGGGTATCCTGGGCGTCAACCTGATCCACGCGGCCAGCTTCCTGTGCGACGACACCGAGCGGTTCCTGGCCGCGCTCATCGAAAACCTCGGGCACGGCCGCCTCGAAATCGACTCCGTCATCCTCTCCGGGCCTCGGTTCGAGGGGGTGGACAACCGGCTGCTGAGCCTGCAGATGGTGGAGCTGGGCCTGACGCCCGCCGCCATGTTCGCGCCGGACGGCTCGCTGCTCTACGCGGGCGAGGCGCTGTACAAGAAGCCGACGCTGATCGCCCGCGGCCTCTTCAAGCCGCTGAAGTACGTCCACATCCGGATGCACCGCCAGGCGTGCGAGGCCTTCGCCGAACACACCAAGGTGGACCCCCAGGAGATGGTCACCATCCGCGAGATCACCATCCACCAGTTCAGGGAGCCCACCGCCGAGGGGTCGCGGCCGAGGAAGGTAGACCGCGCGTCGTTCCTCGAACACACCGACGACATCGCCTCGCGCGGTACGCCCGTGCTGGTCTCCAGCTTCCGCGAGCACTACCGCCTCGTGGAGTACATCGCCGGGCTCCGGTGCGGCCCGCTCGGCTTCGTGGCCGGGGCGCCGAGCCTCCATCAGCTGTTCGACGCCTCGTTCTACTCAGACCTGCCGGGCGGCTTGCTCGAAGGCATGGGGCGCCTCGTGCGCAAGCTGGCCAAGTTCTACATCTTCCCCTTCTGGGACGACGCCACGGGCAAGGTCTACGAGGACGATATGGTGAGCGTCCCCGAGGACGAGCGCACGCT
>JBCCMF010000259.1:0-6899 GCA_039026435.1 Bacteroidota bacterium
AAGAGCGGTACGAGGTGCATCACGGCGTTCGCATCACCGACGCTGCCCTGGTCGCCGCCGCCGAACTGAGCCACCGCTACATTGCCGACCGCTTCCTGCCCGACAAGGCGATTGACTTGGTGGACGAAGCCGCCGCGCGCCTCCGCATTGCCATCGACTCGATGCCGGAAGAGCTAGACCAACTGGAACGCCAGATCCGCCAGCTTGAAATCGAGCGCGAAGCCGTCAAGCGCGACAACGACACCGAGAAGCTGGCCCGCATCGCCGAGCAACTCGCCAACCTCGGCGAGGAGCGCGACGAGCTGCGCGCCCGCTGGCGCCAGGAGAAAGACCTCATCGTCGAGATCCAGCAAGCCAAAGAGTCAATCGACGCGGTCAAGGTGCAGGCCGAGGAGTTGGAGCGCCAGGGCAAGTACGAAAAGGTGGCCGAGTTGCGCTACGGGCGCCTGCCTGAGTTGCAGCGCGCCATCGAGGACGCCAACCGTAGGCTGGAGCAGATCCAAGCGCACGGCTCGCTGCTGAAAGAGGAGGTCGATGATGCTGACATCGCCAGCATCGTAGCACGGTGGACGGGCATTCCCGTCACGCGGATGCTGGAAAGCGAGCGCGCCAAGCTGCTGCGGATGGAGGAGGAGCTGACCAAGCGCGTCATCGGCCAGCCCGAGGCCATCGAGGCCGTCGCCAACGCGGTGCGGCGCGGACGGGCAGGCTTGCAGGAGGCAACCCGACCGATCGGTTCGTTCATCTTCCTCGGCACCACGGGCGTGGGCAAGACCGAGCTGGCCAAGGCGCTCGCGGAGTTCTTATTCAACGACGAGAGCGCGATGGTCCGCATCGACATGAGCGAATTCCAGGAGCGCCACACCGTCAGCCGCCTCATCGGCGCGCCTCCGGGCTACGTCGGCTTTGAGGATGGCGGGCAGCTCACCGAGCAGGTGCGCCGCAAGCCCTACTCGGTCGTCCTGCTCGACGAGATCGAGAAGGCGCACCCCGAGGTCTTCAACATCCTGCTGCAAGTGCTCGACGACGGCCGCCTCACCGACAACCGCGGCCGCACCGCCGACTTCCGCAACACGATCATCATCATGACCAGCAACATGGGCTCAGATGTGATCCGCGAGCGGATGGACGCGCTGGACGGCGAGCTGGACGCCCAGGCCCAGCGGAAGCTCAAGGACGACGTGCTCACCCTGCTCAAGCAGCGGCTGCGGCCCGAATTCCTCAACCGCATCGACGAGACGATCCTGTTCCGTCCGCTCGGTCGCAACGAGATCCGCAAGATCGTGGACGTGCAGTTCAACCGCCTCCGCAGCTTGGCCTTCGACAGCCAACACCTTGCGCTCGAACTCACCGACGGGGCCAAGGACTGGATCGCCGAGCGCGGCTTCGATGCCGCCTTTGGTGCCCGGCCGCTCAAGCGCGTCATCCAGCGCGAGATCGCCAACAAGCTGGCCGAAGAAATTCTCAGCGGCTGGGTGCAGGACGGCGAGAGCATCCACATCGACGTGGCGCCGGATCGCTCGGGTCTCACCTTCGAGACCGTGGTCGAGCCCGAGGTCGTAGCGTAGGGGGCCACGCCGTGCGCTGCACAAGGCCGCTACCGGGTTGGCCTGGGTAGCGGCCCAGTGGTATCCCGATGTCTGCGACGCCTCTAGCATAGCGAAAGCCCCGTCCGGTGAGCAACCGGACGGGGCATGGCGCGCTTGGGAGGATTCGAACCCCCGGCCTTTGGAACCGGAATCCAACGCTCTATCCAACTGAGCTACAAGCGCAGAGGGCCGAATATACACCGCGTGCGTCGCAGGCGTCAAGCAGGCCAGCGGTGGGTGGGGTAGTGCCTGGATTTAGCGATTGGGTTTTGATAAAGCCTTCACGGGTTCGTACACTGCAAGCTGGCGGTTTGCGATCGTGGCGACAACCACCGAGCCCGCCCCAGGGTACACCCTCCGGCAACACGCGCGCCCATGACGGATGAGGAACTGATCCGTTTGTTTACGGAAGATCCTGACCGAGCCTACGCTCTGCTCCTCGAAAAGCACTCCTCGGTGCTGATTCGCATGATCCACAAGTTCGTGCGCGACCACGACGAGGTGATGGAGGTGTACACGAGCATCGGCGAGCGCCTCCGTGCCCGCGACTTCCAGGCGCTGCGCCGCTTTCGCGTGGGCAGCGATCTGCTGCCCTGGTTCAGCGTCATCGTGGCCAACGCCTGCCGAGATCGCTACCGTAAGCGCCGCGCCCTGTCCATGCCGCAGTCGGTGATCGACAAGCTGGAGCCTGCCGAGAAGCTGGTGTTCAAGTATTTCTTCCAAGAGCGCTACACGTACGAGGAGATCGTGGAGCAGGTCTCCAGTAAGCATCACGAGCGCGTGACACTGGGCGATGTACGCCGTGCCGTGGAGAAGATCTACGGGTTGCTCAGCGTCAGCAAACGGTGGCACCTTGTCGCCGCGATCCGCGCCAACCTGCCCGTATCGTCGATGGACGAGATGCTGGAAGCTGGCATTTCATCCCGGAGTTTCGCCCAACCGGATGACCTGTCAGAGTTCGACGAGCAGGAAGTGGCGCACCTCAAGGCGGCCCTGAACGAGCTCGATCCCGAACTCAAGCTGGTAGTGAAGCTGCGGTTCGAGCAGGAGCTGAAAGCCCCTGAGATTGCGCGTATCATGCGCTACGACAAGCCCAAAATCGTCTACTCGAAGTTGCGCACCGCTATCCAGCGGCTCCGGCGCGCCTTTGACGGGTTGCATTAACCTCCGCGCCTGCACGCCGATACCCCAGTGCGTCTGCCCAATCGCTTTTGCCTCATTCTTTGTCATGATGGAGCCTACGACTGCACCACCTGTGCCAACGCTGCTTGACCCGTGGGATCCCCATCGGCCCATCCCGCTGACGGGCTGGCTGGAGCGCCACCGCTTTTCGCCAGCTATCGTCTTCGTGCTCATCACGATTGTCGCCTTTGTGGCCTACGTTGCGGTCAGCAACGTGCTCACCTTGGTCATGCTGTTTGCGCGCGGCGTGACCATCGCAGAGCTGCAAGGCAACCTCTCGGGCGTCGTCGCCGAGCAGCTGCGGCCCATGTTTGTCGCCAACAGCATGGCGCAGTTTCTGGTGCTGGGCATTCCCGCGCTCTTCCTGGCCCGGCTGCACACGCCCGACGGCCGCGCCTACCTCCGCCTCCGCATGCCGGACAGTAGATTGCTGGGCCTCTCGGTACTGTGTTACCTCTGCGCGTTTCCGCTCATCCAGTGGGTCGCCTCGCTCAACGCGGCGATTCCTATCCCCGACGCCCTCCAAGCCTGGGAGGCGTCGCAGCTGATGTTGATTGAGGCGATCAGCGAGCAGCAGGTCGGTATCGTGTTCAGCCTGCTGACGGTAGCGGTGACGCCCGCCATCTGCGAGGAGCTGATCTTCCGTGGCTACCTGCAGCGCAACCTCGACCGCGTGGTGCCTGCGGCGGTGAGCATCATCATCATCGGCATCCTCTTCGGCGTCTACCACCTGCGCTTCTCGCAAGTGCTGCCGCTCTCGGCGCTCGGCGTCTACTTCGCGTACGTCACGTGGCGCACGGGCAGCCTGTGGCCCGCCATCCTGATTCACTTCATCCACAACGGCGCGATGGTGCTGCTGGGCCAGTACATCCAGCAGAGCGACACGATTTCGGCCGAGCAGGTAGAGCAGATGGTGATCCCGTGGTACGTCATCGCTATCTGCATCGGCGGGGTGGCGCTACTGGCTAAGTTGATGCAACAACGCGCCGAGCGGCTCATTCAAGCCCGACGTCAACTCGCATAAACGCTCCATCACGCATGACTGAACCGACGTACGAAGGCTGGGTCGTCGCCTTCAAGACGAATGTCACCTACGAGGCCGATCTGGTGCGCGACCGCTTGGCGGATGCTGGGCTCTCGGCCGTGATTATGAACAAGCGTGATACCAATGTCATGCTCAACTTTGGCGACAATGCCCGCATCAACGTGATGGTGCCGCCCGAGCAGCTTGACGAGGCACAGTCCGTGCTCAACGCCGCGCTGCCGTCGGATGCCGAGCTGGAGGCCGCGGCCATGAGCGCGCCGCCCGCCAGCGATACCGTTGACCCCGATGCGCCTGAAGCGATGGCGGACACGGGCAACGAGTCCATCCACCTGACGCCCCCCGACGACGCGTAACCCCCACGCGATACCTCTTGTCGAACGCTGCCCTTCGCATTGTCTCCGCTGTTGTCGGCATCCCCCTGGTGGTTGGATTGACCTACCTGGGGGGATGGTACTTCGCCGTCTTCGTTGTGCTCATCGGGGTACTGGCCCAAGATGAGGTGTATGCGCTCTTCCGCGCCGCCAACGTCCAGCCGTTCCGGTGGGTCGGCCTGGCTGCGGGTGTGCTTGTTATGATTGCTCCGGTGTGGCCCGCCGCTCAGCCCTTGGCCGTGCTGACGTTGGTCGGCCTACTGGCGGCATCGCCCTTCCTGGCGCACGGCGCGCCCATCCTGCCACGCATCAGTGCAACGGTTGCGGGCATGCTGTATCCGGCGCTGCTCCTCAGCTATGGCGTAGCGCTACGGGCAGGCGTAGACGGCGCGCTCACCGAGGCGCAGGCGTTCGAGCTGACGATCGCCACGCTGGTGTTGATCTGGAGTACCGACTCCTTCGCCTACTTTGCCGGGCGGGCGCTCGGCAAGCATCCGCTGGCGCCACGCGTGTCGCCCAAGAAAACGTGGGAGGGATCCGTAGGCGGCGCATTGGGCACCCTGTTGTTGGTCGTGTTGGCGAAACTGTTCTGGCTGACGTGGCTGACGTGGACCGACGTGGCGGCACTGGCTGTTATCTGTGGCGCCCTCAGCCAGCTAGGCGACCTGGCCGAAAGCGCCTTCAAACGCTCGGTGGGCGTCAAGGACTCGGGGAACGTCCTTCCAGGGCACGGCGGTATGCTCGACCGCAACGACGCGCTACTACTCGTCCTGCCGCTGATCGTCCTCTACGTGCAGTACCTCCGGTAAGCACTGCCGAGCGGAAACCTTTTGCACATTTCGCGATCTCATATGTGCGTAAGTTGTGCGGCGCTCGGCTCAGGGGGCACCGCATCGACCTAGGCAGCGTACACACGGCACTGTATATTTAGCCAGGCCCCACCGCTAATCCACCTTTCGCTCTGGAGGCACCGCATGGGCATCTTTATACCCGGATCACGGTCCCGCGCCCGAAACCGACGGTTCGACTACGAGCCCCGGTTCTACGACCCGAAGAAAGACGAAAACATCAAACGCCGCATGCGCGTGCAGAGCAAGTCGCGTAAGCGCCGCAAGCCGTCGGCCATCATCCCGCTCATTGTGATGTTCTTGGCCATCGTCTGGATGTGGCGCTACGTACTGCCCTAAGTCGCGTACTCCATTGTACGCCCAACCTGACCTTCACCCGCCCATGATCGTCCCTGACGTCGATCAGATCATTCACGTACTGCCCGAGACGCTCGCGAACAAGATCGCGGCAGGCGAGGTCGTGCAACGACCGGCCTCGGCGGCAAAAGAACTCATCGAAAACGCTATCGACGCCGGAGCCGATGCCATCACCTTGGTGCTCAAGCGGGCAGGCAGTGAGCTGATTCAGGTCATCGACAACGGCTGTGGCATGAGCCGCACCGACGCCGAGACGGCGTTCCGGCGCCACGCGACCAGTAAAGTGCGCGACGCGGACGACTTGGAGCGCATCTACACGCTGGGCTTCCGCGGCGAGGCGTTGGCCTCGATGGCGGCCGTCGCCCAGGTGGAGATGAAGACGAAGCGCGCGCAGGATGCGAGCGGCGTCCGGGTGCAGATCGATGGCGGTACGCTGGCGAAGATCGAGCCGTGCGCCACGCCACGCGGCACCAGCATTGCCATCCGCAACCTCTTCTACAACGTCCCCGCGCGTCGCAACTTCCTCAAGACGCCCGCCACCGAGTTCAAGCACCTCGTGGAGACGTTTCAGTTTCTCGCGCTCTCTCACCCCCGGGTCGGCTTCACGTTGTTGCATGACGACAACGAGGTGTACCGCCTCCAGTCGCGCCCTGACGCAACGTGGGCCGACGCCATGCCCCGCCGCATCGTAGAGCTGCTCGGCGATAACTACGAGGGCCAGTTTGTGCCCGTGGAAGAGACGACGAGCTACCTTTCCATCCGCGGCTTTGTGGGGCTGCCGCGGTTCACGCGCCGAAGCCGCAGCGATCAGTACCTCTTCGTCAACGACAGGTATATCAGGAGCAGGTACCTCAACAAAGCGGTGGCGCAGGGCTATGGCACCATGCTGCCCGATGGCCACTATCCGTTCTTCACCCTCTTTCTGTCGCTCGACCCGCGCCATGTGGATGTCAACGTGCATCCCACCAAGGCCGAGGTGAAGTTCGATGACGAGCGCGGCATCTACGCCTTCCTCCAGTCCGTGGTCAGGAAAGCGATTGGGCAGCAGCTGCTCACACCGCAAGTAGATCAGGCTTCGACGAGTGCGGCTGCACTTCCGTCTGCTGGCGTACAGATCACGCCTGCAACGCCTGCTTCTTTTTCCGTCAAGCAGGTTGATGTGCCCGCCGGGTCGCGCAGGTCATCGCCGTCATCGTTTGCCGCCCCACGGGTACCCAAGCCAGCAGGCAACGGCGCTTGGGAGCCGTTGTACCAAACGCCATCGGCGGCCGCGACAGACCGTCAGGAAGAGCGCGCCAGCATCCCCTCGAGCGCTACCAAACCCCACATCGACGATGTACCAGTGACCGATGGGGCACTGCTGTGGCAGCTGCATGACCGCTACATCCTCACGCAGATCCATTCTGGGCTGATGGTCATCGACCAGAACGCCGCGCACGAGCGCATCCTGTACGAGCGAGCGCTCCAGAGCATGGCCAACGGGTTTGGCCTCTCGCAGCAGCTTCTG
>JBCCMF010000260.1:0-6867 GCA_039026435.1 Bacteroidota bacterium
GGCACGGGCCACCTGGTCGACTTCTTCAGCACGATGACCGCGTGGGATGCCCGCACCATCGGCGTCGAGGGCTTCTACCAGACTCCCACGTTCAACCTTGCCGTCTTTTCCGATGACGTGCTGCTGAATGGGCTGGTGGGCGGACGACTGGGCCTGCATCCCTTCCGACGCCAACGTGGCTCGCGGCTGCGCACGCTCGAAGTGGGCGTCAGCGCCATCACCGACCAGCGCATCGACGGGACGGCGTTTACAGGCTACAATGTGGATGCCAGCGTGGATGCGTTTCGCACGGACCCGCTGGCGTTTACGCCGTTCGCGTCGGTGGCGTGGTACCAGAACCAGGGGCATAGTGTGGGCCTGGGCGCCCATGTGGGCACACGTCCGACGGGCGACTTCGGGGCTGTACGGCTCACGATGGCCGCGTACTTCAACAGTGACCACTTTCTGCCCGGCTATGTCGGCTCGTTTTACAGCATCAGCAATGAAGGCGCCCGCGTGATCGACGCCGAGCGCTTCGACCCAGACCTAAGCGCTGAACGGTACGCCGACCGCCCCCTCTCCCAGCTGGGGTCCGACCTCTCCATCTGGACCGAGCTGCGTGTACTCGTCTACGAGCAGGTGGAGGTGCTGTATGCCTTCCGGCGCGAGTACGCGAGCAGCAACATGAGCACCATGCACCTGCGGCTGTTCTTCGAGACGCAGGGCGGCACACGCCTCGACCTCGGCCTCGACCGTGGGGGGCTGGGCGGCGTGTTCAGCGCCTTCAACGACCTCGGCGACCTCACGGCGCTCGTCCTCAATGCCGAAGCCGAGGTTCGCTTTCCATTCTGGGTCTTCGTGCAGTCGCGCTACACCTTTGAGCAGCGCGAGGACGCCGACGACGGTACACGGCGCTTCCTCGTGCAACGACGCTTCGAGCCGATGGGCGGCCTCCGCCTCACCTTCTGACCGTCAGCAGCTTGGTGTGCACAGCCGCTCCCGCTGACACGCGCACGGCGTAGACGCCCGAGGGTACGTCGAACATCCACTGGAAGTCGTGTGTCCCTGCTGGATGCCATGCGCTGGCCAACGTGTGGACGCGGCGGCCCAGCACATCGAATACCTCGGCGCGGAGGTGCTGCGGTGTGTCGAGTGCCACTTGGATGGTGGCTTGGGCACGAGCCGGGTTTGGGCTGAGTGACACCTGAAACGCGAAGTCGGCAACAGCCTCGTCGGCAAGGGCGGCGGCGTTAAGCAGCGCACGGGCCGAGGCGGGGTCGCCTGCGCGAAGGGCATCGGCGGCGGCATCGGCTTCCGCTTGGATGGCGGCATCCCCAGCGAAGTCCTTGCGGGCGCGGAAGATCTGCTCCGGCAGCCTCAAATCCTCGGCAGCAAACGGCAGGTCGCGCCAGCCTTGTACGCGCGACTGGATGAACTGCAGGTACTGCATGCCGTACTCTACCGTCGGCTCGATGGTCGTCCCCTCGCCGAAGTCGTTCCACGTCACCAGCTGGATCATCGGCACATCTTGTCCTACCGCCTGGTCGAACGTGACGCGCAAGATATCGCCGTCTTGAGCGTCGAGGAAGCCGTACGACGCTCTCACCCCTGCCTCCTCGTAGATGTCGTGGAAGCCCGGGAAGGCGCTGCCCACCGTCACAGGCCAGAAGCGGGATTGGCTGTAGAAGCTGTTGAGGTACTGCTGCAAGCGCGCGGTGGAGAGCACGCCGTTTGACGAGGCCCACATCGGCGGCCACGGGAAGCCACCCGACCCGGCCGGAGCCACGCGGCGGTCTTGGTGAATGAGTACTGGCGGCGCGTCGAACACGCTGAGCGCGCTGGCCCACTCGGCGGACGTGTTGAGGTGCTGTGGGCCGAAGTTGAAGATGACGGGTTGCTCGTTGTGTGTCAGGTACGCGGGCGAAGTCGTCCACGCGTCGCGCACGAACTGGAAGTCGGCTCGGGCCTGTGCGATGGCTTCGCCCTCGGCGATGCGCCCGTTTTCGATCAGCCGCGCCAACGTGGCGTCTTCATAGCAGACGGCGAACAGCAGGTTGGCCGACTCGATGGCGTCGAAGAGCGCTTTGGAGGCTTCGTTCAGCACGGGGTAGTCGAAGAGCGAGCTCGTGCCGTACCAGTCTACGATCACGCCGTCGATGCCAGCCACGGTCATCAGCAGCGTGTGGTACTCCAGCACGTCGGGGTCGCTGGAGTCGTAGGGACCGATGCGGGGGTAGTGCTGCGAGGCGATGGCGCGCTGGCCGTCGGCGTCGACCTGATCGGGGTCGAAGTGGTTCATCGTCCAGTGCCAGCCCCAGTAGCCGCTCACCTCGGGCGTCTGGTACCACGGCATGTAGTGGACAAGCACCTTGGGCGGCTCCTGCTGCGCCCACGCACGTGGGCAAACGTGTACTAGTAAGAGTGCCGTCACCCCCCATGTGAGGTAGCCCAGTTTATCTTTTCTCTGCATTCTGATTTCACCTCTTTGCCTCTACTAGCGCGCTCAATATACGAGGTATGTCTGATCTGTCTCTAGACGCTTGCCACGCAGCATCGTCCGGCTCGACAACGTAATTCAGACAGTTTCTCAATGCCTGGACGAAGTCATTCACCCTCGAACGATCCCGCCCAGGAAATACCGAGTGCGATTTAACAGGTGTTACTTCGCCCATTCGGACACCATGGTACCTCCCCCATCCAACATCACGGCTCCAGCTTCGCGATCTGTCACAGCCACAGCCATTGCTCCCAGCATTACTGTTAAGACCAGCAGTGTTTTTGGCCCGACCTCAGCGACGGCAATCTCGCCGACTTCGGCAGCCCGACTGAGCGCGGTTTGGACGGCATCTGTAATCTGCTCGCGGTAGGTACACGTACGCTGCTCGGCTGTTGGTGGTGCACTAGGCCGGCCTCCCAACTCAGTCATTGTGCGTACCATCAGGCAGCCGGGCGGTGTTTCGCCATGCCGAGTCTGCTCTGCCACGCCACGGAGAAACCCAGTTACGTCTTCGAGCCCACCCGTTCCATCGCGGAGCGGCGCAAGTGCCCCCCACATCATCGCATTGTACCGCTCGGCAGCGGCATCGAAGATATCAGGTTTGTTGCCAAACGTGCCATAGAGGCTTGACGACGAGATGCCGGCGCGTTCAATCATGTCCGCCTGCGACGTCCCGTCATACCCCTTTTCCCAAAAGAGAAAGAGAAGGCGGTTAAGAACTTCGTCGCGATCAAAGGTAGGCGGGCGGCCTCGGCGTGCAGACATGGCGAAAGGTGATACGTGTGGTGTAGGCTACATCAAAATGGAGTACGCCCACTCAGTTTTTTTGTTTTGAGTCGAAACACTCTTAATTCGGTCGCGTCTGAAGCCATATCTGAGTCGATCATCTCAATATATCGACTTGCTCACCAAAAAGGGATAAGGCCCCAGACTCATGCCTACTATTCGCGTCACGCTTCCTGCAAACGCTTGGTCCAAAGACGACAAAGCGCAAATCGCGCAGAAACTTACCACTGGCCTCAGCGAAGTCGCTCAATCGACTGGCAAGGGCGACATCAAGCAGTACGTCAACGTCCACATCACAGAAACCGCCGAGGGTGGCTATGCGATGGGCGGCAACGTCGTGGCCTGACCATCTTCTCATCGCGCCGGGCAGGGAGACGCTCTGCCCGGCCTAGAAATTTGATTGCATGCTCTATCGTTTTTCTGCTTGCCTTGTTCTTCTGGCCGCCCTGGTACTCAGCGGGTGTAGCTCGTCATCCATGGTATCTCAGACGACCAGTCCGAATTATGCCTCCGCTTTTGAGGACGACGCCAGAATTCTAGATCGCTACGACCTAGACACGCTCACAGACTCACCCCAGCGGACATCGGTGATGATCCACTTCGACCACCCTCCTAAAGAGGTGTTCGAGTACTTACTCGCCGAAGTTGATCAATACGATGATTCGATTGTGGAGGTCACGTTTGACAACAGCACCTCTGCAGAGCCCGGTAGCCGATCCGTAGGCAGCGCCCGCCTCTGCACCTTCGACAATGGCAAGGTGCTCGTCGAGCCGCTTCTCGTCTACGAACCACATCGCTTCTACGCCTACACCGTCGACCCTGAACGATCCACCTTCAGGCTGCCAATCCGAGACGTGCTCATGTTCTACTCGTTCGAGGAGACCGCAAAAGGCACGCTCGTCACGGTGCGGGCACATTACACCGCTAAATCACGGATCGCCTCGCCCATCGTCGGGTCGGTGTTCAATCGAACGGTCCGCAAGACCTTCGCCCGTGCTGCAGAGCGCTTTGGCGGTACGCTCATAGACCCTTCTCGTTAAAACCAATTGCGTAAGCCATGAAAGTCAATCAGTCTATCCATATCAACGCTCCAGCCGATGCCGTTTGGGCCGTACTTGCCCATCAATTCTACCACGCAGACCGTTGGCTCTCGTCCATCTACCACTCTGAGCGTCGAGACGCCGTAGCTACAGTCGGTGACTTCCCGCTCGACTCAGGCGGGCGCGCCTGCGATACGTCGCTCGGCTTGTTCCGCGAGACTGTCCGCCACTACGACGAACGCAAGCGGTCGTTCGGCTATGAGGCTGAGGGGGACAAGATGCCCTTCTTCGTCAGGAGCCTCCAGAACAACTGGACGGTCACACCGCACGGAAACGGCTCTACGGTTGATATGCGCCTAGAAGCACGGTTGCTACCCGTCTTCGCACAGTTAATGGGTCCCGTCATGAAGCGGCAGTTCGCAAAGGTGACGACGGAGGCTGTTGAAGAGCTGAAATACTACGTCGAACGAGGTGAACCACATCCCCGCAAGGTTGCATCTGACCGTGAACGACGCGCAAAAGCCGTCGCATGATCCAGCTGCTCCGGAAAACCATCCGTAAGGGATGGCGTCCCAACGGCCTGTTTCGGTTAAAGACAGCAGCAGGCCCCGTACGTTATCGAATCGTCCAAGCAGAACCTGGCAAGCGGCCCACACTCGTCGTTGGCTTGCATGGCTTTGGCTCGGACGAACGGCAGGTCGAGACGATGCTTGCGCTCGACCTGCCAGGCCCGGTCGTTTACCTTGCCCCACGCGGCCCGCTGTCTGAAGGGCGAGGGTTTTCGTGGTTTGAATTGCTCGCTTCGCCCGACGGTGTGCCTGTGCCGCCTGGCGGCGCCATGGCGCATGCACTCGAACACCTGTCCGCATTTACGTACGCTGCGCAACGAGCATGGAGTACCGACCCGGCCCGCACCGTGCTCGTAGGATACAGCCAGGGTGGTGCGCTCGCGCTCGCAGCATCACAACGAGCCGCTCGTCCATTTACTGCCGTGGCAACCCTGGCAGTAGGAATAGGTCAGCTTGCGCCTCCGCGCACACCGCTGTTTCTCGGTTATGGCACATTGGACCCGTTCACTCAGCCGGAGACTGTTCGCCAACGTCTAGCTGAATGGGCCGGAGCCAATGTCACCGCCAGCGAAGTTGCAGCACCGCATGTTGTGACAGCGCAACATCGAGCTGACCTTAATGCTTGGCTACGAGGTCGGCTCCAGGAATAACGACTGGGCTTCTCAGAAAGGATGCGCCTCGGGTTGCGTACCCGTGGAAGCTGCTCTATCTTTTCGGCATGAACACGGCACGCCTGCATACGACTTGGTGGTGGCACGCGCATGATGACGCGGGCCTTTTCGTGTGAGTACTACGCTGTACCCCTGATCACGACGTTGACGACGGCCCGCTGCTTTTTTGAGCATGCGGGTTTTTCTGTGTCTGGTACCCATGACCTTTCTCGAATTTCAAGACCTGATCGCCACGGAGCGCGCCAAAGGCACGGCGTCGTTTGTGCTGCCGCTGCACAAGCGCCTCAGCGCCGATCTGCAGACGCCCGTCTCGGCATTTCTGGCGCTGCGCGAGGCTGGCACGTACAGCTTTCTGCTGGAGAGTGTGGAGGGCGGCGAACAACTCGCGCGCTACTCGTTCCTGGGTAAGAACCCGTACCGGATCGTGCGCGCTGACGGCGAAGAGGTGTTTGTCCAAACGCTTCGGCACATCGACACGCTGGGCGCACCGGACAGCAGCGGCACGGTGTACGAGGTGATGCAGCGCTTGCTGGATGCCTACGGCGAGATTAAGCTGCACGGCCTGCCCGCGCTGGCGTGCGGGGCCGTCGGCTATATGGGGCACGACACGGTGCGCGTGATCGAGCGGCTGCCCAACGTCCCCGAAGACACGCTCGGCGTCCCCGATGCCGTGTGGTGCTTCTACGACACCCTCGCGGCGTTCGACCACGTGAAGCACCAGCTCGTGCTCATGGCGAGTGTCTTCATCGACACTGACACCGACCTGCAAGCGGCCTACGACGATGCGCAGCGCCGCCTGCGCGAGCTAGAAGCCGAGTTCAGCGACGTGTCGTTCAGCAGCCCGGCGCCCATCCGCCTGCCGCAGCGCGAGATGGCGTCCAACTTCGTCCGTGCTGACTACGAGGCGTCCGTTGACGCGATGAAGCGCTATATCTACGAGGGCGACATCTTCCAGGGCGTGCTCTCGCAGCGGTTCGAGCTGTCGTTCTCCGGCGATCCGATCAACCTGTACCGCTCGCTCCGGCAGGTCAACCCCTCGCCGTACCTGTTCTACATCGACTTCGACGGCTTCAAGCTCGTCGGCTCCTCGCCGGAGGTGCTGGTGCGCGTGGAGGACCGCCGCATGACGCTGAGGCCCATTGCCGGAACGCGTCCCCGGGGCGCCACGCCGGACGCGGACCGGGCGCTGGCCGACGAGCTGTTGACCGATCCCAAGGAATGCGCCGAGCACCTGATGCTGGTGGACCTGGGCCGTAACGACGTTGGCCGCGTGGCCGCCACGGGCACCGTGGACCTGACTGACAACATGGTCATCGAGCGCTACA
>JBCCMF010000261.1:0-6830 GCA_039026435.1 Bacteroidota bacterium
CGTGGTACCGATAGCCGTAGCAGTGTCCTCACCGGGCATGTGGATCAGGCCATGCAAATCGCTGACTATTGCCTCCCATACCGCAGCGTTGAGATGGCCTGGGATGGTGCGTTCGATGAGGTTGTGCGTGGCCGTGGTCGTTTCCCCGCCTTGCATGCTGGGGCCATGTAGGTCCAACGCGGCAGCACGCAGGTGCTTGGGGTCGATGTCCGACTCAGCAGCCAGCCGCTCCAATTCATCCAAGTGCAGGCCTTCCACGGGGCCACGTTGCGTCTCGTCGTCCTGCCGTTCGAGGGCACGCTGCAGGATCTGTGCGATTTCTTGCTCGCTGTACACGCGGTCAGGCATGGAATCAGGCGCGGGTGCGGTTGGCTGCCGAGGTAGATGTGGCGTCGGGGGCTTCTTCGGTGGGTAAGTCGAGGCGCGGCTTCACTGGAGCAGGCTGTTCTGCTGAAACAGGTTGAGCGCTGATGAGCGTCTCGATGCGGGTAGCCGCGGATTCAAGCTGCTGATGCTTTTTCTTTTGCCAGGCCGTGAGCAAGGGGACGAGCACCGCAACGCACAACACGGACAAGGCTGTAAAGAGCAAGAGGCCCTGCCACATGGCGAAGCCCTGCGTTTCACCGATGACGATGGCTGGCAGCATGGCCAGGGCAATGCCCAGGAAGACACCTTGCAGGCGCATGTTTCCGGTGCGCTGCGTGAGGCGCAGTGCCACGCGGTCGCCTTGCTGTGTGAACGTCGCCTTCGTGGCGTAGCCCATCGCGGTACTGCCGCTCCAGTCGTGCATCGTGCCGATGACGCTAATCTGGTCTTGGCCCGCGACGCCAATCTCGTCCCGTAGGGCACTGACAATCTGCCCCCAGGCCTCATCGGTGAGTTCACCCGGAATGAGGCGCTCGACGACGATGTGTGTGGAGGTTGTGTTCGCTGTGCTTTGGACGCCCGGGCGATGCACTTCGAGCGCGGCAGCCCGCAGGTGCTCGGGGTCGATGCCGGACTCAGCCGCCAGCCGCTCCAGCTCGTCCAAGTTCAGACCCTGCGCACGGCTGCGACGCTGCTCGGTCGCGGCGTCTTGCCGTTCGAGGGCGCGTTGCAGGATCTGGGCGATCTCTTGTTCGCTGTAGACACGATCGGGCATGGGCTCAGGAGCGGGTGCGGTTGGATGTCGCGGCGGATGTGGTGCTGGGGGCGTCCTCCTCGGGCAGTTGGAGACGGGCTTCGCTTTCTGATGCGGACAGAGACGCGGCTTCAGCGACCGAGACCACCTGGGGTTTGGCATCAACGAGTGTTTCGATACGGTCCGCGATGGCGTCAATCTGGCGGTGCTTCTTCTTGCGCCACCCGATGTCTAGCGTATACACGAGCACGGAGAACATGACCACCAGTGCCGAGCACAGCATGGTCGCCTGCAAAAACGTGAAGTCGAGCCCGACCGCGGTTATGAAGCTGGCGAGGATGGCCAGCAAGGTGCCGTACATGACGCCTTCGGTAAGCGGGCTGGCCATGCCCACCCGTTGCGATAGCCGCAAGGCCACGCTGTTGCCGCGCTGGGCCAGCGTCGCTTTCGTGGTAATGCCCGATGCGCTGGTGTGGGTCCACTCGTGCATATTGCCGATGACGCTGACACTGTCGCCAGTGTCCACGCCGATCTGGTGCCGCAACTCGGTGACGATCTCACCCCAGGCATCGGTGGTCAGATAGCCTGGGATGAGGCGCTCGACGAAGTTGTGCGTGTCGGAGATGGTCTTGTCGCGCTTTACCCCAGGCCGATGCACTTCGAGCACGGCGGCGCGCAGGTGCTCAGGCGCGATGCCCACCTCGCCGCCCAGACGCTCCAGCTCGGCCAAGTTCAGCCCGTGGTCGCGAGCGCGTCGTTTTTCAACCTCGGCTTCTTGTCGGGAGATGGCGCTTTGCAAGATCTGCGCGATCTCCTGCTCGCTAAAAATACGGTCGGGCATGCTGGTGTCGGGAGCGGTTGATGCGCCGCCGAAACGCAGCCAACGCGGTCGGGTTGCTTCATGGGGCTGCGGTCACTCGGCAGGGGCGCTGCGGTCGCGCAAGAACAGGCCGATGGCGATGTAGCCGAAGAACGCCATGCTGCCGAAGCCTAGCGTGCTGCGCGTGACCTGGACGCCCTCGCCTATCGCCGCGTCGAACATCAGCCCCAGCACCACGAACAGCAGCGCGAACGCAGCGGCGCCCAGCACGATGAGCGCTACAGAGCGGAAGGCGTCGTTGTTGATCATGGCAGCGGATGGTTCAGCGGGGACGTGCGCACACACCCAAAGAATACGCGATTCGCCCATTCAGGCACAAGCCAACAAAGCCAACAGATGTGCGCCGCGCCAGGTCAGCCTGTAACGATCCCGGCTACCACAAACGCCACCACCGAGAGCG
The DNA here is from genome assembly GCA_039026435.1 of Bacteroidota bacterium. Taxonomy (GTDB): domain Bacteria; phylum Bacteroidota; class Rhodothermia; order Rhodothermales; family JBCCMF01; genus JBCCMF01. The sequence goes on from JBCCMF010000261.1 coordinate 2,401, forward strand.
CCAGCAGCATCGCCGTGTACGGCAGCTGCGTGTTGACGTGGTCGATATGGTCACACGCCGCCGACATCGACGCGATGATGGACGTGTCGGAGAGGGGCGAGGCGTGGTCGCCGTAGACGCCGCCGGAGAGCACGGCGCCCAGCATCAGCGCGGGCGAGGCGCCCAAGCCCGTGGCCAGCGGCAGTGCGATGGGGATGAGGATGGCGAAGGCCGTCCACGACGACCCCAGCGTGAACGAGACGAACGCGCCGAGCAGAAACACCAGTGCGGGTAGCCACCACGTAGGCGCATCCGTGCCGATGAGTTCCACGAGGTACGGCCCCATCTCCAGCGCCCGCGATACCTGCCCCAGCGCAAACGCGAACACAATCAGCAGCGTCACGGGCAGCAGCGCCGACATCCCCTTCAGGATGAGATCCACCGACGCCTGGAGGCTGAGCACGGGCTTACCGTCGCGCCGAGTCAGGGCGTACTGCGCCATCGCCACGGTGACCGCCAGGCCCACCGCCCACAGCACCGACGTGGAGCCGCTGCCCGCCATCAAGTCGCCCTCGCCCGTGATGTAGAGTCCCACGAAGATCATCCCGATCATCACCGCCAGCGGCAGGAAGAGGTCGGCGGCGCGGTTGGGCGCGTTGAGCACAGGCTGCAAGTCGGCGATCTCGTCGGCGATGAGCGGCGTCGAGCCCTTGCGGATGACCTGCCCTGTTGTGGCGGCGCGCTGCTCGGCCTTGCGCATCGGCCCGAAGCCCCAGCCCGTGAGCGCGAGGATGAGCCCGAAGACGATGGCGAACCAGCAGAAGAAGTTGAACGCCAGGCTTTGCGCCAGAAGGCCCACGGCGCCCTCGGTGATCCCTTGCGCCGCCAGCAGACCAAGCACGTACGCGCCCCATCCGTTGAGCGGGATCATCATGCACACGGGCGCGCTGGTGGCGTCGCAGTAGTAGGCCAGCTTCTCGCGCGCCAGCTGCATGCGGTCGAAGAACGGCCGGCTCACGGCGCCTACAGTGAGCGATGTGATGCTCGACTCCACAAAGATGCCCAGACCTACGGTCCACGCCAGCAGCTCCGCGCCGCGCCGCGTGGTGCCCCAGCCGCGTCGCTGTGCCCACGCGATGAAGCCGGCTACGCCGCCCGAGGCTTGCACCAGCGCCACCAGCCCGCCCACGAGCAGGCAGAAGAACACCACCCGCGTGTTGCCCGCACTCGCAAACACCTCAACCATCTGATCGACCAGCTCGCGTAGCCCGAGTACGGGGTTGCCGCCCACCAGAATCGTGGTGCCGATCCAGAGTCCCACAAACAGCGAGAGGTACACTTGCCGCGTCCACAGCGCCAGCACGATGGCGATGATGGGCGGGAGCAGAACAATCCAATCCATGAACAAACCAGCAAGGCGAGCGGAGAGCGGGCGCAAGATACAACCGCGCCGCGTCTCGTGCGCTCGCCCTGACGCGGTCAGATGATGCGGTCGGGGTCAGGCTCGATGATCGGGCCTTTGTAGCCGAAGACCGTCTGGAGCACCTTCGGCAGGAAGGTCGATTGCTTCTTGATGTACCACTGGTCGGCGGCGCGGCGGGCAGCGAGACCGTAAGTGGGGTACGCGTGGATGGTGTCGGCCATCTGGCGGAGCGTGACGCCGTTGCGCATGGCCAGCCCGTACTCGCTGATGAGTTCGCCTGCAGCAGCGCCCAAGATATCGGCGCCCAGGATCTTGCCGTTGAGGCTCTTGGCGTACACCTTGATCCAGCCCGTCGTCTCGTTCTCGGCCAGCGCGCGGTCCACCTTGGTGTAGGGGAAGCGGTACACCTCGTACGACGTCCCTGCCTGGTCCAGCTCGGTCTGCGTAGCGCCCACGTGGGCGATCTCGGGATCGGTGAACGTCACCCACGGCACGTGCTTCTTGTCGATGCTCATCGGCACCTTCAGCAGCGCGTTCGTGCTGGCCACCTTGGCCATGTGCTCGCTCATGTGCGTGAACTGGTAGCGCCCCGTGATGTCGCCCACGGCATAGATATGCCCCACGTTGGTCTGGCAGCGGTCGTTCACCGTGATGCCGCGCCCGGTGTAGGCGACGCCAGCACGCTCCAGATCGAGCGTGCCCACGTTGGCGCGGCGGCCCGTGGCCAGCAGCACTTGATCGGCTTCCACGACGTGGGTCGCGCCGTCTTTCTGCTTGACGTGCAGCTGCACGCCTCCCGAATCGCCCGGCGAGGCTTTCTCTACGCCTGCCCCAAAGATGTAGTTGATGCCCTCGGCCTCCAGTTGGGCCTGCAGGATCTTGGCGAGTTCGGGGTCGTCCTTACGCAGGATATTTTGGCCCCGGTCGATGACCGTCACCTTCGAACCCAGCCGTACGAACGCCTGCGCCATCTCCGTGCCGATGGGTCCGCCGCCCACGATGGCCAGGTGCTCAGGCTGCTCCTCCAACTCGAATAGGCTCTCGTTGGTCAGGTACGGCACCTCCTGGATGCCGTCGATGGGCGGCACGAACGCACTCGCCCCGGCTGCTACAATGAAGATCCGCCCGGTGATCGTCTCGCTTTCATCATCGCTCGTCAGGCTGACGGTGTGCGGATCTACAAAACGCGCCTCGCCAAAGCGCACGTCGATGCCCATGTCTTCATAAATCTTCGGATCATCCGCCTCCTCATACACATCTTCGCGGATGGCACGCACATGGTTCATCAACGTCTTGAAGTCGAACTGCGGCGTCTGGTCGATGAGGCCGAACTGGCTGGCGTGCCGCATGTGATGCGCTACCTTCGCGCTCTTGAGCAGCGTCTTGCTCGGGATGCAGCCGTACCACGTACAGTCGCCGCCTAGACGCGCCCGCTCCACCATGAGCGTTTTGGCGCCAAACGTAGCACCGATGCCAGAGGATGTGAGACCGGCGGCCCCGCCGCCAATGACCACGAGGTCGTAATCGTAAGAAGCCATGCTAAAGAACCGAGAGGACTGAGGAGGAAGTCGGCTCTTATGTTAAGCCTCAGCAGTCATTGTTACACGGCTTGTCTTCGGCGAAAACGTACGCATCACGCAGCGTCAGCGGCTTCGTCGGCAGCAGGCGGAAGTGGTCGTTCGGGGCTGAGGGCGTTGAACCCGAGCAACTGGTTGATTTTGGCGTGCCACAGCCCCTGACCGGGCACGCCGAGCATCTCCTTGCTGCCGTTGTGCAGGCGCAGCACCAAGACGGTATCTGCCGTGCCGTGCTTCGGGATGAGGTCGGCGCGGTCTACATCAGCGAGCAAGACGGTTTTTGTTCGCTTACCCGTTAAGCCACGGCTTCCAATCTCGACGCGATCGTGGTAGAGCTCCACAGTGCGCCAGCGCCACTGTTTGGCCGCCCGGTAGGACACGGTGAGTATGGGCTCCCCTGGAGGTGTTGGCATAGAACGAGGGCCTAGATGATGGAGGGCATAGGGTCATGCAGGGGTGAGATGGCGCGCAAAGATAGAAGATCTGTTACGAAAATCCTATGGGTGTACATATAAATGCCACGGGCCATTGGTACGCACCGAGCAGGTGTGCACGCGATGGGCAGCTGACTTTTTAATGATGAGTTCGGCAACGGCGCGAGTGGGCTGAATATGGGCGCGGAGGTTGGGCAGGTTAACGGTGGCCCACACGTGCGCCGCACGCGCGTCGGCATCCGCCTCAGACAGCGTGGTGAACGGATAGAGGTAGCCTGCGGGGTTGTGCCGCGCCGCCGCAAGTAAGCGGCGGAATCGATGCATGAACCATGTAAAGAGGGCCTCCTCGCTGGCGTCCACGTATATGCTGAGGTCCAAGAACGGACGGATACCGTTGGCCTGTTCAGGTGTGGCCTGCAGCACGTTGATGCCTTCCACAATCAGCACATCAGGCCCGTCGATGGCGAGCCGTGCATCGGGCAAGCGGTCGTAGGTGGCGTGCGAGTAGATGGGCGCCTCACATGCTTCCCCAGCGTGCACCGCCTGGATGACGTCGAAGAACGCGGCCGTGTCGTAGCTCTCGGGAAAGCCCTTGCGGTGCATCAGGCCTCGTGCCTCCAGCGTGGCCGTCGGGTGGATGAAGCCGTCTGTGCTCAAGATCTGCACCGTGGGCACGCCCGCCCACACCGTGAGCAGTGCTTGCAGTATACGCGCCACCGTGGTCTTGCCCGCCGACACGCCCCCGGCAATCCCGATGATAAACGTGCGGCTCTGCCGGGCGATGTGCGGCTCTACGAGCGCTGCCAACGGGAGGTACACCGCTTCAACATCGCCGCTGGGCACTTCCGGTGCCACGGCGTAGACAGCCTGGCGCTGTGCGGGCGTGAGCACGGCATCTGGCTGAAGGGTATGCCAAGCGGTGCGGTCGTAGCGCTGGTGCGGCATAGGTGTGCAGAACGGTGGGCAGGGCTTAGGCTACGGCATCCAGATGAGCTCCGCCACAACAGGCAGGTGATC
>JBCCMF010000262.1:0-6816 GCA_039026435.1 Bacteroidota bacterium
TAAGAAAGTGATAACACAGCGTTAACATGTGCTTAACGACAAGGCAATAGCTTCGCGGCCGCACTCAGCATTCTGCTGAGCTTCCAGATGCGCTCAGATTACCCTCACTTCGCCGCACACTGGTGCTTTCCTCCGCGTGATCTATTTGGTATCCACACTGATGACCCCCCCCCGTTCTAGCTGGCCTGCACTGCTGGCTATTCTCATACTTCTCGCGTTTTCTCCTGCAGCCCTCGCCCAGACAGGCACCATCGCAGGTGTCGTCATCGACGGCGACACGGGCGATACGATGATCGGCGCCAACGTCTCTATTGAAGGCACGATGATCGGCACCACCACCGGCATCGACGGCGACTTCCAGTTTAAAGCAGATGTAGGCACCTATACGGTGCTTTTTTCATTTATAGGCTACAACCCCGTTCGCGTGCAGAACGTGGAGGTGCTGGAGGGTGAGGTGACCCGGCTAGAGGTAACGATGAACTTCCAGACGGAAGAGCTGTCCGAGATCATCGTAGAGGCGCGCGCGCTCCAGAACACGGAGGCCTCGCTGCTGAGCCAGCGCGCGAAGGCTGATGCCGTCAGTGATGCTATTAGCGCTGAGGCTATCTCGCGTTCCGGTAGCTCGAACGCCGCGGATGCGATGGAGAAAGTGACTGGCGCTTCGGTCGTGGGAGGTAAATACGTTTACGTGCGTGGCCTTGGCGACCGGTACTCAAGCACCCAACTTAACGGCGTTGATCTGCCCAGTTCAGACCCTGACCGAAAGGCCGTCCAGTTCGACATCTTCCCTTCGAACCTGCTCGACAATATTGTCACCATCAAAACCTTTACCCCTGATAAGCCCGGAAACTTTAGTGGCGGCCTTGTAGATATCGCTACGAAGGCATTCCCAGATGAGTTGACGTTCCAACTCTCGACATCGTACACCTACAATACGCAGACCACTTTTCAGGACGACTTCCTCTCCTACATTGGTGGCGACTCGGACTGGACAGCTAGTGATGACGGGGCGCGAGATATTCCCGAGATATTGCAGGACCCCACGACTGAAATCCCGACCGAAGTACCTGCGCGTCGAAATGAGGAGTTGGCGAACCAGCTTGATCAGTTCTCAAACGCATTCAATAATACGTACACGCCTATTGTCAAGACAGCGCCTATCAACCAGAGCTACGCGCTTTCGCTGGGCAATAACACCAACCTCTTTGGTAACCAGTTTGGGTATATCGTAGGCGTCACGTACAGCAACTCTGCGTCGTTCTATGACGATGGCCGCACCGAGCGGTACTCCGCAACAGGTGGCGGTGGGTTGAGCCCAGATCTGCTTTTCACGGATCAGCAGGCCACTGAGGAAGCAGCATTGGGGCTGTTGGCAAACCTGACGTACCGTCTGGGGGCAAACAATGAAATAGGTTTCAACACCGTGTACTCTCGCAATGGCGAGTCGATGACGCGTTTCCAGTTTGGCCAATCGACTATCGTTGGTATCGAGGAAGAGGACGCGTTGGTGGTGAGCCGGTCGCTGGCCTACACTGAGCGTGAGTTGCAGTCTTTCCAGGTGCGTGGCGAGCATTTCTTGCCTGGTCTGCTTGGAGCCACATTTGAGTGGAAAGGCGCGCTGGCCGATACGCGCCAGGATGAGCCCGACCGTCGGTTTGTGGGCAACACTGAGGAGACCAACGACGACGGTGAGAAGCGCTTTGGCTTTACGGGGGCAGGTATCGGCGATCCCGATCGCTACTATCGCACGCTCGACGAGAACAGCGTGAACGCCAAAGGGGACATTACCATTCCGCTCAAGATGGGCGCGCGTGCGGCAGAATTCAAGTTTGGCGGGGCATACCAACAGGCTGATCGCAATTTCACCGAGCGCTTTATCGAAGTCGTCATCGACCCGTCCATTCGCTTCGAAGGGGAAACTACGCTAGCCCCCGGTGGCGACACAGGCATAGCCGACTACTTCGCGCAAGAGAACTTCGGCATTACGGGCGTCAACGAGCGGCCAGGGCGGCCCACGACCTACTCCTTTGGCCACGTCGTGCGCGACGCAACAAAGCAGCGCAACAACTATGACGGTGACCGCGAGATTGCAGCAGGGTACGCCATGCTGACGCTTCCCATCACAGATGCCTTTCGCGTCATTGGCGGCGCGCGCCTGGAGACAACGAACATCTCTATCGTCAGCCAAGACGAAAGTGCACCTGTGGGCGAGATCGACGAGACAGACATATTGCCGTCGCTCAACCTTGTGTACGCGCTCCGGGACAACATGAACCTTCGGGTAGCCGGCTCGCAGACGCTGGCACGGCCGACCTTCCGCGAGATTGCCCCGTTCTCAGCGCAGGATTTCTTGCTTGGCGAGTTTATTATAGGGAATCCGGAGTTGCAGCGATCTCTGATTCAGAACTACGACCTGCGTTGGGAATGGTTTACGCGCCCTGGTGAGATCCTGGCCGTGAGTGGCTTCCTGAAGAACCTGGAAAACCCCATCGAGCGGGCCTTCTTGAGTGGCGGTAACGGGCAGATCACGTTCCGCAACGTGCCCGAAGCTACCGTAGCCGGGCTCGAGTTGGAAGCACGGACCAGCCTGGACCGCCTCAGCCCAGCACTGGCTAGCTTCTCATTGGGCCTCAACGCGACGTTCGTACAGTCTAGCATCGATATTCCTGGTGAATTTGATGACAATGGCAATCTCGTCGGGGGCGAGCTGTTCGTGCGTAACCGCTGTGACCTGGCCGAGCTAGGCCAGTGCGATCTGCAAGAGGAAACACGCGAACTGCAAGGCCAGTCTCCCTTCCTCATTAACGGCGATTTGAGCTACGAGAACTATGAGGCCGACCTGAGTGCGGGCATTTACTTCAACGTGTTTGGCGAGCGTCTCTCCAACGTCTCTGACGGGGTCTCACCTGACATCTTCGAGCAGCCGAGCCCACAACTCGACCTCACGTTCTCAAAAGGGTTCAGAAACGGTTTCCAGGTAAAGGTCTCAGCTAAAAACCTGTTGGATGCCCCCTTCGAAGAAATCTACAATTTCGACGATCCCGAGCGCGATTACCTGTTCCAGCGCTACGAACGTGGGCACTCCTTCTCGCTGGGGTTGAGCTACTCACTGTAGTTTGCGCATGATCGCGCTTGGTGTGACTACCTGTCTCATATCCGTTCTGGCAATTTAGCGGACAGCACATCGCATAATCGTGTCATCCCTCGGCTTTGGTCTGTGACCTCTGCTCGGGATGACGGTCACGGGGTGCGCAATCATCTTTCAGGCCGGGTACCAAAAACAACAGAGTAGCTTCAATATCAGCTCTTCTTGATGTGGCTGGATGAGCTCATCTTGTTAACGTTGCGGTCAAAGAGCGTTAACAGTATGAAAACATGAGCATGGCACTCATGCCCGAAATTCAGTTGTCTGAACCCATGCATATCTAGCTCCCTTCACCAAGTCGCTCTCCCAATTTTCGGTACATCACGCACCCCTGGGCGAAACTCTCCGGCAGCAGTACGTCGGTCCATGCACCATCTAATTGCCTAACCTCCTGTTCCATAACATAAATAGTCATAAGCGACTACCTCCAGCAACATGAACCGTTTGTTTACAACCTTGCTCGTGACGTTAGCCTTACTGCCCTCAGCGGCATGGGCACAGGTCACAGTCCAGAACGACATCACCAGCGATGTCACCTGGACAGCCAACAACGAGTACATCCTCGACGGCCTCGTCTTTGTGGATCGCGGCGCTACGCTGACGATTGAAGCAGGCACGGTCATCAAAGCGCTTGAAGCCTCTAGCATCTCGACGGGTGAAGGCGCCTCGGCACTGATCGTGCGTCGCGGCGCACAGATCAATGCACAAGGCACAGCCAGCAACCCCATTGTCTTCACGTCGGAGTTCGACGATCTCACGATCGACGACGACATGATCTCCGAAGGCATCGTCGATCGCGGCCTCTGGGGCGGACTCATCATCCTGGGCGAAGCACCGACGAACAACATCGAGACGCTCACGCAGATCGAAGGCATCCCCGGCGAACTCGAAGCCCAGTACGGTGGCTCCAACCCCGCTGACAACTCGGGCACGCTGCGCTACATCTCGATCCGCCACGGCGGCTTCTCGATCTCAGGCATCGAAGGCGACGAGATCAACGGCCTGACAATGGGCGGCGTCGGCAGCGGCACCACGATCGAGTACATCGAAGTCTACGCCAACCTGGACGACTGCTACGAGTGGTTCGGCGGCACGGTAGACTCGCGCTACCTCGTGGGCGCGCTCTGCGGCGACGACACGTTCGACTACGACCAAGGCTACCAGGGCCGCGGTCAGTTCTGGTTCTCGATCCAGGGCGCCGACATCGCCGGTCGTGGCGGTGAGCACGACGGGTGCTCGGGCTCGCGCGGTGTGTGCGACGACACGGCGTTCTCTCAGGCGATCGTCTCGAACGCGACGTACATCGGCTCGGGTGTAGACGCAGAGCCGTCGAACGACGACGGCAACAGCCCGGCGTTGCGGTTGCGCGAGAACGTGGGAGCTAAGTACTTCAACTCGGTGTTCACGGACTTTGCCAACCGAGCGGTTCGCATTGACGATGGGGACACGACGCCGGATGCGGTGGCACGCTTCCAGGCGGGCGACTTGGAGTTGTCGAACAACATCTTCGGCGCGTTCGATGCGGGCACGACGTGGAACGACATCGTCCGTGTGACGGATGCGGTCAAGGCGGATGTGGTCGCTACGTTCTCCAGCACCAACGATCTCATCAATGGAGACGCGCTGTTGGGCGGCATCGGTCGGGATCTCGGTACGGCAGAACTCGATCCGCGTCCGATGGGCGGCACGGCGGCTCGCAACTCATCCGACTTCTCCTTCGATGAGCTGGACGACTGGTTCGCATCGGTCTCTTTCCGTGGCGCCTTCGGCGACGACAACTGGGCGCGCGGCTGGACGGCTCTCTCTGATCTAGGCTACTTCGGCGACTTTGTCACCACCGATGTCGAGCGCGTCGACGACGAACTGCCGACGAGCATCAGTCTGAAGCAGAACTACCCGAACCCGTTCAACCCGACGACGATGATTGAGTTTGAGTTGGACCGGGCACAGGATGTGCGCCTGGCCATCTACGATGTGATGGGCCGTGAAGTGGCTGTCCTCGTGGAAGGCACACAGGCAGCGGGCACGTACCGCACGCAGTTCGATGCGCGCAACCTGGCCTCGGGCACGTACTTCTACTCGCTGCGCACGCCGCAGGGCACGATCAGCAAGACGATGCTGCTCATGAAGTAAGCAGCTGTTGAAGTACACACTGCTTGGCTCCCCTCGCTAAGCTGTACTTGGCCGGGCTGTCCGCTATGGATGGCCCGGCCTTTTTTTGTATGCGGACAGGATGGCGCGGTAGCGACAACGTAGATGTGTAGAACGATGGGCCTTAGATAACGCCTCCCTTGAGGGAGGTGGGCCGCCGTAAGGCGGGCCGGAGGGTGTATGGACTTGTTGCAGGTAGACCCCCAGCCCTGGGGGCAGCCCCCTGGCAGGGGGCAGTTGCGTTGGCCGACTTGAGCCTAAGTTTGGGCGCACCCAAGGGGCGGATATAGTCATAGCCTCGTTGCATGAACCTTCGCCGAATGCGAAACCCGGATGCCCGGGCAGCGTGGGATGCGCGCTCTTTGAGGGTCTCACGTTAGGGGTGCTCGGCGCTAGGCCGGGCTGAGATCATACCCTTCGAACCTGCCCGGATAATGCCAGGTAGGGAACACTGCTCAACCGGATGTGCCACGCAGACCCCTCGCGTGTGCCGCCGCTTGACCTCACCTTATATGCCTTTCCGTACTCTACTACGGCTGCTGACTGTCAGCCTACTGCTCTTCACCGTCATCCCGTCCGCTTTCGCCCAAGCCACGCTCACCGGGCGCGTCACCGACACCGATGGGCAGCCGCTCGCGGGCGCCACGCTGGTCGTCCAAGACACGTACCTCGGCACCTCTACCGATGCTGATGGCCGCTACCAACTCGCTGACTTGCCCACGGGCGAGGTCACGCTGCGCGTCCGCTTCCTGGGCTTCCGCGCCGTCACAGAGACACGTAGTCTCGCTTCCGGGGCGAACTCCTGGGACGTAACCCTCGAAGCCGACGTCCTCGAACAAGCCGAAGTCGTGGTCAGTGCCACCCGTGCCGATGCGCGCACGCCGGTAGCCTTCACCGATGTAGACCGCGAGACCATCCGGGAGCAGAACCTGGGGCAAGACCTGCCGATGCTGCTCGACCTGGCGCCGTCGGTCGTGGTCTCCTCCGATGCAGGGGCTGGCGTCGGCTATACCAACCTCAGCATCCGCGGCACCGACATCACGCGCATCAACGTGACCATCAACGGCATCCCGCTTAACGACTCGGAGTCGCAAGGCGTGTTCTGGGTCAACATGCCCGACTTCGCCTCGTCGCTCGACAACGTGCAGATCCAGCGCGGCGTGGGCACCTCGACCAACGGCGGCGCGGCGTTTGGCGCCACCATCAACCTGCTCACCGACAGCAACCGCCCCGAGGCCTATGCCGAGGCGGACTTCGGCTACGGCGCCTTCAACACGCAGAAGTACACACTCCAGTTTGGTTCGGGCCTGCTGGACGGCCGCTGGGCGCTCGACGGGCGGCTGTCGCGCATCCTGAGCGACGGCTACGTGGACCGCGCGCGCTCGAACCTGCAGTCGTACTTCATTCAGGGCGGCTATTACGGCGATCAGACTACGCTGCAGTTCATCCACTTCAACGGGGCGGAGGAGACGTACCAGTCGTGGTTCGGTACGCCCGAGGCCGCGCTTACAGGCGATGTA
>JBCCMF010000263.1:0-6771 GCA_039026435.1 Bacteroidota bacterium
CAGGAAGCTATTGAGCAGCTCCGCAAGCAGCCCTACGATGTCGTCTTGATGGACATGCGTATGCCCGTCATGGATGGCCTGGAGGCGACCCGCACAATACGCAGGTTGCCGCTCCCGCAGCCTTACATTGTGGCGCTCACGGCCAACGCCCTGCCCGGCGACCGCGAGGCCTGCCTGTCGGCTGGGATGGACGACTACGTGAGTAAACCCATCCGCCTCCCCGACCTGTCGGGCCTGCTGAATCGTTTCCAGACATGGCGCACCTCACAGGTCTGACTGTCCTTGAGTTGGCCAACGTGCTGGCGGGCCCCAGCGTGGGCCAGTGGCTGGCCGAGTTGGGCGCCACCGTCCTCAAGGTGGAAAACCTACGTACCGACGGCGATGTCACCCGCCGATGGGGTCCCGCCTCGCCAAGCGACCCGTCGCGTTCGTCCTACTTCGCGCACTGCAACTGGGGCAAGCAGTCCATCGCCGTAGATCTCTCGTTGCCCGAGGGGCGGGCGGTTGTGCACCAGCTGGCCGTGCAGGCCGACATCCTGCTGAGCAGCTACCGCCCGGGGACGGCCACCCGCCTCCACGTTGCGCCCGACCAGTTGCTCATCATCAACCCGGCCCTGCTGGTGCTCACCTTCAGCGGCTACGGCCCCGAGAACCCGCGCGCAGGCTACGATGCCGCCATCCAAGCCGAGGCGGGCTTCATGGCGATGAACGGCGAAGCCGATGGCCCACCGTTGAAGATGCCCGTGGCGCTGATGGATGTCCTGGCGGCGCATCACGGGAAGCAGGCGTTGCTGCTCGCCCTCATGGAGCGCAACCAGACGGGTCGCGGCCAGCACATCGACATCGCCCTGTACGACGCGGCGGTGTCAGCGTTGGCCAACCAAGCGACCAATTGGCTGATGGACGGCCGGATGCCGAGGCGGCAAGGCTCTGCACACCCCAACATCGCGCCGTACGGCACCACCTACACCACCGCCGATGGTCACGCGGTCATGCTGGCGGTAGGCACCGACGATCAGTTTCAGCGGCTGTGCGCGCTGCTCGGCCTGGACGACTTCGCCCGCGACGAGCGGTTTGCCACCAACCAGCGCCGTGTCACGCATCGCGAGGTGCTTACGGCTGCGCTACGATCGGCCATTGCGCAACATCATCGCGATGGCCTGCTGGAGAAGCTGACAGGTGCAAATATCCCGTCATCGCCAGTACGCACGCTCGATGAGGTGTTCCGCACGCCCTCCCCGCTGACGCTAACCGACGCCGCTGAAACCCTCTGGGGGCTGCGGCAGGCCATCTATGCGCAGCCGGAAGCTCCGCTGGCCGCCCCGCCGCGCTATGGCGAGCACACGGCGTGTATCCTGTGCGACTACCTCGGCTTGGACGAGGACCAGATTCAACAGCTCCGGTCGCTCAAGGCCGTGGCGTAGCCGTTGGGCTGTGTCGATTGGCATGAGCCTCGGCGGTATCGTGCTCATATCGACGCGAGGCTGGCCGCGGCAACCCATCCCTCTTGTCCGTTCGGGAGCCGGACCCGGGTCCAGGCGTCGCTCTCTTGCAAGACGTCGAGCATCAGCCCTTCGTGGACCTGGAGTTCGGCTTCGGCCGATCCGCTGGGCGAGAGGCGCAGCGGTGTGGCGTCGGTGATGACGACTGCCGGACCCGGGCGTGCCTCGCGAAGCGAGGCGAAGAACGCCGCCAGGAGGAACAGGCCGCCCATCAGAAACGCCATCCAGCGCACGCGGCGCAGCCACGGGTTGCGGTCTTCTTTCCAGATGCGGTAGCCCACCAACCCCATCGCCAGTACGTAGAAGACGACGCCGAAGGCGAAGAGGAGGTTGGAGCCCACGGCCTGCTCAATGCGCACCCACCACCGCTCCCAGAACGGCTCAGGCAAGATAGAGAGCTGGTCGGTGAGGCCTGCGCGCACGATGCTGAGGTTGTGGGCCACCTCTGGGCTCTCGGGCATCAGCAGGCGCGCGCGCTCGTAGTAGCGAACGGCCTGGCCCACTTCGTCGAGGCGGTAGTAGGCGTTGGCCATGTTGTAGTAGAGCGGGCCGCTTTCGTACCCGGACGCCTCCGCCTGTTGGTACTGCGCGATCGCCTCGGCATAGGCGCCCGCTTGGTAGTGGCGGTTGGCGTCGTCGAACACAGCCACGGCCTGCGCCATCGGGTCCGGCTGGCCCAGCACGCAGGGCGATACGGCTACGGCCAAGAGCATCACGGCGATCAGATTACGCATGGGCGGGCTCTCCTCGCAGTTGGCGGTCCAGGTCAACGATGAGCGTGCTGGCGCGCTCGTGCGCGGCTTCCATAGCGGTCAGATCGGGCAGTATCGGCGCGAAGCGCACCTGGTCGCACTCGTCCAGTAGTCGCCGGAGGTCGTCGCGATAGGCCATCGCCACCCCGCGCGCCTCCAGCATGCGGTCCAGTTGGGCACGCGTGAGGCCGCGCTCGCTGAGGTTGAGACGATTGCCAATGAACCCCATCACGGCATGCTCCACCTCGGCATAGAACAGCTTGGCCTGTCCGCCCGTCATAAGCTGCTCGGCCGTTTTCAGGTGCTTCTTCGCCAGCGGATGGGCCTTACGGTTGCGGGCGAACTCCACGTCGGTAGCCAAGCGGGTGGCGTGGCGTTTGTACCCCATCACACCGATGAGCCCAATCAGCGGCAGCAGCAGGACGGCATACACCCACGGCCGCTGATGCACGGGCGTGCTGCCGATGCGCTGCCAAGTCTGGTTGCCCAGCATGATGGTGGCGATGTCATCCACGGGCAGCCCCGAGGCGGTAGTTGCCGAGGCGGCGAGCGGGGCAGCGGCTTCGCCCGTGACCGTGATGGTGGTTGGCGCTGAGCGGAGCGTCTCGTAGCGCTCTGTGCGCGGGTTGAAGATGGCATACTCCACAGGCGGCATCTCGAACGTGCCGTTGGAGCGCGGGACCATCACGTAGGTGAACGTCTTGGTACCCGAGATCGCATTGCCGCCGCGCGCTACCGTGCTCTCCACCTGCGGGTCGTACACTTCAAAGATGCTGAGCGGATTGTACTGCGGCGCATCCAGCGTTGCGATGTTGCCCGTGCCCGTTAGCCGCACGGTGAGTTGCAACGACTCGCCTACCTCCAGCTCGGTGCGGTCGTACTGGGCCGCCAGCCTGTAGGTGCCCACTGCTCCTTGGAAGGTGGCGGGCGCGCCTGCAGGCAACGGCTTTGACGCGATGGTGACTGTCGGCGAGGCCAGTTCGATCTCTTCCGGCGCCCCACGCGGGCTGAAGAACGCATCGAACGGGTCGAGGGAGCGGCGGCGCGCCATCACCTCGGCATCGATCTTGAGCGGATCCACACGCAAGTCACCTGCACGCGTGGGGAAGACGGCGGCTTTCTTGATAGTGATGTAGTTGTACCGTACGCCGTTGACGACCTGCGAGCGCGGCAACGGGCGGCTCTCTACGTCAAACTCCTCGCGCCAGAAGCCTTCGGCATCCCACGAGTCGGCAAGGCGGTATTGACGGGGCACGACGTGGTCGCGGTAGAAGACCTGGTATTCAAGCCTAACCTGCTCGTTCTGATACGCGTTGCGCTGGCTGGGGATGACGCGGATAAAGATGTCCTCGCGCGCGATCTCTGGCGCGGGCTCGCTGGGCTGACTACGCGACCGGAATGGATCGAACGGCGAGTGCGGCGTGCGTTGGCGGCGTGCCGGGCGCTGCGCCTGCGGTACGATGTCGAGTTGGATCGGGGTGGTGCTGTACGTTTGGCCGCCGATCTCCAGCGTGCTGGCCAGGATGCGCGCTTGCCCTTCGCGCTGCGGCCTAAACGACCACGTAAAGGCGATGCTCTGGCTCGTGCGGCCGTTGACGAACGACACGTTGCGGCGCGTGCTCGGCATCGTCTGCATCAGCACCAGCCCTTCGGTCTCAGGTGGCTGCGGCGTGTTGATCTGGTTGAGGTCCGCCCCCTTCACCTCGATGGTGTAGCCAACGACCTCCTCGGTACCCACCGTGCGGTCCCCTACCGAAGCCTGGATGCTCACCTGCTGCGCCACACTCGTACCAGCGGTGAGCATGGCGAGGATGAGTACTCCTCCGACGTATCGCATCCACTCGTTCACGCGAGGCATCCTACCAATCCTTCTCTACCCGCCGAGGCGGCACGTTCATCTTCTGCACTTCGCGAAGCAGCTCCTGCTCCTCGTTGCCCAGCGCCTGCAAGATGCGCTCGGCTTGCTCCTTGCTCAGCTTGGTCGGGTCGGCCGGGGAGGGTTGCTGCTGCTGGTTCTGCTCGCCCTGCTGGCCGTCGTCGGGCTGGGGCTGCTGCTCACCGTCCTGCTCTTGCTGCTGGTCGTCTTGCTGCTGTTGCTGGTCCTGCTGCTCTTGCTCGCCGTCCTGCTCTTGCTGCTGGTCGTCTTGCTGCTGCTGGTCCTGCTCGTCGTTGTTCTCTCCGTCTTCCTGCTGCTGCGGATCCTGGTTCTGCTCGTCCTGGCCGCCGTCGCCGTTCTGCTGCTGCTCCTCCAACTGGCGCTTCACAAACTCGTAGTTGAACTTGGCGTCTACGTTGGCGGGGTCGGCCAGCATCGACTCTTCGTAGTAGCCGAGCGCCCCCTCCAGGTCCTCTTGCTGGAAGGCCGTGTTGCCCGCGTTGTAGGCCGAGCGGGCCAGCTCAGGCAGGGATTGCGCCAGCCCTACCGCCTGGTCCAGGGCGTCGCGCGCCTCCTCGTAATTGCCCTGGCGGTAGAGCGCGGCGCCGAGGTTGTTGTAGAGGCTCTGACGCACGGCGAAGTCGCCATCGGCGGGGAGCGCGGCGAGGCCCGCTTGGTAGGCGGCAGCGGCGGCGGCGTAGTCGCTTTTCTCGTACAAGGCGTTGCCTTCGCGGCCTTGCTTCGCGCCGTCGTCGGCCAGCCAGCCGAGGGCGAGGACGATCAAGAGGATGCGGGTCATGGAGGCCAGGCGTTCAGGTGGGACAGGCGCTACACGGAGTCGCTAGCAACGGACGGACGAGGCTACTTCTTACGTCGGTCGCTGACCAAACGTTCGCCCACGAGCAGTAGGATGGCCAGCAGGAGCGGCCACTGGTATTGCTCATCGTATTGCTCGAACTCCTCCGCGCCAAACTCCACTTTTTCGAGTCGCTCCAGCGCCGGAATCAGCGACAGCATGGAGCTTGAGGTTTTGGCAACTCGGAAGTAGGCGCCATCTTCGGCGAGTTGCTGCAATGCTGCCTCTTCGAGCTTGGTGCTGACCACGCGCCCGTTCCGGTCTTGCTTGAAGCCCACCTGCCGGCCGCTCCGGTAGATCGGGATGGGCACACCGTCGGGTTCGCCCACGCCGGCGGCGTAGATGACGATGCCCGACTCCCGTGCTTGCCCCAGGATCGTGTCCACGCCCTCGACGTGGTTCTCGCCATCCGAGACGAAGATGAGCGCGCGCGTCCGCTGGTCCTCTTCCGTCTCCCCCTCGGTGTCGAAGGCCTGGACGGCCGTCTGGAGCGCCGCGCCGAAGTCCGTGCCGGGCGTGGGGATCTGATCGGGGCTGGCCACATCGAGGAAGAGGCGGACGGCGCTGTAATCGGTGGTGAGCGGGCACTGGATGAACGCATCGCCGGCGAAGACGATGAGGCCCACGCGGTCGCCGCGCAGCTCGTCGAGCACCTTCTTGATCTCGTTCTTGGCCCGTTCCAGCCTGCTCGGGGCCACGTCCTCCGCCTGCATCGACAGCGACACATCCAGGGCAAAGATCAAGTCGATGCCTTCGCGCTTGACCTCGCGCAGCTGGGTACCGTAGCGCGGCCCGACAAGGGCTAGCACGACCAGGGCTACGCTGAGGACGACCAAACTCGCTTTCCACCGCCGCCGCCGCGTGCTCACGCCAGCCGCCAGTTTCTGGAACAAGCCCTTGTCGCCGAAGCGCTCGATCAACTGCTTGCGCCGCCACGCCGCCAGCAAGAACAGCCCGATGACCAGCGGCACTGCTACGAACGCCCAGAAGTAAACAGGATTAAGCCAGGCCATGCGTCTGGAATGATTAAGGGAAGCGACGGAGGCGCGTGTTGGAGAGCAGCAACTCGAGCATCAGCAGCAGAAACGCAGGCCAGAGGAAGACGGCGTACTTCTCTTCGTAGTCGACGTACGTCTGCTCTTGGATTTTGGTCTTCTCCAGCTCGCCGATCTCATCGTAGACGGCTTCAAGGGCGTCTTTGTCGGTAGCGCGGAAGTATTGCCCGCCCGTCTTGGCGGCCACGGACTGCAACATCTCCTCGTCGATCTCGACGGGCACCATACGTCGCTGGCGACCTGCGAACGGATGGTCCACCACGAACGGCGCCTCGCCGCGTGCGCCCAGGCCGATGGCGTACACGCGCACGTCCAGCGCCTCGGCCACCTCGGCGGCAGTGACCGGATCGACCTCGCCCCGGTTGTTCTGCCCGTCGGTGAGCAGGATGACGACCTTGCTGATGGCCTCCGTCTCCTTCAGGCGGTTCACCGCCATCGCCAGCGCCGTGCCGATGGCGGTACCGTCTTCGATGACGCCGACCTCGACTTCGTCGAGCATGCGGTTGAGGAACTGGTAGTCGAGCGTAAGCGGTGCCTGCGTGAAGGCTTTGGCGGCAAACACGACGAGCCCGATACGGTCGGAGACGCGGCCGTTGATGAACTCGGCCCCGACCTCGCGGGCGGCTTCGAAGCGGTTGGGCAAGAAGTCCTGGGCGCGCATCGATGTGGACGTGTCGAGCACCATCATGATGTCGACGCCCTCAGCAAAGCGCTCCAGCGACACGTTGCG
>JBCCMF010000264.1:0-6712 GCA_039026435.1 Bacteroidota bacterium
AGTCGAAATGGAGATGCCCATGACCTCTGCAATCTCATCTTGCGTGAGGCCCACAAAGTAACGGTACTCCACGATCTGAGCGCCACGCGGGTTGAACTGCGCTAGCCGGGTCAAGGCCTCGTCGAGGGCCAGCACATGCTCGAGCGTGCCATCCGAGATCGCCTCTAGGGCTTGCGCGGTGTCATCCAGGCTGAGCATGGCTTGTCCGCCGCCGCGCTTGACGGCCTTACGCTGGATGGAGTAGTCGATCAGGATGCGCCGCATGGAGCGCGAGGCCAAGGCAAAGAAATGGGCGCGGTCCTGCCAGTCGATGGAGGCCGACTTCGACAGCTTGAGGTACGCTTCGTGGACGAGCCCCGTGGTGTTCAGCGTGTGATCGGCGCGTTCATAGCGCAATCGCTGATGGGCCATCGCCCGCAGCTCGTCATAGATCAGTGGGACGAGGCGGTCCATAGCGGCTTCATCGCCGGCTCGCGCCTGATGAAGCAGCACCGTGACATCGGCGGGGGTAGGCATGGCGGCGAGCACGTCGAGGGTAGGCGCAAGGGTGAGCGTGTCCATGATAAAAAAGTGACATGCCAATGAACAGTTTGCCCGCGCTTTTTGGCTAAGGGGGGTAGTGACCCTGCACACGCTGCCCACACCCGGGCGCATTCCCCTCGATTCATGGCTTCTCGGTACGGTTTCTTTTTCGTCTTGCTTGCTGTCCTCGTTGTGCCCGCGCGGGCGCAGGACCACACGGTCTGCGCCTCCGGGTGTGACTTCACCACCATCACGGCCGCCATCGCTGCGGCGTCGAATGGACAAGTGATTGAGGTGCAAGACGCTACGCACACCGAAGCGGGCATCACCGTCAACAAAAACCTGACGATTCGGGGGCAAGGCACAACCGTCACTACCGTTCAAGCTGCGGCCACGCGCGCCACGGCAGGCAACCGCGTCTTCACGGTCAATGGAGGCGTCACAGCGACCATCCGCGACATGACTATTCGCCATGGCCAGGTGTCAAGCAGCAACGGAGGCGGGATTCGCAACACCGGAACGCTGACGCTGGAGCAGGTGGCGGTCGTCAATAACGACGATCCCATAAACGGCAACACGATAGGCGGCGGTGGGGTCTTTAACAGCGGTACGCTTACTATCCTCAGCAGCCGTATTGCCAACAATACGTCCTTGCGTGAGGCGGGTGGGGTCTTCAACAGCGGTATGCTCACGCTAGAGAACACAACGGTGGAAGGCAACAGTGCGGGCAATGCCTTCGGCGGTGGGCTCTTCAGCAGCGGCACGCTCACCATCCGTAGCAGCCTCATCACCAACAACACGGCCGTTCGTCAGGGGGGTGCCTTCTACGTCAACGGCGGCACGCTCACCATGGTCAACACCACCGTGCACGGCAATAGCACCGGCAACGCAGCCGGCGGCGGCTTCTTCATCAGCGGCGGCACGGTCAAGATCTCGCACAGCACCATCACGGGCAACCACGCGGGTGGAGGCAGCGGCACGGGAGGCGGCATCCGTCGCAACAGTGGTACGGTCACGCTCAAGAACACCATCCTGGCGGGCAACACGTCGGTCCACGGCAGCCCCGACTGTCAGGGTACGATCGGGTCAGGGGGGCATAACCTTGTCGGGTCTACCTCGGGGTGTGGGTTCACGTCCGGGACAGCTGACCAAGTCAATGTCTCCCTGCCGCTCTCCGTCCTGCCCGCCTTGGCCGATAACGCTGGCCCCACGCGCTCGCGTCTGCCCGCCTTCGGCAGCGTGCCCGTTGAAGCAGGAACCTGTACCGACCTCGACAACGCAACGGTGACGGTCGATCAGAGCGGGTTCGCCCGCCCGCAAGAAGGCGATGGCGACGGCACGCTGGACTGCGACATCGGCGCGGTAGAGGGTGTGTTCTCAGGGCACCCTCTCAACTTCATCGCCACGCCGACCAGCATAACGACAATGGACCTCACCTGGAACACGCCGTTCGAGCGCAACAACACGGGCTTCCACGTCCAGCATCATCCGGGCGCGTGTGGGGTGGGGAGCTTCAGCGACATCGGCTTTGTGGCTGGGGCAGGCACCGTCAACGGTACGACCAACTACAGCTTCACTGCTTCCGGGCTCACGTCCGGCGATCAGTGCTTCCGGCTCCGGCAGGTGGACGGCAACAACGTGGAGGTGCTCAGCCAGCCGGTTCAGTCGCGCACGGACCTCCGCACGGTCTGTGCGTCGGGATGCTCACACACGACCCTAGCCGCTGCCATCGCAGCAGCGGGCGCAGGCGAGATCATCGAACTCCAGACGGCGGCACATACCGAGCAAGGCATCACCATCAACAAGAACCTCACGATCCAAGGGCTCGGCGCTGCCCAGACCATCCTTCAGGCGAATGCCAGCTACGACACGGCCACGAACCGGGTGTTGTGGGTGACAGCTGCGAGCACTGTCACGCTTCGCGACCTCACCATACGGCACGGCAAATTGGAGAGCTTCCAGGATAAAGGAGCTGGGATTTATAATCAGGGCACGCTCACGCTGCTACGGTGCCGCGTGGACGACAACCTCATGCATGATGATGCCTTCAAGGCGCACGGTGGCGGAATCTACAACGAAGGTACGCTGACAATCGACACCTGCCGCTTCAAGGGCAACATCAACGACGCCAGCGGCAGTCGCGGCGGTGCGATTTTCAACACGGGATCGAGCGTGCTGACGATCAGCAATAGCCTATTCTGGCAAAACGAGGTCCGAGGTAGCTCCAACAAGGGTGGAGCCATCTTTGCCAATGGCACGACCACGATCACCAACACAACGTTCTATCAGAACAGGGCGCCTGAATTTAATGGAGAGGGGGCTGCTATCTATTCCGACGGCACCACCACGATTACGCATAGCACCATCTCCAACAATACGGCAGCAGGATTTTCTGCAGAGGCTGGTGGTATTTTCAAGAACAACGGCGCCGTCACGCTTCGGAATACGATCCTTGCGAACAACAGTGGGCACACCGCAGGGCAAGACTGCCAGGGCACCATCACCTCAGCGGACTTCAACCTGATTGAAAACCTTACGAGCTGCACCCTGGAGGGCACAACCACCAACACGATCACGGGGCAAGACCCGCAACTCACCACCTTTGCCAACCACGGCGGACCCACACAGACGCTGGTCTTTCAAACCGGCAGCCCCGTCATCGACGCGGGCACCTGCACGGATATCAACAGCCAGGTCGTCGCTACCGATCAGCGCGGCTTCGGCCGTGACGACGGCGCCTGCGACATCGGCGCGCTCGAAGGCTTGGGCACGGCTCCCACCCAAAGCCACGCCCAGGCCGTCAGTGCCAACGGTGCAGTCGATTTCAACCAGAACGGCCAGACGCCAGGCGTGACGGTCACCTTCGCCGGCGTCTCTGGCACGGGCACAGTAACAGCGCAGCGCTTCGGCAGCCGCCCGCTCAACGTGACGGGCATCAGCGGCTATGTCATCCCGTTCCGCTGGGAGCTTTCCGCCGACGGTACGCTAGCTTTCGCTGCCAGCACCGAGGTGTGCTTCGACCTGGACGACGCCCCGCTGCACCAACTCACCGACCCTGCCAACGCCGTCCTCTACCGTCGCGCCACCATCGGCAGCGGCACCTGGACGGCGATGATGACGACCTACAACGCCGGCACCAACCGGCTCTGCACCACCACCGATCAGTTCAGCGAGTGGACTGCCGGAGGTATCGGCGCAGCGCTGCCTGTTGAACTCGTCGAGTTCGCGGCCTTGCCCGATGGCCCGAGCCGCGTGCTGCTGTCGTGGACGACGGCCAGCGAGACGAACAACGCAGGCTTTGCCGTGGAGCAGCGTGTTGAGGATGACTTCGAGAGCCAGTGGTCGGAGGTTGGCTTCGTGAACGGGCAGGGCGCAACACTCGAAGTGCAGCGCTACGTGTTCTCGCTCGATGACCTGGAGATCGGCCGCTACCAGTTCCGCCTCAAGCAGGTCGACTTCGACGGAACCGCCGAGTATAGCCCCGAGGTTGAGGTGGCGGTAGAACTGGCAGAGCGCTTCGTACTGCACGCGGCATACCCCAACCCGTTCACCACGCAGACGACACTTCAATTTGCCGTGCGCGAGGCATCGGCGGTGCGGGTAGTGCTCTACGACGCGCTCGGTCGACGCGTGCAGACCGCGTTCGAGGGCGAAGTCGGTGGCTCGCAGATGGTGCGGCTCCGCATCGACGGGGCGACGTTGGGCAGCGGCGTGTACGTGGCACGCCTCGAAGGCGAGGGCATCAGCGCCATACAGCAGCTGACGCTCATCAAGTAGCGCTCACGGGCTGGGCGTCAGGCTCGATGGGTCTGGCGCCAGGTTGGTCAGTCGGAAGTTGTTGATGCGGTACACATCCGCACTGCCCGGCCGCACGGCGCCGAAGCTGCCGCTCTGATCCACCATCGCCAGCGAAAACGCCGTGCCGTCCGTCTGTGTGATGGCGATGCGGTGCGTGGCATCGGTGCGGATGGGCTCGGCGTCAGCCTCGCTCACGAAGCCGTCGGCGTTGATGGGGGCGAAGCGGAGGAGCCACTGCATCACACTGGCGGAGTCCGCCGCCGCGCCGTCGACCTGCCAGCCCTGCGGCGTGGCGGCGAGCGTGTAGCTGTGTTCAGGTGTCATGACGCTGGCGGACTGCACGGCAGATGGATCGATGGCGAAGATCGTCTTGTCGCGCCACGTGCTGAAGTCGGTGGGCAACGTCAGGCGCTCGGTGGTAAGGAAGACGCGTGGGTCATTGGCAAGACGCACGTAGACCGACTGAAAGTCGCTGCCGGGACGCCCAACGAATAGCGCCGTCTCATCGCCACTCGCCGTCGTCACGCTAACCTGCGCCGCCGACGAGTCGACGCCAAACTTGGCGTATCGCTCGGGATTGGTCGAGACGACCTCGCTCAGCTCGATGGCTTGCACACTCTCGATGAAGCGAGCCACCACGGTGCTGTCGGCGAGGGTTGTAAGCGGCGCTGTAAGTTGCCACATGCCAGAGGTGCGATCAGCCGCAGCCGTCTCGCCGTTCTGCTCGATGGTGACGGCGGCGATGTCGGCATCGGCCAGTCGCAGGTCGGGTACTTCGAGCGTCGAGGGTGCGCTGTTGAACGCGCCGCCCAGCCACGCGACGAGCAAGAGGGCGAGCAGGGCGCCAGTCAGCAGGCCAATACGATTCTTATCCATGGGTTAAGTCTCAGGTCGGCAGGTCTAAGGTCGCAGGTCGGGATGTGGTCAGCCGCGCATGATCTTGGCTTGGGCTTGCCGCACGCGCCAGCGGACGAGGCCGAACGCGACGACGAGGAGCGTGGGGAAGAGCATCATCGCATACTTGATCCACGGGCGGGCGCTTTCCTCCACGAAGTCGAGTTGGCGCGGCGCGATGGACTTGGAGCGGATCGTCAGCAGATCGTCGTCTTGCGCGAGGTAGTCGACGAGGTTGAGGGCGAGCTGGAGGTTGCTGGGCGGCAGCTGGCCCAGGATGCTCTGGTTGAGCCAGTCGCCATCGCCCACAGCTACGAGGCGGGTGTCCACGCTGGAGCGCCCCGGCTCGAACGCGCTCGGGAAGGTGCCGTCGTACGATGCCGCCATCACGAACGGACCGCCCACGAACGGGCCTTGCAGCATCTGCGGCTGGATCATGAAAAACCCACTCTGCGTGCTGCTGCGCGCCGACGAGGAGATGAGCGGCTCCACTGTCACGCCATCCACCACGAGCGACGTGTCGATGGTGCTGGCGAAGTAGAACAGCGCCTCGCGCAGCCGGCTCACGGCGATGTTGTCGGGGTTGAAGGTGGTGGCGATGGGCAGGAGCGGGTAGGCGATGCGCTGCACGAAGCGGAAGCCGCCCTGGTTGTTCTGCACGCTCACCGCCGAACTCTGCTCGTCGGCCACAAGGTCTTTGTTGATGCGGATGCCGTAGGTCTCCAGCACCGACTCCAGCCCCGTCCCAAACGCCGAAGCCTGGCCCATCTGCAGGTTGGCATTCACGCGGTTGAGAAAGAAACCGACGCGTCCGCCGCCCATGATATAGCCGTCGATGACGCGGAGGTCGGCCTGCGGCAACGAGTCGGTGGGTGCCATAACGACCAGCACATCGGGCGATACCGAGAGCGCACCCGTGGCGTTCACCGTGACGTTCTGCACGTCGTACGTCCGCGAAAGCACTTGCTGCACCGTGCTCAGGTCCTGCGCCAGCGACGGCTCGCCGTGCCCGCTCAGGAAGCCAACGACGGGCAGTCGGTCCCGCGTGAGCTTCTTGATGGCGCTCGTGATGTCGTACTCCAGCGTCTCCATGTTCTGCACGACGGGAATGACCTCGCGCTCGCCGCCGTACGAGATGCCCAGCCCCATGTACGCGTTTTTGACCGACACCTCGTCGTTCTCTACGGTCTGCACCTGCACGGGCGGAATCTGGAAGCGCGCCGCCTCTTCCTGCATCGCCTCATCGCTGACGGGATCGACGAACTCGTACTGGATGAAGTCGCCGCCGTACGCCCGGTAGTCGTCTAGCTTGTCCTTCAGGAAGCGGCGGTTGCTACTGTACGGCGCGGGCAGGTCATCCGTGAAAAACGCCTTGAGCGTGACCGGGTCGTCGAGGTTCTCCACCAGGCGGATCGACGCATCGGAGAGCGAATACACGCCGTCATCCGTCGAGGTTCTCCACCAGGCGGATCGACGCATCGGAGAGCGAATACACGCC
>JBCCMF010000265.1:0-6708 GCA_039026435.1 Bacteroidota bacterium
AAGCGGCAGGTAGCGCATCGAAACGGGGCGGCGTGTGTGAAAACGATCCGCTCGTAACTACGATGTACTGCACAAACATGCCACAAAAAAAGCCGCCCGAGGTTGGGTCCCCAGGCGGCTTCGGCTGATGGCTGAGGTCTTACGGGACCTCGACACTGTTTGGTCGGCGGCTTACGGGCCGCTTCGTGTGCTGTGTAGGGCTTACAGGCCCTGGCGCACAATGCGAGTCGGCTTACGGGCCGAATCTGAAGGCTTACGGGCCTTCTCTAAGCTGATTGCGCACTAGCAACGACACATTTCCTGCATCTGTTGCAGATATCGTGCCACCGTTACACATTCAGTGCAATCTATTTTCAGTCGGCTTACGGGCCGAACGAATTGCCGTTAGTTGATGGAGATCTCGCGCGGGGCGACTTCCGCCACTTTCGGCAGCGTCACCGTTAGGACGCCGTCGGTGTAGTCGGCTTCGATGGCATCGGTGTTGACGTGCTTCGAGAGCGTGAAGCGGCGCTCGAACTGGCCGAAGCGACGCTCCGTGCGCCAGCGCTTGGTGCCTTCGTCGGTGGTCGGCGCTGTGCGCTCGCCGCCGATGGTGAGCACGCTGTCTTTCACGGTGATGTTGAGGTGATCTTTCGGGATGCCCGGCACGTCGAGCGTGAGGACGAAGCTCGCCTCCGTTTCGATCAGGTCCACGCTGGGTACCCACGCATTGCTGTTGCGGTTGGTGGGCACGAAGTGGTCGAACAGATCGTCGATTTCGCGCTGGAGGCCGAAGAGGTTTGTGCGCGGCGAGAAGCGGATCAGGTTGTTCATATCTGGCTTTATGGGTGTGTTTGTGTCGATTTCGTGTTTTCAGGATGCTGTGCCTGAGCACGCTTCATCCGTTATCAACGGCTGTGCCAATGGGCTGAACGTGTCATCTTTTCCGTGCCGCCTCCCGTGCCGCTGTAACCCTGACAGCGCCCGTGCCGCCGTGACAGACGTGCCCTGACGCGCCCGTCAGCCGCCGATTTCCCGCCTGTCATCTCGCCCTGAAATCCTGACAGCCGTCACCGGGCCGGATGGATCTGCCCCCGTGCCTCGCCAAACCCGATGCGGAGGTCGCCACGCTGCGCCGCGCCGCGCAAGATGACGGTGTCGCCGTCTTCGAGGAAGGTGCGTGTACTGCCATCGGGGAGCGTGAGCGCCTGCGCGCCGCCTGCGCTTCGCTCCAGCA
This sequence comes from Bacteroidota bacterium, assembly GCA_039026435.1. Classification (GTDB taxonomy): domain Bacteria; phylum Bacteroidota; class Rhodothermia; order Rhodothermales; family JBCCMF01; genus JBCCMF01. Next base: position 1,217 of record JBCCMF010000265.1, read on the forward strand.
GGCTGCCGAAGCTGCGCGGCGCGGGTCCGCTGATGGTGCCCGAGGCGAGCAGGTCGCCGGGTTGTAAGTTGCAGCCGTTCACGGTGTGGTGCGCAATCATCTGCGGGAACGTCCAGTAGAGATGCTTGGCGTTGGTCTCGATGATGGACGATGCGGTACCGTTTTCCGAGACCACGTCTACCGCGAGATCAATGTCGAGACCCAACCGATCAGCCTGCGTGAGGTATGGCAGCGGCGTTGGCATGTGCGGCGCGAGCGGGACGCGGAACGGGGCCAGCGCCGCCGCTGGCACAATCCACGGCGAGATCGTGGTGGCGAAGCTCTTGCCGAGGAACGGTCCCAGTGGCTTGTACTCCCACCGCTGGATGTCGCGCGCGCTCCAGTCGTTGACCAGCACGTAGCCAAAGAGGTGCGCCGCCGCCTCATCGACGGGAATGGACTCGCCGAGGCTATTGCCGACGCCAATGACAGCGCCCAGTTCGACTTCCAAGTCCAGCTCTCGCGAGGGGCCAAACACGGGCGCCTCGGCACCAGCAGGGCGCGTCTGTCCCGATGGACGGCGGATAGGCGTCCCACTCAACACTACCGAGCTCGCCCGCCCGTGGTAGCCGATGGGCAGGTGCAGCCAGTTGGGCGGCAGCGCATGCTCGGGGCCGCGAAACAGCGTGCCGACGTTGGTGGCGTGGTGACGCGAAGCGTAGAAGTCCGTGTAGTCGCCCACGCGCATCGGAAGGTGCAAATCAACATCAGAAAGTGAGTGAAAGATTTCGGCCTGGACGTCGGGTGCGTCGCGGAGGGTGGGCGTGTTGACGTCCAGCAGGCGTTGGAGCTGCTGGCGCACATCAGCCCACACCTCGGGCCCTGCCGCCATGAACGGGTTGAGCACGGGGGCATCGAACACGGCATCGACGCCGGGGAGACGGAGTAATCCGCGCTGTTCAAGACCACAGAGGTCGAGCACGGCATCGCCTGCGCGCACGCATGGACGCGGCGGCTGGCCCGGCGTGCTGAAGACAGCATAGGGCAGGTTGGCTAGCGAAAAGGCAGACGCGTCTACGCCTGGGATGAAGCAAGAGCTGACCATGCGTGTATTCGGGGTGTTTTGTGGCGGAAGGTGCGGTGCGGAACCGCCATGTGGATGTATGTTGTAAGAAACGTGGGTCAAGATTAGCTTAATCTGGCTTTTTTAGGGCGTTACAGCGAGCAACATCTATGTGCGTTGCGTTTCTTACCAGTCTGTGACGCAAGCAGGACTACGGCCCCCGACCTGCTCACCCCACATTCACACCACCATACCCTACTCTGGAGGATACACACTTTATGAAACGAATCGCATCGTACCTTTGCGTGTTCGCACTAGGGCTCACCCTGATGGGTGCCGACGGCTGTTCGAGCGACCCCAATGTGGAAGGCGCCAAGCTGGACCTGCGCAACAAAGACTATGACCGCGCTATCGAAAACCTGAACTCCGCCTTGGAGCGCAACCCAGACAATGCCGAGGCGCTCGAGCTGAAGGGACGCGTGCTGATGCAGCAGGCCGAGGCCACCAACGACCCAAGCGTGCACGAGGGCTTGGTGCCTGAGATCGTGGAATCGTTCAGCCGGGCCAAGGACGTAGACCCCAGCATGGCACAGCAGGTCGAAAACAACATGGACCTTGCCTACTACAACACCTTCACCAAGGGCGTGCAAGCGTTCAACCGTTCTGAGAGCGACCCCAGTGAGTTCGACAACGCCGCCGCGTTCTTCACGCTGGCTTCGGTGATCCGCCCCGACTCGGCGGGCGCCTACGTGAACAAAGCCTACGCGCTCTACAACTCGGGCAACCGCGAGGCCGCGCGTGAGCCGCTGGAGATGGCTATCGAGAAGGGTGAGAACAACGCGCAATCCTACATCTTGCTGTCCAACGTCTACACCATTCAGGAAGACTTCGATGCCCAGGTAAAGCTGCTCCAGGATGCCACCAAGGTCTTCCCTGACGATGCCGACATCCGCGCGCAGTACCTGAACGCGCTACAGCGCACAGGTCAGTTGGAGATGGCCATGACCGAGTACAGCGCCGCTGTCGCGTCGGACCCAGACAATCCGGTGTACCGCTACAACTATGGCTCCATGCTTCTCGATGGCGAGATGTACGACGAGGCTGAGGAGCAACTCCGCAAAGCCACCGAGCTTGACCCCGAAAACGCCAATGCGTTCTACAACCTCGGCGCCGTCTTCATCAACCAGGCCTTCGCCATCAACGAAGAGATCGCCGCCGCCGACGATGCCCTGCGCGCCGAGCGCGGCAACCTCTCCGAGGATGAGATCACCTCACGCGAGGCCGCTCTAGACGAGATGGTCGAGAAGCGCGGCATGATGTACGAAAACGCCGTTGCCCCGCTGGAGCGCGCCAAGACCTTGGCCGAGCAGGAAGGCTTGGAGCAGTCCGGCATCTGCAACGCGCTCTTCCAGGCCTACGTCCAGACGGGCGAGACTGAGAAGGGTACCGCCGCGGCTGAATGTGCGGGCATCGACATCAACTGATTGCGATCCGCTCTTAGCTGAATACGTGAGCGCTCAGGCTTCTCTGCGAGGCCTGAGCGCTTGCATTTTCCCGCGAATCCGAAACAGCGTGGCATTTGCGTAGGTAGATGGCATCCCGCCTACTCGCACGCTTATGGAACCGCTCCGCAACATCGCCCCGATCTCGGTTGAGCAGTATCTAGCCCTCGACCAGGGCATGCCGCAGGGCGTGAAGCTCGAATACTTCGACGGCTACCTCTTCTGCAACGGCTACCTCATCGACCCGCTCAGCGCACGCGAAGAGGCTGTTGCGATGGCAGGCGGCAGTCCCAACCACAATGTATTGGCTGCAACGATTGGGGCTGCGCTTGTCAATCGCCTTCCCGGCAACTACTACGTTTCTGGCTCAGGCCAGCAGACGAAGTTTCATCCACTGTCTCGCTACGGCTATCCCGACGCCGTGGCGGCCTGCGACCCTGACTTCAACGGCGTTATCCTCCAGAACCCGCAGTTGATCGTCGAGGTGCTGTCGCCATCGACGGCAGCGTACGACTTGGGGCGCAAGTTTGAGGCCTACAAGCAGTGGCCCTCGGTGGAGGAGATCTGGTTCGTCTGGCAGGATGTCATCTGCGTACGGCAGCACTTCCGCACGACGAACGACGCCTGGAGCGAGCGCATCTACACGACGCTAGAGACGGCGCTCGTGAGCGAACATTTCGACCTGACGATTCCGCTCAGCGAGGTGTACCAACGCGTGCGGCGCACATGAGCCGTTTTGCATGAGGGCGTGGCGTTGCCTACCCTCCAGCCCCTCGCTCACCCTCTGCCCCACGTGATGTCCCGCCCTACCTCCCGTCTGCTGTTTATAGCGATGCTGCTCTCGCTCGCGGCGTGTTCATCAACGCAGGTATCAGCACCCGACGGACTCTCTCCGGCATCGCGTTCGCTGATGGAAGCCGTGGCCGCCATGCAGGATCGGGCACAGGCCGTGGTCGAAGCCGTGCAAGCCAGCAGAGCGCCGATGCTGCTTACGGCTGGCGCCGCCGTAGACACGGTGCTGGTGGATGGCAACGCGCGCGCGATGACCGTCCACTTCAACCGGGCATTCACCGAGGTGCCGTTCCGCGAGGCCCCGACCGAAGCGCTAGTTGCCCGCCTCACGCATCGCCTGACGCCGTTACTGCCGGAGGGCTATACGCTCCGCCTCCGCGCCGACGACCTGCCCATCCGCGAACTCATCCCAAACGCGTACCGCAGCGATCCCAGCACGTACGACGCCAATCGGCTTGCTATCTCATCGGTGCCGCCGTCGCCGCTGATTCGGCCGTTGGATCGTCCGTGGGCACCAGCAGAGGGACTTGACGGTCGGCATGTGGCGCTGTGGCACAGTCACGGCTGGTACTATGAGCCGGAGCTTGACCGCTGGGAGTGGCAGCGGGCGCGTGTGTTTCAGACGGTGGAGGACCTCCTGCCGATGGCGTTTAGCGTGCCGTACCTCGCGCCCATGCTGGAGCGGGCCGGGGCTACCGTGTTGATGCCTCGCGAGCGCGACCCGCAGCCGCACGAAGTCGTCATCGACGACGGTGGTGACGGGTATCGCGAGGAGGGGACGTGGCGCACGGGCAGCGCGGGCTTTGCCGTGGGCACGCCGCCGTATGGCGACTACGTCAACCCGTTTCGGGTGGGTACCACGCGGCAGTCACGTGCGGAAGAGGCCTCCGCCACCTACAGCAGCGCGATCCCGGAGTCCGGTGACTACGCCGTTTACGTCGCCTACACGCACGGTGCGGATCACACGACGGCGGCGCACTACACGGTGCATCATGCAGGCGGGACGACAGCCTTCGCCGTCGATCAGACGAGGGGCGGTGGCACCTGGCTTTACCTGGGCCACTTCCGCTTCCTCGCGGACTCCACGGCCGCACCACGCGTCACGCTGAAAAACGATGACACCGCCTCTGGCCGCCTCCTCTCCGCCGATGCCGTACGCCTTGGCGGCGGCATGGGCACCATCGCCCGAGGCGGCACGACGAGCGGACGGCCGCGCTTCGTGGAGGGCGCACGCTACTACCTCCAGTACGCAGGCTTCCCGGACACGCTCGTCTACAACATCACTGAAGACCCCGCCAACGACTACGTGGACGACTACCGCAGCCGCGGCGAGTGGGTGGGCTACCTCAACGGCGCTCCCGCCGGACCCAACAAGGCGCGCGGCGAGGGCCTTGGCATCCCCATCGATCTCGCTTTGGCGTTTCACACCGATGCGGGGTTCACGCGCTCGGACTCCACCATCGGCACGCTGATGATCTACAGTGACCGCGGCCTGGAGAACGAGCGGCAGTTCCCGGGTGGCACCTCGCGCCTGGCCAACCGCGACCTCGCCGACATGGTGCAGACGGAACTCGTGGACGACATCCGTGCGCTCTACGACAGCACGTGGACGCGCCGCAGCCTGTGGAATCGGGGCTACAGCGAGGCCGTGCGGCCCAACGTACCCAGCCTGCTGCTGGAACTGCTCTCGCACCACAACTACCAGGACATGGTCTTCGCCTGGGACCCGCGCTTCCGCTTCGATGTGAGCCGCAGCCTGTACAAGGCCACCCTCAAGTTCCTCGCGCTGCATCACGGCTTTGCCTACACCGTGCAGCCGCTCCCGGTCACGCACTTCCGCGCCACGCTCGATGAGCGCCGGGCTCGCCTCGACTGGCAGCCGCAGGCCGATCCGCTCGAACCATCGGCATGGCCTACGCGCTATGTCGTCTACACGCGGCGTGGCGAAGGCGGCTTCGACAACGGCGTGGTCGTGGAGCAGCCCTCGCACGAGGTAACCGACCTGGCGCCGGGTGTACGCTACAGCTTCAAGGTGGAGGCGCTGAACGACGGCGGCGCCAGCTTTCCGTCGGAGGTGTTGGCCGTGGGCGTGGGCATGGCTGACGCATCGCCTGTGCTCGTGGTGAACGGCTTCGACCGGGTGAGCGGGCCAGCTC
>JBCCMF010000266.1:0-6704 GCA_039026435.1 Bacteroidota bacterium
ATGCCATCTTCCGTGAAGAGGATGCCGTCTTTGGCGCTGCCCATGAGCGTGGCATCGAAGAGGGCCAGCACAGTATCGGCAGCGAGCGACGGGGCGTAGTCGCCGAGGGCGTTTTGCAGCTTGTTCTCCGGGATCTGGGGCGCCACGTATAGCCGCATCTGCGGCGCGTGGGGGATGAGTTCGCGGATGAGGTTCTGCATGGGCAGGGGCAGGATGGACGTTAGGGCGTGGCCGTCGTGAGGACGCTGGCGTCGGCGAAGAAGCTGCCGGCGAGGTCCCAGACGGCGGGCGTGACGCCCAGCACCACGAGCAGCACGGCACACGTGACGAGCACGGCGCGGGCACTGACGGGCACGGGCAAGAGCTTCGCCGCGGTCGCCTCGGACACGTCGGAGGGCGCCTTGAGGAAGAGGTAGACGAGCACGCGCAGGTAGTAGTAGGCCGAGATGGCGCTGGTGAGCACGCCAAGCGTGGCCAGCCACCAGAGCCCCGCATCCACGGCCGGGCCGAAAACGGCGAGCTTGCCGAGGAAGCCGCCCAGCGGCGGGAAGCCCGCGAGGCTGAACATGAAGAAGCCCATCGTCACGCCCAGCAGCACGTTGCGCTGCCCGAGGCCCGCCAGCGAGTCGAGCGTCTGCGTGCTGCCCTGCTTGCCGTCCCACTCGAACATCGCCAGCACGCCAAACGCGCCGATGTTCATGAGCGTGTAGACGAGCAGGTAGAAGAGCGCGCCCGAGTAGCCTGCGTCCAGCCCCGATGCGAGGCCCGTCAGGATGTACCCCGCATGGGCTATCGACGAGTAGGCCAGCATGCGCTTTACGTTCTGCTGCGACAGCGCCAGCACGTTGCCCAGCACCATCGTCACCAGCGCCACGACCGAGAGCACCAGGCTCCACCGCTCGGGCGGCAGCGCGTAGTACAGCACCAGCGTCAGCGCCGCAAACGCCGAGGCCTTGGAGGCGGTGGACATGTAGCCCGTGAGTGTGGTGGGTGCGCCTTGGTAGACGTCGGGCGTCCACATGTGGAACGGCGCGGCGCTCACCTTGAAGAAGAAACCGATCAGCAGCAGGCCTACGCCTGCCCAGAACATCGTCGTGCTGCCGCTGGCGGCTAGCCCGGCCTGCATGGCCGTCAGCGTCATGGTGCCTGTGGCGCCGTAGAGCAGCGCGATGCCGTAGAGGAAGAAGCCCGTGGCGAAGCCGCCGAGCAGGAAGTATTTCAGCGCGCTCTCCGTCGCCCCCTCCTCTTCTCGGACCAAGCCCGTCAGGATGTAGAGGCAGATCGACATCGTCTCCAGCCCGACGAAGATCATCAGCAAGTGGTTGGCCGTGCCGAGCACCATCATGCCCGCCGTGGCGAACAGGATGATGGCGTACACCTCGCCGTGCGCCCGCTTGATGCGCTGCAGGTACGGCTCCGAGATGACCACGCTGAGCAATCCGCCGAGCAGAATGATGATGTTGATGAACGACGCGAAGCCTCCGGCGTGCGTCATGTCGAAGAAGATCAGCGCGCTGCCACCAAAGAGTGACACCGCCTCGATCAGTGTCGCTACGCCGAGGATGCCCGCCGTGGCCCACGGGATGGCCGGGGCGTTGTTCTTGAACGCATCCCACAGCACCACCGCCATCCCCCCGATCATCACCAGGATGAGCGAGAGCGCCTGACCGAGGTCAGCGCCGAGGCTCGCGTAGGCTTGGGAAAGATCGATGTCCATATAGTGGTGTTCGCGTTGAGAGTGCGTTGCGCGTCAGTGTTGCCCAACAAATGCTAATGGATACCCGTGCGTTTCACCTTGACATCCCGAGCGAAGCCGAGGGATCTCCCACTTTGATGTTTTGCAATCCGTAATCGGGGGAGATCCCTCGGCTTCAGCCTACGGCCTCCGCTCGGGATGACAAGGGGCAGCGGTGTGCTGCATGCTGAAGGTTCAACATTACACCCAGACGAAGTCCTCGATGGCTTGCGCCAACTGCACGTCCAGGTCCGTCACCTTGTCGCCCGCGTCGTGGGTCTTGAGCGTGATCGTGACGCGGTTGTACACGTTTGCCAGCTCGGGGTGGTGGTTCAGCTCCTCCGCGTAGAACGCCATCCGCACGATAAAACTAACGGCGGCGCGGAAGTTGGCGAACTCGAACGTTTTCGTAAGCGCATCATCGGCGTACGTCCACCCTGGGAGGTTGGCTACTTTCGAGGCGACGGCTTCGGGAGACAAGGGCAAGGCTGCCATAGTTGACCTACGAGAAATTGTTGGGTTAGAGAATCCAGCCGCTGTACCAGATCAGCCAGACGACGGCATAGACGGGCAGCAGGATCGGGATGGAGTAGCGAATGATGTAGCCTCCAAACGACGGCACCTCCACGCCGTTCGCCTCGGCAATCGACTTCACCATGAAGTTGGGCGCGTTGCCGATGTACGACATGGCGCCGAAGAACACGGCGGCGACCGAGATGGCCTGGAGGAACTTGGGGTGCATTTCGGAGAACTGAACGACCTCGGCTATGCTGTTCACGTCCAGCCCAAACTTGCCCATCGCGGCGGCCACGAAGTTGAGGTACGTCGGCGCGTTGTCGAGCACGCCGGAGAGGATACCGGTGCCCCAGTAGAACAAGCCTACGGTGAGGCTGTCGGCGTTTTCGGCGGCAAGGGCGGCGATGGTGGTCAGGGCGGGCTGCATCGTCAGGAAGATGCCCAGGAAGAGGAAGCCGACCTCTCGGATGGGCTCCATCGTGAACTCGTTCTTTTCCAAGATGGGCTTCGGCGTGGTCTTGAACGCGGCCACTGCGATGCCCAGCATCAGCACCTCACGGATGCCGAAGGGGATGTGGTACAGCTCGTAGAAGTTCGGCACGAAGTCGAACACGTTGGGGTCGATAAACACGCACGCGATGATGAGGGCGACCCAGATCAGGTTCTTCTTGCCTTCTAGCTCAATCAGCGGGGCGCCAGGGACGGGATCGGGGGCGACGTCCTTGTTGCGGCTGTCGATGGCGTAGAAGATGGCGAGCAGGATGATCGTCGTGGGCAGCCAGATGTACCACACGTTCGCCAGCGTCCAGAAGAAGGGCACGCCGCGCAGGAAGCCGAGGAACAGCGGCGGGTCGCCGATGGGCGTGAGCGCGCCGCCCACGTTGGCCACGAGGAAGATGAAGAAGACGATGTGGTAGGGCTTGAGGCGGCCGCTGTTGAGGCGCATGTAGGCGCGGATGAAGAGCATCGCCGCGCCCGTCGTGGCGATCAGGTTGGCGATGATCGACGACAGAAACAACATCACCACGTTGGCGCCCGCCGTGCCCTTGGCGTTAACCTGGACGTAGATGCCGCTGGCCGCGATGAAGAGCGAGCCCACCAGCGCGATGAACGCCGAGTATTCGAGCAGCGCGTGCAGGACGGGGTCCCACGTGTGGGCGACCACGACGTAATAGACGCCGACGAGCACGCCCAGCCCCACCGCGTACTTCGGGTAGTGGTGGTGCCAGTGGTGCGGGTAGAAGATCGGCCCGGTGGCGATCATCAGCAGGATGACAACGAACGGAATCACCAGCCACAGCGGCGGCACTTCGCCATCGGCCCTGGGCGTGGGTGCAGGCGTCGGGGCCACGGTGGGCGTCGTCTCAGCCACGGTCACCGTCACGGCATCGGCGGGGACATCGAGGGCCACGCTCGGCGTGGCGGCGACCGTCCAGAAGAGGGCGAGCAGGACGAGAAGGGCGCCCGCGCGGGCAAGCGGAATCAGGCGGTCAAGCGGCATGATATAGCGAGGAGGATTGGTCAGGGGAGAGTAACAGAAAGCCTGTCACGGCTGGTCGGGGACGGGGTCGAGCGCCAAGTGGATCGTCTCCTCGCCGTCGGCCTCAAGGAGGGCGGCGTTCTTGGCCTCGATGGTGTCCAGCAGGAAGGTCGTGGTGGGCTCGCTGACTTTCAAGAACCTATTCGGTGCAAACCCCATGACGATCATCAAAACGAGCAGCGGTAGCAGCAGCGCAACCTCCCGACCGTTAAGGTCCGGCATGCTGCGGTTGGCCTCGTCCGTGATCGGCCCGAAGAACACGCGGTAGAGCATCCACAGCAGGTAGATGGCGGCAAGGATGACGCCCGTCGTAGCAAACGCGATCAGCACCGGACTGTCGAGCACGGTGCTCTTGAACGCGCCGATCAGGATCATGAACTCGCCGACGAACCCGTTGAGGCCGGGCAGGCCCGCCGACGCCATGACGGCGATGACCATGAACGTGGTGAGGATGGGCACGGATTGGGCGAGGCCGCCGTAATCGGTCATCGTGCGGGAGCGGCGGCGCTCGTAGAGCATGCCCATGAGCAGGAACAGCGCGCCCGTCGAGATGCCGTGGTTGACCATCTGGATGAGGGCACCTTGCAGGGCCTCGGTGGTGAAGGCGAAGATGCCCAGGATGACGAAGCCGAGGTGACTCACCGACGAGTAGGCGATCAGCTTCTTGGCGTCGGTCTGGACGCGGCTGACGAGCGCGCCGTAGACGATGCCGATGACCGCCAGCACGGCCAAGAGCAGCGCGTACTGCTGCGCGGCGTACGGGAAGAACATCAGGCAGAACTTGACCATCCCAAACGTCCCCATCTTGCCGAGGACGCCCGCCAGCACGGCCGTGGCCGCAGGCGGCGCCTCGGCGTAGGCGTCGGGGAGCCAGGTGTGCAGCGGGAAGAGCGGCGCCTTGATGGCGAAGGCCAGCACGAAGGCGAAGAACAGCCACGTCTGCGCGCCCACCGGCAGATTGAAGGCCACCAGCTTGTACCAATCGGTGGTAAACACGCCACCGTTGACCGCGTCGCCCGCTTGGTACGCCAGATAGAGGATCGCCACGAGCATCAGCAATGAGCCGACGAGCGTGTAGATCACGAACTTGACCGCCGCGTAGATCCGGTTCTCGCCGCCCCAGATGCCGATGATGAAGTACATCGGGATGAGCGTGAGTTCGAAGAAGACGTAGAACAGGATAACGTCGTATGAGGCAAACACGCCCGTCACGCCGGTTTGCAAGAGCAGCAGCAGCGCGTAGTAGGCCTTGTACTGGCGGTCGATGCTGCGCCACGAGCCGAGCACGACCAGCGGCCCGAGCAGCGTCGTCAGCAGGATCAGCAGCAGGTTTAGCCCGTCGATGCCGACGTGGTACTTGATGTCGAGGCTCTCGCCAAACCACGTCACGAGGTCCGCCATCTGCGGCGCGGTGACGGTGGAAACGCTGGGGTCGAAGCCGACGTAGAGGCCGAGCGAGAGCGCGAACGTCAGCAGCGTGGTGCCGAGGGCGGCGTAGCGCACCTGCTCGGCGGTGCGCGCCACGAGCGTCAGCAGCACGCCGACGAGCGGCAGGAAGATGACGAGGCTGGTGAGGTACGGGATGGTCATGCCGAAAGGTGTTGGTTGCCGGTCGCGCCGTGCGGGTTAGCCCATGAGGATCAAGCTGAGCACGACCACGACGCCGAGCACGATGGCCAGCGCGTAGTTCTGCACGATGCCGGTCTGGATGTACTTGAGCGCGCCGCTCACCTCGGTCGTCAGCCGGCCGACGCCGTTGACGAAGCCGTCGATCCACACCTTGTCGAGGGGCGCCCACACGCGCTCGGCACTGCCCAGCAGCGGGCGGCGCACAATGCGCTCGTACAACTCGTCCCAGCGGTACTTGGCCTGCCACGTGCGGTATAGCCCGCCGAAGCGCTGCGCCAGCGTCGCGTCGAAGGCGAGGCCGTGCGTCTTGTACTTGCTGCGCGCAAACAGCACCCCGCCGATGCCGATGGTGGCGCCCAGCAGCAGCAGCGCCCACTCGATGATCAGGAAGCCCTCGCCGTGTGGCGGAATGACAGGTTCAGCGACGGGACCGCCGTAGGGCGCGCCGAGGTAGTGGTGGATCCAGTTCCAGTCGCCATGCGCAACGACCCCAGGCAACCCGAGGAAGCCTGCCACGATGGCAAGGCCAGCCAGCACCCACAGCGGGATCGTCATGCGCGCCGGGCTCTCGTGCGGATGCACCTTGTCCTTGAGCGGCCAGCGCTCCTCGCCCTCGAACGTCATGTAGTACGACCGCGCCATGTAGAACGCCGTCAGGATGGCGGTGATGAGGCCGACGATCCACACGAACCACGCGTAGCCGCCCAGGCCGCTGTAGCCGAACTCGAACGCCTTGAACAGAATCTCGTCCTTCGAGAAGAAGCCTGCGAGTAGCGGGATGCCTGCGATGGCCAGCGTCGAGATAAAATACGTGCGCGCCGTGGAGGGCATGTACTTCTTCAGCCCGCCCATCGTGCGCATATCCTGCGGGTCGAGGTGCTCCCCTGTCTTGTGCTCCACCTCGTGCTCAACGTGGTGCATCGCGTGGATCACGCTGCCCGAGCCGAGGAAGAGGCAGGCCTTGAAGAACGCGTGCGTCATCACGTGGAAGATCGCTACAAAGAACGCGCCCACGCCCGCCGCCATGAACATGTAGCCCAGCTGCGAGACGGTGGAGTAGGCTAGCACCTTCTTGATGTCGTTCTGCGCGATGGCCACCGTGGCCGCCATGATCGCCGTCAGCGCGCCCACGATGGCGATGACGGCCATGATGTTGGGCACGAGCAGGACCATTGCGGAGAGACGCGCCAGTAGATAGAGGCCGCTGGTGACCATCGTGGCGGCGTGGATGAGCGCCGAGACGGGCGTAGGCCCGGCCATGGCGTCGGGGAGCCAAACGAAGAG
>JBCCMF010000267.1:0-6679 GCA_039026435.1 Bacteroidota bacterium
GTAGAGTGTGCTGCCCGTGCCCGGGCGCGAGAGTTCTTTGGCGAGTTTGACGCGCTGCGCCTCGCCGCCCGAGAGCGTCGTTGCCTGCTGCCCAAGGCGGAGGTAGCCGAGGCCCACGGAGTGCAGCGTGCGCAGTTTCCGGGCGATGCGCGGCACGGGCTCGAAGAACTCCAGCGCCTCCTCCACCGTCATGTCCAGCACCTCGGCGATGTTCTTGCCCTTGTACCGCACCTCCAGCGTCTCGGCGTTGTAGCGCTGCCCTTTGCACGTCTCGCACTCCACATACACATCCGGCAGGAAGTTCATCTCTAGCTTCACGATGCCCGCGCCCTTGCACGTCTCGCACCGCCCGCCTTTCACGTTGAACGAGAACCGCCCGGGCTTGTAGCCGCGAATCTTCGACTCCGGCAGCTCGGCAAACAGCGTGCGGATGTGGCCGAAGAGCCCGGTGTAGGTCGCTGGGTTCGAGCGCGGCGTCCGCCCGATGGGGCTCTGGTCGATGTCGATGACCTTGTCGATGTGCTCCAGGCCGTCTACGTTGAGGTACGGCAGCGGCACCCGCTTCGACTGGTGGAAGTGTTGGGCCAGGATCGGGTAGAGCGTCTGGTTGATGAGGCTCGACTTGCCCGAGCCCGAGACGCCCGTTACGCACGTCAGCGTGCCGAGGAGCAGGCGCAGCGTGTCGCCCTTGAGGTTATGGCCTGTGGCGCCTTCGAGGACGACTTCTTGGCCGGAGCCCGCGCGGCGCTGCATCGGCAGGAAGATCTGGCGTTCGCCCTGGAGGTACGCCGAGGTCAGGCTCGTGTGGCCGTTCACGCCTACGGGCAACGCCTCGGGCTTCGACGCGCCCAGGATCTCGCCGCCGTGCTCGCCCGCGCCGGGGCCGATGTCCACCACGAAGTCGGCGGCTTCGATCATCTCGCGGTCGTGCTCCACCACCAGCACCGAGTTGCCCAGGTCGCGCAGCTGCCGCAGCGAGCCGATCAGCTTCTTGTTGTCGCGCGCATGCAGGCCGATACTCGGCTCATCCAGCACGTAGAGCACGCCGACGAGCTGGGTGCCGATCTGCGTGGCGAGACGGATGCGCTGGCTCTCGCCGCCGGAGAGCGTGCGTGCGGTGCGGTCCAGGCTGAGGTAGCCCACGCCCACGTTGATCATGAAGTCGAGCCGCTCGGTGATCTCTTTCACGATGGGCTGTGCGATGAGCGCCTGGCGGTTCGTGAAGTGCTTCGGCGCGTCGGCGAAGAACTGGCGCAGCGTCACGAGGTCCATCTGCACCAGGTCGTGGATGTTGTAGTCGCCGATGCGGTACGACAGGCTCTCGCGCTTGAGGCGCCCGCCGCCGCACGTCTTGCATGGCATCTGCCGCATGAACGCCTCGGCCCACTTGCGTTGCCCCGACGACGACGTGTTCTCGTACGTGTGCCAGATGTGCTGGTGCAGCCCGCCGAAGCGGTGCTGATACTTCACCTCGCGCTTCTTGTACGTGTAAATGATGTCGAACTGCCGGTCGCCTGCGCCCTCCATGATGACCTCCATCTGCTTGTCGGTCAGCTTGCGCAGCGGCGTGTCGAAGTCAAACTTGTAGGCCTTGGCGACGGCCTTCATCTGGCTGAAGATCCACACGTCGCGGGGCTTGCCAAGGGGCGCCAGCCCGCCTTGCGCGATGGTCTTGTCGGGGTTGGGGATGATGAGCGCCGGGTCTAGCTCGCGGCGCGTGCCGAGGCCGTTGCAGTCCGGGCACGCCCCATAGGGCGAGTTGAACGAGAATGTGTTCGGCGACGGCTCATCGTACGACAGCCCGCTCTCGGGATCGACGAGGTAGCGGCTGAAGAGGTGGTCGCGCTCCTCCGCACCACCACCCACCACGGCGGCGATCAGCGTGCCGCTCCCCATCCCCAGCGCCACATCCACCGACTGCGCCACGCGGTGCCGGATGCCGTCCTTGACGACCAAACGGTCTACCACCACCTCGATGTCGTGCGTCTTGTAGCGGTCCAGCTTCATGCCCTTGCGGATCTCCCGCAGGTCGCCGTCCGTGCGGACGCGCTCGAAGCCCTGCTTGGCGATCTGCTCGAACAGCTCGCGGTAGTGCCCCTTGCGGCCCTTCACCACGGGCGCCAGCAGCAGCACCTTGGCGCCCTTCGGCAAGCCCAGGATGCCGTCGATGATCTCGTCGTCGCTCTGCTTGCGCATCTTGTTGCCCGTCGTGTAGGCGTACGCCGTGGCAGCGCGGGCGAAGAGCAGGCGCAGGAAGTCGTAGATCTCCGTCACCGTGCCCACCGTAGAGCGCGGGTTGCGGCTGACCGTCTTCTGCTCAATCGAGATGACGGGGCTTAGGCCGTCGATGTAGTCCACATCGGGGCGCTCCATCATGCCCAGGAACTGCCGGGCGTACGCGCTCAGGCTCTCCATGTAGCGGCGCTGCCCCTCGGCGTAGATCGTGTCGAACGCGAGACTGCTCTTGCCCGACCCGCTCAGCCCAGTGATGACGACCAGCTCGCCGCGCGGGATGTCGAGATCGACGTTCTTGAGATTGTTCTCGCGGGCGCCGCGTATCGTAATCGTCTCGTCCATGAGGCCGCGTCGGGGATTGGAAACGGTGGGGATCAGCAGCCCACCCGAACGATGTGCAAAACGCCGACGTTCCGCGCTTTACACATTAAAAACACATACGCCGCATCGGCGTGCAAACCTGTTACAGCACAGGTTGATAGCAGAACGCTACATCCCTGTTCTGAGACTTGGTCGACGCATTCACGAGAGAGTGGAGTAAGTAGATCAAGCCTCCAGAAGATTATCGGAACTGCCGGGCTTTGTATAGATGGAAGCACAGAGCAAACCAAGGCCATAATTCCATGAATAGGAAGCGCGATCCAGGTTCAGAAAAGGTGCCGAGCTTAGGTGCAGTGATAATCATTCTGGCATTCTCATGCATGCTGCTCGCATACTTTGGGTCGGGTCTGCTGTTTACACTGCAGGCAAACGAAGGTATTGGCCGTGTCGTAGAACTGAACGGTACGTACGGCGTCATCCAATACACATATAAATCAGCGTCAGATACAACGGAGGTAACCAGCCAAATAGAGTATCGCTATACCCACTCGGTGGCCGTTGGGGATGACATTCCGATAGAATACTGGAAAGACGAAGTTCGCGTGCCTGCTCTACAAGGCCGCTATCCGTATTTCGTCGATGTATTATTTGTGCTTATGGCTGTAATAGCGCCAGTCTCATACACAAGAAAGTACCTGCATGGCAGAAGCAAGAGGTCGAGAGCAAAGGGGTAGGCTCTCGAAATAAGTACAACTAGCCTAAAGCATGGTGGGCTACTCTGGAAAAGGTTCAAGATCACCTTGGAGAGAACCTGTAGCTGATTCGGCCTACATCCCCAGCCAGCCCTTCACGATGGCGACGCCGAGGGCCATGACGAGCACGTTGGCCAGGGCGATGGGCAGCAGGTACATCCAGCCGATGCGCATGAGCTGGCTGTACTTGAAGCGCGGCAGCGTCCAGCGGACCCAGATGAAGAGGAACGCGAAGAACGCGGCCTTCAGGATGAGCGCCCCCACCTGCATCGCGCCGAGGAAGATGCTGCCTTCCAGGCCGGGGAAGGTGGAGAGGAGCAGCCCTTCGAACGGCAGCAGGTAGCCGCCCAGGAACAGCGTCACGATGAGGAACGACGCCACGAAGAAGTTGATGTACTCGGCCAAGAAGAACATGCCGAACTTCATGCCGCTGTACTCGGTGTGGTAGCCGCCCACCAGCTCCTGCTCGGCCTCGGGGAGGTCGAACGGCGCGCGGTTGGTCTCGGCGAAGGCGGTGATGACAAAGAGCACGAAGCCGATGGGGTTGCGGAAGATATTCCAGCCGAACCAGCCCATCTGGTCGTCCACGATCGCCGTGAAGTTGAGCGTGCCGCTGATGATGACCACCGAGGCGACCGCGAGGCCCATTGACAACTCGTACGAGATCATCTGTGCTGAGGAGCGTAGGCCGCCGAGGAGTGAGTACTTGCTGTTCGAGCTCCAGCCCGCCAGCGTGATGCCGTAGACGCTGATCGACGTGAGCGCCAGCATCGCCAGCAGGCCCATGTCGATGTCGGCGATGACCACGCCGCGCGCCCAGGGAATCAGCGCCCCCGCCGACATAGCGATGATCACCATCACGGTGGGGGCGAGGCTATGGATGAAGCGGTTCGACGCCTCGGGCGCGATGTCTTCCTTGAAGACGAGCTTCAGCACATCGGCGAAGGGCTGGAGGAAGCCGAACGGCCCCACGCGATTCGGTCCCGGTCGATTCTGGATGTATGCCGATACCTTCCGCTCGGCGTACACCAGCACGGAGGCGGAGACGAGCAGGAAGTTGAGGATCAGAAACCCGACGGCGGGGACGAGAGACAGCGGTACGCCCATGCTTGCGGCTTGCGCTTGTTGCGGTATGCGTGGCGCGTAAGGTACGCGTCGGTTGGGAGTGCTACGAGACAGGGCACGGCTTTTTTTGATATTTCACCCCGCAGGAGCCGCATTGCGTCCCACAGCCGCACGGCATGCCGATGTTGTATATTGCGGCCAGCATCCACAAGCGCACTCGTGCGGAGACATTATGGAAGTACCTGCTCTTCGGGGCCTCGAAATTGACCCCAGCTTGCTTGTCCAAGAGCAGCCTGTGGCGGTGGCCGACCGCACATCGTCGCTACGCATCGGCGTGCCGCGTGAGGTATCGAACGAGGAGCGGCGTGTGGCGCTGGCGCCCAGCGGGATAAGCGCGCTCGTGGCCGACGGGCACGAGGTGTACGTCGAGAAGGACGCAGGTGCCCAAGCCCACCTCACCGACGCCGAATATGCCGATGCGGGTGCCACCATCGCCCCCACGCCCGAAGCGCTGTACGCCGCCGCCGACCTCATCGTGAAGGTGGGACCGCTGACGGAGGGCGAGCTGGACTACCTCCAGGAAAAGCAGCTGATCATCTCTGCGCTGCATCTCGGCAACGCGTCGCCGGAGTTCTTCAAGCGGCTGATGGACCTCTCCATCACGGGCATCGGCTTCGAGTTCATGCGCGACGCCGACGGCACGCTGCCCATCGTGCGGATGATGCACGAGATCACGGGCTCGCTGGCGGTGCAGATCGCGGCGCGCTACCTGGAGAGCGACGAGGGCGGCATGGGCATCATGCTCGGCGGCATCAGCGGCATCCCGCCCGCTACCGTGGTCATCCTAGGCGCAGGCGTCGTCGGCGAGTGGGCGGCGCGGACGGCGCTGGCCTTCGGCGCACACGTCATCGTCCTCGACAGCGACCTGACGGCGCTCCGCAAGCTCGAAAACTACCTCGACCGCCGCGCCACCACCGCGATGGCCACGCCGCAGTACATTCGCCAGGCCGTGCGGTCGGCGCACGTCGTGATTGGCGCGATGATGACCGAGGGCAAGCGCTCGCCGCTGCTCGTCACGGAGGACATGGTGGCGGACATGCGCCCCGGCTCCGTCGTCGCCGATGCCGTGACGGATCAAGGCGGCTGCATTGGCACGTCCCGACCCACGACGCACTCGGACCCGGTCTACCGGGTGCACGACGTGGTCCATTACTGCGTGCCGAACATGCCGTCGAACGCGGCGCGCACGGCCAGCTACGCGCTCTCGAACGTGCTCGTGCCGTACCTCATGCAGATCGCCTCGGTCAGCAACATCAACGAGGCGCTCTGGCGCAACGTGGGCCTGCGCAACGGCACCTATGTCTACCGCCGTCACCTCACCAAGAAGAGCCTCGCCACCCTCTTCGGCATGCCCCACCGCGACATCGAACTGCTGATCGCCACAGGCATCTAGGCAGCCCTCACAGTAGCGAGCCTGCGCTGCCTGAAACCAAACGCGATGCAGCCAAGCGCGACACTGAGGGCACTAGCGCTCAATCCACCGAAGAGGGCCAGTTTCCAGTTGATGTACTGCAATGGCTCGAACAGCATGTATGTCGTTCCGAGGGCCACGACCAGCCCGTAGCATACAGCCACGCCAAAGATGACGGGTTTTGCCGCAGACCACTGCTTGGGCTGCTGAATAATCCAGACGGACGCGAGCCAGAACGTGCCGAACAGCCCGATGAACTGGACCGCGTCTTGGAAGACGCTCACGGTGCGGCCGCCAGCAGAGAGCGAGGGGTTAATGAGAAAAAACAACACCGCCATTACAGACGTGATGCCGAGGACACAGAAAACTTGCTTGGCACGCAGGGGCATGGCGACGAACAAGGAAGGGTGGGCGTGACTTGGTACTTGACACTCTATGCATATATCGGCAAACCCGTTCCCGCATATCGGGTAGCCTACGGTAAAACGACGTGTGCCTCCGCCGCTGATTCGAGCGGTATAAAGTCAGGCTCCAGGTCGAATGCGTGCCTGTAATCTTCCGATACGCGCGCTCTGAAGCTATCCGCAGCATCAGGGTGGATCAGGTTGACGGTGCAGCCGCCGAAGCCTGCGCCGGTGAGCCGGGCGCCGTAGCAGCCGTCCACGGCTTGCGCAGAGGCCACGAGCTGGTCGAGGTGCGGCGAGCTGATGGCGTAGTCGTCGCGCATGCTGGCGTGCGAGGCGTTGAACAACCTGCCGAGGCGGTCGAAGTCGGCGGCGCGGAGGGCGCTGGCGCTGTCGAGGACGCGTTGGTTCTCGGTCAGCACATGCCGCAC
>JBCCMF010000268.1:0-6631 GCA_039026435.1 Bacteroidota bacterium
ACATATCTGCTGAATCGCCCAATCCCGACGTGGGGTTGGATCTGATTGCGTACAGCCCGGTTCTGCCGAGCTTCGAATGGCGCCCGGAGTTCTGAAAACGACGTGCAGCCCGTAGCCTCCGATGTGACGTACCACGGCAAACGAGCGGCGGCGATCGAGCACCTTCCCCCTGTCTAGTAACGACCTGAAAATCCGACTGCAGCGCCGCCCACGGCGTATTTTTCTGCCCAAGACTGATTATGACCTCAGCCCTGGCTCCACGCCCCGTCTACCCGACGCAGCCCAAAGCCCTCCGTGCGACCGTTGAGGCGGCCCTCAAAGCCGCGCCCACGCCCGACATCCCTGGCGACCTGTTCGCCGTCATCGTGCCCGACACGAACAATCTGGAGGGGCGCGAGACGGCGGCGGCGGTGTTCGCTGCGCTCCGCGACCAGGAAGCCTACGACACGGTCGTGCTCGTCTCGCCGTCGCACAGTGGCACCTTCCGGCGCATGACCATCTGCAGCATCGACGAATACTACACGCCGCTCGGCCCGCTGCCTGTGAGCGACCAGGTGCGCAACGAGCTGTGCGATGAGGACGACGACTTCTACCTCGACGACCTCGGCCACTTCCACACCGAGGGCGTGGACGTACAGCTCCCGTACCTCCAGACGCTCATCACCGAGCCGTTCGACATCGTGCCGATCATCATGGGCGATGAGTCGCCGGAGTTCTGCCGCGAACTGGGCACAGCGCTCGGCGAGGTGATGTACAACCGCCGCACGCTGCTGGTCGTCTCGGCCAACATCTTCCGCATGGAGCCTGGTGCTATGGATGAGGTCGTCGCGGCGTTCGAAGCGAAGGATGTGTCGCGGCTGATGATGATCCTCAACGGCGACCAAGTCCGATGCAAGGGGCGCGGCGGCATCGTGGCGGCGCTGATTGCGGCATTGCACCGCCGAGCCAACCATGCGGGCATCATCCACACCAAAGCGCCGACCGACGACCAGCTTGGCTTCTTCGGCGCCTACCTGAGCCGCAGCTGATGGCCTCTTCCGCGTCGCATCTGGCCCGGCCTGCCACCACGCTCATCGGAGCGGGGGCGCTGGGGCAGGCGCTCGGACGCGGGATGCATGACGCGGGATACCCGATGGCGGCCGTGCTTAGCCGCACGCTGGCATCGGCGCAGTTGGTGGCGCATGAGATGGGCGATTGCCTCGCCTCGGATCGCCTCCTTGACCTCCCAGAGCTAACGCGCCTCGTCGTATGCTGCGTGCCGGATGACGCGCTGAACGAAGTGGCCGATCACCTTGCGATGCTTCCGCACCACTGGTCGAGCACCACCGTCCTCCACACGTCGGGTGCGCGTACGTCGGAGGTGTGGGCACCATTGCAGCGCAAGGGCGCAGCCACGATGAGTTTCCATCCGATGCAGACGTTCGCGCCCGGGCAAGCGTCGACGTTCGAGGGCGTCTACTTCGGCATCGAGGGCGAGGCGGCGGCCTGCGACGTCGGCGAGACGCTGGCGAAGGCGCTCGGCGGCCTCCCCGTTCGGCTGGCGACCGAAGCCAAGGCGCGGTACCACTTGGCGGCGTCGATGGCGTCTAACTTCACCGTCACGCTGATGGCCTTGGTGAGCGAAGTGCTTACCGACACCGGACTCGACCGCCCGACGAGCGCGGCGCTCGTGCGGCCGTTGGTGCAACAAACCTGGACCAACCTGAACCACGCCCTGCCCGAGGACGTGCTTACCGGACCCATCGCGCGCGGCGACGCCGACACGCTCGGCCTGCACCTCGACGCGCTGGCGACGCACCTGCCGCACCTGCTACCCGCCTACGCGGCGCTCGCCGCCGAGACGGTCCGCGTGGCCGTGCGCGGCAGCCACCTCAGCCCCACCGACTCGCAGCGGCTGCTCGACCGCATCCACGCCAGCCTGCACCCGCCCGATCTGCTATGACACGCCTGCCCTTGCCGCTCACCGCCCGCGCCTGTGTCTAACCCCGATCAAGCGGGCTACCTCGAACTGATCCGCACCAACGCCAACTTTCGGCGTGTGTGGATCGGGCACCTCATCTCGCTGCTCGGCGATTGGTTCAACACCATCGCGCTCTACACGCTCGTGGCCGAGCTGACGGGATCGCCGTTTGCGCTCGGCGCCGTGTTTCTGAGCAAGATGCTGCCGTCGGCGCTGGCGGCGCCCATCGCGGGCGTGCTGGTGGATCGCTGGAACCGCCGCCGCGTGATGATTGGCACCGACCTGCTGCGTGCGGTCGTCGTGCTCGGCTTCCTGCTGATCGACGAGCCGGGCGATGTGCCGCTGCTCTATCTGCTGGCGGCGCTACAGATCGTGATCGGGACGCCGTTCCGCCCCGCCAAGAGCGCCTCGGTGCCCAACATCACCACGCCGCGCGAGCTGCTCACCGCCAACGCGCTGTCGTCAGCGACGTGGTCGATGCTTCTGGCGCTCGGTGCCGCGCTCGGCGGCTTCGCCACAGCGTGGCTCGGTACGGATACGGTGTTCCTGCTCGACAGCGCCACGTACCTCGTCTCGGCGTGGTTTATCTGGCGCTCTACGATCCCGCAGGACACCGCGCCGCCGTCCGAGGAAGGCATCGTCGCCTCGGCGTTTCGGGAGGTGTCGGAAGGGTGGCGGCACCTGCGCACGCACCCAGCTATCGGGCGCATCGCGTTGGCGAAGGCGTCGTGGGCGCTGGGCGGCGGGGCGCTCGTCTACATGCTGACGCTCCTCGGCTCTGAGCTCTCGCCCGGCAGCGAGGCCATCGGCATCGGGCTGCTGTTCTCGGCACGCGGCATCGGCACGGGTATCGGGCCCATCCTGGCGCGGGCATGGTTCAAAGACCAGCGCGTGTGGCCCACCGTGCTCGGCATCTGCGTGGTACTCAGCGGGGTCGGCTACGTCAGCGTGGGCCTGCTGCCGTGGACGTACGCCGTAGCGATCTTCATCACCTTGGCGCACATGCCCAGCGGTGCCAACTGGGTGCTTTCCACCGTCCTCTTGCAAGAGCGCACCGCCGACCGTTTCCGCGGGCGCGTCTTCGCCAACGAGTGGCTGCTCGTCATGACCGCCGATGCCATCGCTATCCTCTCGGCGAGTCTGCTCCTCGAACTCGGTGTCTTCGACCTGCGCACGCTCTTCCTGCTCTTCGCTGGATTGCAAGTACTGTGCGGGCTGCTGTGGATGTGGCAGATCGTCCCCAAAGAACGCCTCTGGTTCGCTACGCAGTAGCCGCTTTTGTGCGCTGGTAGTGCCGTAGCTGCTCGGTTGCGTAGATTGCGACCGCGACCCAGATGAAGCAGAAGCCAATAATTCTGTCTGCGGAGAAGTCCTCGCCGTAGAGCCACACGCCGATGATGATCTGGATGGTGGGCGCCATGTACTGCATGATGCCGAGCAGCGAGAGCGAGATATGCTGCGCCGCGGCGCTGAAGAACAGCAGCGGCGTCGCCGTGGCTACGCCCGTCAGGCCTAGCAGCAGCGTCGTGTTCGCATCGACGTGGCCGAACGAGGCGGTGCCCTGTGCTTCGAGCCAGATCAGGTAGGCGATGGCAGCCGGTGTGAGGATGGCCGTCTCCAACGTGAGGCCGGGCAGCGCCTTGAGCGGTGCTTTCTTCTTGAGCAGCGCGTAGATGGCGAACGAAAACGCCAGCGTCAGCGCGATCCACGGCACGCGCCCATAGGTGAGCGTCAGGTAGAGCACGCCCACGCCCGCTGTGCCGACCGCCACCCACTGCAGCCGCCGCAGCCGCTCGCCGAGCACGATTACGCCCAGCAGCACGCTCACCAGCGGGTTGATGTAGTAGCCCAGGCCCGTCTCTACGATGAAGCCGGAGTTTACGCCCCAGATGTACACGCCCCAGTTGACCATCAGCAGTGTGGCGGCCAGCGCGTAGAGCCCCACCGCCTTCCGGTGCGCCATCATCGCCTGAAACATGGCCTTGCCTTCGCGCACCAGCAGGATCGCCGAGAGGAAGACCAGCGACCACGCCGTGCGGTGCATCAGGATCTCAACCGCCGGGATGTGATCCAGCAGCTTCCAGTAGATCGGCAGCGTGCCCCACAGGCCGTAGGCGCCCAAGGCATAGAGGACGCCTTTGTTCATACGCGCTGGCCTGATACGGGGGTCGTGCGGCTACAGGTCAATCGATTAACTCAGCTGGTACATCGATGGGGCGATCTCGACGGTGGTGTTGCCCATGACGGCTTCGTTGGCCTTCACCGCGATCACGGTGCCGATGTAGCCCTCGTTGTAGCCTACCTGCGCCGGGTATGGCCCGAAGCTGTAGTTATCGACGAAGGCGCGGAGCGCCCAGTAGAGCGGCGTCTCGGCGTTGGGGTCGTCGTAGGTGGCGTCTTGGTGCAGCGAATCGAGCTGGGTGGCGTTGGCCAAGAGCGCGATGCCCTTCTCCTTGTAGAACTTGTCCTTGCGGGCGTAGACCTCCCAGCCCAGCATCGGCGCGTCGACCTCCTTGAACATCCACGCCTTGTGCTGGTCGCGGAACATGATGGTGCTGTCGCTGCCGCGGAAGATCTCGTAGGTGCCTTCGTACGAGGAAACCAAGCTGGCGTCGTACATCAGGTTGAAGCCGCTGGGGAAGCGGAGCACGGTCTGCACGACATCGGGTACAGCGCGGCCATCGTCCCAGAACATGATGTTACCGAAGCCCGAGATGGACGACGGCAGCTCGTCGAGCACCCACATGGCCACATCCCACTGGTGGAGGCCTTTCTCGCCCGTCAGACCCAGCGACACGTCGGCGTCGAGGCGCCAGTTGAGTTCGGTTTCGCGCTCGCGGCGGCTGGAGGTGCGGCGCCAGCTCTCTTTGCCGTGCGCCTGCATGCGTGCCATGACGGGCTTGCCGAGGGCGCCACTGCGCATGAACTGGTAGACCGAGCGGTACTGCGGCTCGTAGCGCAGCAGCTGGCCCACCTGGAACACCTGGTCGCCCTCTACGGCACGCGCGGCCTTGGCCATCGCCTCGGCGTCTTCGATGGTGTTCGCCATCGGCGCCTCTACGTACACGTGCTTGCCCGCTTCGAGCGCGGCAATGGTGATGTCCTTGTGCTGATGCGTCGGCGTGGTGATGAAGACGGCCTGCACGTCGTCGCTGGCGAGCACCTCGCGGTAGTCGGCGTACTGGGCAGCGTCAGGGAGGGAGCGCTTGGCGCGGCGCAGCATGAGGTTGAACGTGTCGCACACGGCCACCACGTTGGTCTCCTCGAAGCGCGTCAGGATCTCGGCGATGTCGCGGCCTTGGGGGCCGAAGCCGATGATGGCGCAGTTGATCGTGTTGGCGGTGCGTTTACCCGTGTGGATGAACGGCGCGCCCTTCGCGGCGGCGTAGTCGGTGGTCAACTGGCTCACACCAAGGAAGCCCGCAAGCGGGGCCAGTGAGCTTTTCTTCAGGAAGGAGCGGCGGCTGGTATCCATCGGCTGGTCGTCTCTCCGGTTCATGGCGCACAAAAGGGGTTTACTTCAAAAAGAACGTAGCGTCTTGCTAAAAATAGCATAGCCTAATATCAACCGCCAGAGGAGCCGATTGGTTCAATCTAGCCGTCGTATTCTACCACCTGATGGATCTCTGACTGGACGGGCATCCGCCACGTGTGGACGATGCGCTCCTGCTCGCGCTCGCAGACCACCAAAACGCCCGCGAGTTCAGGAAACGTGTTGAGGTAGGCGAACGCGCCCGCGCCGAGGACGAGGAAGGCGGTGGAGAGGGCGTCGGCGATGGTGGCGGAGGGGTGCAGCACGGCGGCGAGCGTAGCCCCTGCTACGGGCTCGCCGAGGCGCGGGTCGAGCACGTGGCCCAGCACGCGGTCGCCATCCCGGAACGCCTTGCCCCACACCGACGACACCGCCAGCGCATGGCCCGATGGCACCTTGACCACGCTGAGCACCGCTGCCTCTGCATCCATCGGTCCTGGCACGGGAACGGCGACGGTCCACGCCTCCGCATCCGGTGGCTGTCCCAGAGCGACGACCGTGCTCGTGCCGCCGTGCAGCAGCGCGTCGGCGATGCCGTGCTCGTCGAGGATCAGCGCCGCCTCGTCCAGCGCGTAGCCCTTCCCGATGGCGCCCATCTCGATCTCGACGCCCGGACGAGTGAATGCGACGGTGCGCTGATCGGGGTCAAGATGAACGTGCTGCAAGCCCGTCGCCGCACGGGCGGCATGCAGCGCGGCTTCTTCGGACGGATGTCCCGTATCACGGACGAAGCCCCAGGCGCGCATGAGCGGCCCCACCGTCAGGTCGAAGGCGCCGTCGGTGGCGGCGTGTACGGCGTGGGCCGTCTGCAGTAGCTCGAAGAACAGCGGGTCCACCCGCACAGGCTGTATCGCGGCCTCGCGATTGACGCGGCTGAGCAGGCTCGTCGGGCGG
Source organism: Bacteroidota bacterium (assembly GCA_039026435.1). Classification (GTDB taxonomy): domain Bacteria; phylum Bacteroidota; class Rhodothermia; order Rhodothermales; family JBCCMF01; genus JBCCMF01. The sequence goes on from JBCCMF010000268.1 coordinate 6,387, forward strand.
TAGTAGCTCAGCTTGGCTTCCAGGCGTTCGATCTCGTGCAACGCCTCCTCGCCTGCCGCCCGCAGCCGCGTCGTATCATCGCCGGGCAGCACCAACTCGAACCGACAAGCCATTGCGCGGCGTGCTAGCTTCACCATTGCGGCTGTCCTGACGGGTGAGATTGATGCTTGCTGCCTTTCCTCCGTTCGACCTCACCCTGTCCCTCTCCTAGCTCCCAGGAGAGGGGACTTCGAGATAAACGGGAT
>JBCCMF010000269.1:0-6626 GCA_039026435.1 Bacteroidota bacterium
GTGCTCCTACGCGAACACAACGACGGGCGCGTATGGGCAGTAGGCGGCCAAGATGTTCGTTCGTTCGTCTACCAGTCGTATACCGAGTACATCGTCCTGACGGGGCCACCCGTGCAGGCCAACCTCGTCAATCCCACGTTCTCCTGGTACTTCCAGAACCTGCCGCAGGGCTGGGACGCGGGGCGACTACCGGTGCTGCTAGCATTCCAAGAGGAGGGGACGGGCGAGAACACGATGCATTTCCTGCCGCTGCCAGCGGGTACCCTGAACTATACGCTCGATCCTGCTGAACTGCCCCTGAAGCAGGGCGCCAGCTACGCGTGGCAGGTGTTCATTGACCGCACCCGCATGCCTACGCTGCCAGCCGATTGGCCGGATCTGCCGGACAGCGCGCTGGCCAGCGAAGACCGCATCTTCACCTACGTCGGTCCAACGACTGCCGCCGCCAACCAATACATCGTCCTCGACGCGCCCGCCGATAGGTCCACTGTGGAGGGGCAGCCGACGTTCTCGTGGCGCTACCAGAACCTCCAGGGCGAAGTGCAGCCCGCCGACTTCGACGTGTCGCTGATCGTCTCGTCGAGCACCGAGACCGAATACTTCTCGCCGCCGACCGGAGACATGAGCTTCACGCCCGACCCGTCGGTGTGGGCGCCTGTGGATGGGGAGACGTACCAGTGGCGCATGGCGATCAAGACCGAGCGCCCGCTGCCCGAGTTGTTGACCAACAACCCGCCGGAGTGGATGCAGAGCGGCACGCGCAGCTTCAGCAGTGGCACAGCCTCGGGCGACGGTGACAGCGAGCTTCCTGGTGATAGTGAGCTTCCTGGTAACGTCGTAGTGGACGCGGGCGATGGTGACGGCGACAGCGACACGTGTACCGTGCAGCAGACCAACGCCAACGGCGAGCCTGAAGGCGGCTTCTTCGCGCTTCTGGGCGACTTCCTCTCGATCTTCGGCCTCGAAGGGGACGAGAAAACCGACGGCGCCTGCGTCTTCAACGGCGATGCCACCGCCGAGGTCAAGACCCAGCCCGACGACGACACGCCGCTGCCCGCCGAGGAGCTCAACCCACCCACTGCCGACGACCCAGCGGATGGCGCCCAAGCGGGCGACGAAGTGGCCGACGGCGGCGGCGACGCAGCCGACGGGTCCGACGCAGCCAAAGAAAAAGAGGCGCTGGAGAACCCCGACGGCTTCACCGATCCGAACGACCCCGCGCCGACGCCCGACGGCTCGCCCACCCCGCAGGAAACCACCGACGAGATCCCCGTCACCGCCGACGAACTCACCTTCGAGGAAGATGAAAACGGCAACCTGCGGCCCACCAACGGGACGGTGAACGGCGAGATCGACGAGGACGATCAGCCCAGCTTCAACCTCGTGCCCAACCTCACGCTCACCGAGTTTAACTTTGACGCCTCGAAGCAGCGCGCCACGGTAGGCGGTAAGCTGGCACTAGGCGGCGACTTCGAGTGCGAAGGCCAACCCATCGACATCGCCACGGGCGAGGCGCTGCTCGACCTGCGGCTGAGCGGCACGTTCGACGGCACCGTTAAGTTTGACCTCGGCTGCCCAGTTGATCTGGGGCCGTTTGAGGCTGCGTTGAACGACACGAGGCTTGAATTCAAGGGCGGTAGCAACGGCCAGACGGTACGCCTGCACAGCAGCGCCACGCTGCAGGTCACCGAGGACTACAGCGTCACCGGCTCGGTGGTCTACAACTTCATGTCGGGCGACTGGGAAGAGCTCAACTTCGCGCTCGACCAGCCGTTCGTGTGGACGCTGCCCGAAGAGGGCGATCCCATCCTCAGCTTCCGCATCGAGCGCGCCGAAATCGGCAAAGACGGGTTCCTCATCGACGGCCGCAACAAGCTGATCCTACCCGGCCAGAACGAGATCGGCGTCACGTTCGACGAACTGCTTGTGGACCTCGGCGGCGGCGGCATCAAGAGCGGCAAGATGCTGTTCGACCAAGGCTTCGCTTTTGAGGTGGGCATGCTGGACCGTGGCGACGCCGCCGACAGCCTCACGTACCGCGCCATCCCCAACGACGAGGAAGTCAGCGTCAATCCGGGCTTCTACCTAGGCCTCGGCAACGCGCTCACCATCGACAAAGACGGCTTCCACATTAGCGGTAAGGGCACCGCGCGCTTCAAGTACGACGGCCTCAACATCGACGAAGACCTCTCGGCGACCTTCGAGGACGACTTCCGCTTTGGCCTCGGTGGGTTCGACATCGAGAACGGCGTGGTGCGGTTCTCCTGGGACGGCCTGCCGTTGGCCTATGCCGATGCCGACGGCTTCCACCTCGATCCCAACTGGCTGGCTGCTGTGCTCCCTGAGCGCATCCCGTTGCCCAGCGAGGAAGCCGCGTACCTGATCCTGAAAGACAGCAGTAACGCCTTCGTCGACTACGAGCGCCTGGCCGACGGCACGCTCAAGATTATGACGAAGCCGAACGAGTCGGTGCCGCTGGTGGTGCCGGCGCTACAGGGCACGCAGCCTGAGCCACCGCGCTTGAACATCACATTTAGCGATCTCGTCATCGCCCCCGGCGGTGAACTGCAACTCGGCAGCATCTCGGCGACCGTCGCGCCCGACGATCCGGCGTTCGACTTCACGCAGATCGGCCTGCCCATCGCCATCCGCGAGCTGAACTTCGACCGCGACGCTTCCGGCACGTTCGGGCTGAGCGTGGCGGGTCCGCTGGCGCTGTTTGACCGCGTCATCGACCCCAACACCCGCGTCGAGCTGGCCATCGACCCCGACGGCGGCATACGCGGGAGTGTGAACGTCCCGGCGCTGGACGGGCGCGTCGACCTCGTGCGCGGCTTCGATCAAGTAGCGCTGGAGCCGTCCTCCGTGGTCGGCGGCTTCGAGCGCACCGCCACGGGCGACCTGGAGTTCGACTTCAACATGATCGCCCAGTTCACCGTCACCGACGACACGGGCGCGCTGGTCGTGGGCGCCGAGCTCGATGGGCGCTACAGCAAGCCGATGGGTAGCACGCAGTACAACCTGTCGCTCACCACCACGGGTCCCGTGCAGCCCGCCCAGCCCGAGGCGATCGACTTCGACTTTTTCGCCTTTGCCATCGACGAGGTGACGAGCCTGTCGCTCACGTACGACCCCGTCAATGACTTCCAGTTCGACGCCGAGTTCGACGCGAGTATCGTGACGCGCCCGACCGTCTTCGACGAGTTCGCCGTGCCGCTACTCGACCTCAGCCTGACCGAGGACGGCTTCACGATCCCGCCTCAAGACGTCAACGAAAGCTCCGTGCCCGGGCTCGACTTGCCGCCGTTCAACGCAGGGAGCGTCGAGTTCAAGCCCACCGCGTTCCGCACGAGCGCTACAGTCACGTTCGACTGGTCGCAGGGCAGCGTGGACCTCGATGACACGCTCGATCCGCGCTTCGACTTCATCATGAAGCTGCCGGATCTGTACGGCACCAACCCGAACACGTACGACTTCACGTTCCTAGACGTCGGCTTCGAGGATGGCATCTTGGAGGGCAGTGTGCTCTACAGCCCACCGAATGGCGAGGCCGTGGTGACGGTACCGCTCGGGTCGCCGTCCGCCGCACCGCCCGCCCTGGCTATCACGGAAGTCAACGGGCTCTTGCAAAACCTCAACGGCGTGCAGGACTACTCGTTCGGCATCCGTGGGCACTTGGTCGCTGGCGAGGGGCCGTTCGTGCCGGATGATCCCGCCAACTGCGTCTACACCGACTTCGACCTGATGTTTGTGGAAGGGCCGGGCTTCGAGGGAACTGTCAACGCCGCGCCGTGTGGGCGCTTCGAGGCCGGACCCGTGAGCTTCGCGGTGCTCAACACGCCGGAAGACCCGACGGTCATCACGTTTGCGTACACGAACGACGAGCAGACGGCTATCCTCGACGGCTCCGTCGAGGCCACCATCGCCTTCGGCGGCAACGCCACGCCACTCGTCATCCAGGGCGACCTCGACATGAACCTGATGACGGGCGAGATCACCGACGGTGCGCTGTTCGTGAGCGAAACGTTCACCGCACCGCTGCCGCTCGACGCCGCCGACCCGGCGTTCACGCTCGAAGTGAGCGAGGCGCGGCTCGACAAGGAGGGCTTCACCTTCCGCAGCAGCGGCACGTTCGGCCCGCCCGAAGCGCGCGTCACCATCACCTACGACGACCTCACGTTCGACCTCTCTACCGGTGTCGTGGAGAGCGGCAGCGCTACGCTGGCGGCGGGTCTCGCGCTGCAGAGCGCCATCAACCCCATCGGCTTCGCCCCGGTCGATACGACGGTCGCCTTTACGGACGACGGCTTCCGGTTCGTCGTGGACAGCGCCATCCGCCTTGACTCGCTCGGCCTCCACCTCACGGGCGACGGGCGTGGCAGCCTGCGCGGCTTCGGGCAGGACCTGGCCGGGTTGCGGCTGGCGTTCGAGAATGACGACGATGCCGACGCGGGCTTCACGCTCGGCCTCGACCCCTTCGACGTCACCGAGGGCCGCGCCGATGTCTACGTCGATCTGCTGGAGCGGCAGGCGGGCACGCCGCTGCTCTACCTCGACCGCACGGGCTTCAACTTCAACACCAAGGAAGCGCTCGCCTCCATCGTCCCCGACACGCTGTACTTGCCGTCCAAGGACGTCGCCTTCATCGTTCTGCGCGACCCCGCCACTGACGAACTGCGCATAGATACCACAGCGTCCAAGATCGGCACGAAGCCCAACATGCCTGTCGATCTCGTCATCCCTGCGCTGAGTGACTACCTCGGCCAGACGCCCATACAGGTCAGCTTCTCGGCCACGCGCGACGACGCGTTCAACATCGTGGTCGATAGCTTGGCCATACTACCCGGAGCGCCCGTCGATCTGCCCAACCTCCCGGTCCAGATCAGCAAGCTCATCTACAAGCGCACCGAGGCGCTGCCGTTCCGCATCGCGGGCTTGATCGATCTGCCGGATATACTGGAGGACGCGCAGCAGCCGCTTGAAGTAGAGATCGAAGTAGGAGAGGACGGCTTCGCCGGCACGGTGGTGGCTGGGATCTACAGCCCGACATTTGACCCTGACCAAGTTGAGCAGGACCCGATACTCGCGCTCAACTATCCCGAGAACGACCCGCAGACGACCGTAGCTGTGCGCGGCATCAAGCTGACGTTTGCGCCCAACACGCCGCCTGTCTTCGACCTCTCCGGCGACTTCACGACGCAGCTGCTGCAGCGCGAGGTGAACGGACAACAGGAGCCGGTCTACCTGCACTATGCGGGCGGGTACAATGCGCAGGCGGGCTGGAGCCTTTCAGGCGAGACGTCGCACCTGCCGGGCACCATTCCAATGCAGGTGGCGCAGCTTGATCCCGACGCTAACGGTGGCATTGCGTTCACTATCGACGAGACCACGTTCGTCGTGTCTCTCAGCGGCACGTTCTCCGTGCCCGATGTGCTCGACGACTTCGCCGTGACGGTGCAAGGACTCAAGCTGGGTGTCCAGCGAACGGCGCAAGGCGTCAACCTCATTGCCGATCTGGAGTCGGCATCGAACGGCTCGCGCTTGCAGACCGACCTCTTCGGCGGCCTCGCCGCGATCGACATCCCAGCCCAAGGGGCGTCGTTCGGCTTTGGCACCGCCTTCAACGCGGCCTTGCCCGATGGCATCTTCGGTGTGCAGCTCAACGGCGAACTCACTGCGATCGCCGACGACCCCGTCACGTTCACCAACATGCTTATCGGCGCCGACGGTACCTTTGCGTTCGACGAGGTGGCGGTGACGAACATTGATATCATCGACAACCACCTGACGCTGACCAAGCTCGGCCTGCGTAAGCCGGTGGATGCGCCCAGCGTATCGCTCTTCGCCGAGGCGAAGGCTACGCTGCCGGCTCCGTTCCGCGCTGCCACCCAAGGCGTCAAGGTAGGCACTGACCCAAACACCCCTGCTGATGGCACTGCGCTGATGACGGTGGAGATTGGCAAGGAGAACGGCAGCTATGTGCCTACTATCGAGGGGCCGCTCTTCGTGCTCGACAGCGGCTTCGAGATTGGCAACAACACCGCCACGGAGTACGAGTTGGGCGACTTCGCCACGATGGACCTCACCGGCTTCGGCGTGGACCTCAACCTGGGCGACCCACAGCGCAGCCCGGCCATCTACGTATCGGCCGCGCTCTACTTGGACAACAAGACCGAGAAGCGCATCGAGATCGGCAAGGCCAGCGACCTGCGCAACACGCCGGGCATCCGGATAGAGCTCGCCAACGCCGGGCTGTGCCAGGTGGGCGTCAATGTCGGCGGGGTGTGCATCGACTACAACATCTCGGCCGTAGCTACCGAGGCCGATCCGCTGTTTGACCTAGACGCTGGCTTCTTCGACGTTAAGATCACAAGCCTCAGCCTCGACCCCGTACAAGGCGATCCGTTACGGCTGGTCATCGGCGGCTCGGCGGGCTTCGACGTGGAGGGCGTCGTGGGCCGTGCCGGCTATGAGGGCTTCACCGTGGGCAACAGCGGCGTGGAAGACTGGGGACGCCTTGGGCGAGGCGGGCAGTTCGCGATCTTGCCTACGAGCGAAGACGAGGGGCTGATCTCGCTCGAACTCGGCGGTTTCAGGACCCAGATTGGTGGCTTGATTGACATCGA
>JBCCMF010000270.1:0-6613 GCA_039026435.1 Bacteroidota bacterium
CCCCCGCCGCCGCCCCCACCACCCCCCCCCCGCGCTTCCGTCTCGCGCCCGCCGGGCCCCCTCCCCCCTGGCCTGCATCTTAGTCCGCCGCGACCAGACCCCCTCCAAAGTCCACCGCACGCTGAAGCCCCATGGCTGAGCCCATCGCTTTCTACACCGATGAGCACATTCATGGGGCAATTATCGAAGCACTGAGACGGCGAGAGCTTGACGTGCTCACAGCAAGCGAAGCTGACATGATCGGCGCTGAGGATGTGGCACACTTGCGGCGGGCAGCTGCAGAAAACCGGACGCTCATCACGCGCGATGATGACTTTCTTCGCCTCCATGCCCAAGGTATCCCTCATGCAGACCTCGTCTATGCGCACCAGCAGCGCGCCTCCATTGGCGATTTTGTACGCGGGCTCTTGATAATCGCCGATGTGCTTTCGCGTGAGGACATGATTAACCACATCGAGTTCATCTGACATCCTATGCGCCTCCTCCTGATCCAAGCCCGTGACACTGCTGACATCGAGCAGCAAGAGCAGCAGTGCTTCCTCGACCGTTGCCAACTCTCCGCCGATCAACTGGTGCTCCGCAATGTCGTGCGCGACCAGCTAATGCTGAGCGACTTGGACGAGGCGGAGGTGATGATGATTGGCGGCTCGGCCGAATACTCGGCATGGAAAGATTACCCTTGGATGGAGGATTTGCTGAACCTCGTCCGCGAGGCCGACCGGCGCAGCTATCCCACGTTTGGGTCGTGCTGGGGGCATCAGATCATCGCGCGTGCGCTGGGCGGCCGTGTGGAGTATGTGCCGGAGCTTACCGAGATGGGCTGCCGGACGATCCACCTGAATGCAGCCGGGCATGCCGATCCGCTCTTCCGCCACTTGCCTGCGTCGTTCAAAGCCAACGTGGGCCACCATGACCGGGTGACGGTGCTGCCCGACGGCGCCATCGAGCTCGCCATCAGCGACAACCAGGGGCACCAGGCCTTCCGCATCGGCGACAAGCCCATCTACGCCACACAGTTTCATAGCGAGTTGGATGCCAAGACGGAGCGCGAACGGCTGCTCGCTTATCGCGCTTACTACAGCGAAGTCGAGACGGAAGCTGACTTCCAGGCCATCCTCGACACGTTGGCGCCGACCCCGGAAGTTGATGGGCTGCTCGCCGAGTTCCTCCGCCTCTTTGTGCCCGCGCGGTAAACCAATGGCGCGGCGCGTCGTAAACAGGCATTATGTAAGGGTTTTGCGTATTTTTACGTCAAGACCCCTCGAATTGTCCTGCGCGCCCTCCCTACAGGGCGCCTCTCCCCTTGCGCCGGAGGTACCCTATGAAATCTGGGTTCGATACGTTTCTCTTCGACCGTGTGCTTAGCCTTGACCGGCTGGCTGATTATTGGAAGCAACTCGCCACGCAACACGACGTGAGCGCCGCCTTGGCGCGGTACGTGGCGAAACAGTGGGATGAGACACCCGCGCTACACGGCGCGCTCAGCGACCTCTCGGTAGTGGATACCCACCGCGACCTGGTCAACCTGATGATGAGCGCGGTTTTCCCAGCAGCACGCCTCGATGCCGTCCTCGCCTCGGCGAACCGTCCGTTTTCGATGGATCGCGTCTTCTGCACGCCCGGCTTTGATCACCTGGTCGAGGCCGCGCAGCAGATGTTTATCGACAACCCGCAGGAGTTCCAGCGCATGGCGGATCGTAAGGCGGTCTCGGCCTACGCGTTTATCCTGTACGCGTTTTACCACGAGGATGCCGGATTTGACCATCCGATCATCTACGCCAAGGTGGATGCCAAGACGGGCCTCCAAAACTACTACCGCTTCCAACACGACGCGCGCTTCTGCTGGATCGAGCACGAGGGCGACTTGCCCCAGTTGACCAAGGAGCAGATCCGCACGCTCAGGGAAAACCCGCTCGACCTCACGCTCTGGCAAACCTTCCTCCCGCCCGACAACTTCTCGTTCCACGGCTTTGCCGTGATCGAGGCCATCGATGTCACGGACCAGGAAGTGCTCTCGCGGCTCAAAAACGACCTGCTGGAGCCGAACGCGATGACGACGCCAGAGCGCGTGGACCACCTGGAGGCCCGCCTGCGCACGCTGATGCGGCATGCTGACCTCGACCTGGGCTTTCTCTGCCTGGAGAAGGAAGAGGTCGCCCAGCTTTCCAACGCGCATGTCGTTGGCCGGAGCTTGCTTATGACTGGGAACGAGGCGCCCGTGTGCCCGCGCATGCACGATTCGGCCTATGCGCGAGTGATCCAAACGAAGGAGCCCGTCCTCGTTGCTGACTTGGCCGACGCTGGATTTGACACGGCCTATGAGCAGGTCCTCCGCGAGAAAGGCTACGAGAGCCTGCTGCTGGCCCCCCTGGTCTACAAGTCCAAGCTGATTGGCATTCTGGAGCTGGCCTCAGGCGAAGCGGGCAGCCTCGACGCCGTGAACACGCTGAAGCTGATGGAGGTGATGACGCTCTTTGCCACATCGCTCCAGCGCAGCCTGGACGAAGCCGAGGATCGCATCCAGGCCATCATCAAGCGGCAGTACACGGCGCTTCATCCGTCGGTGGAGTGGCGCTTTCGGGAGGCAGCCCTGCGCTACATGATGGCGCGCGACGAGGGCGAAGCCGCGATGCTTGAGCCCATCGTGTTTGACGACGTGTACCCGATCTACGGCCTCACCGACATCCGGCACTCTTCTGACACACGCAACAGCGCCATCCTCGACGATCTCGTGGAGCAGTTGGCGTTGGCCCTTGCCGTGATCGTGGAGGCGAGTCTCATCCGCCCACTCCCCATTCTGGACGAACTCGGTTACCGCATCGGCACCTTTGCGCAGGAGCTAGAGCTCGGGCTCAAAACGCAAGACGAGACCTCCAAGCTGGCGTTCCTCCGCAACGAGGTCGAGCCACTCTTCGACCACCTAGCTGGATTCGGCGCATCGGTGGAGAGCCGCATCGCCGACTATCGCGCGGCCATCGACGCCACGCACGGCATGCTCTACAAGCGCCGCCGCGAGTTCGAGGAAACCGTCACGCAGATCAACGAGACTATCGGCACCTACCTGGACGCGCAGGAAGAGAAAGCGCAGGGCATGTTTCCGCACTTCTTCGAGAAGTACAAGACCGACGGCGTGGACCACAGCATCTACGTTGGAGCCTCGCTACAACCCGACGGCGTGTTTCACCCGATGTACCTCCGCAACCTGCGGCTCTGGCAGCTGATGATGATGTGCGGCACCGAGTGGGCGCTGCGGCGCGCTCGGCCGTCGTTGCCTGTGGCGCTCGGCGTGACGCACCTCATCCTCGTCCACAGCTCGCCACTAGCGATACGGTTTAGGCAGGAAGAGAAGCAGTTCGACGTGGATGGCGCGTACAACATCCGCTACGAGATTGTCAAGAAGCGCATCGACAAAGCCGTGATCAAGTCTACAGGCGAGCGGCTGACGCAGCCCGACACCATCGCCATCGTCTACGCCCATGCGCACGAGGAGGCCGAGTACCGCGAATACATCGCCTACCTGCAGGCGTCGGGGTTTGCTGAGGAGAACGTCGAGTCGTTTGCGCTCGAGGACATGCAAGGCGTCCACGGGCTGCGGGCGCTGCGGTTCACCATCCGCGAGGAGCTCAACCATCAAGGCGACGGCGTAGCCCATGCCGACATCGACCTGGCCTCTGCCGTGCGGATGCTCAGCGCCGAGGCCTAGGCGCGCCGCTTATGCCTTCCAGCTTTCGTCGGTGAGGATCACGACGTCGTCGCGGTCGAAGAGTACGGGGCCATTGTAGCGACCGTCCTGCGGGCCGTTCTCCAGCTTGAGCACGCCACGCGGGCACACGGCCGAGCACACCCCGCACCCGACGCACGCCGCGCGGATGATGTTCTGGCCGCGCTGGGCGTACCACCGCACGTCGATACCCATCTCGCAGTACGTGGAGCAGTTGCCGCACGAGATGCACTGCCCGCCGTTGGTGGTGATGCGGAAGCGCGAGAAGAAGCGCTGCTGCAAGCCGAGGATCGCCGCCATCGGGCAGCCAAAGCGACACCACACGCGCGAGCCCATGATCGGATAAAACCCGACGCCGACGACGCCCGCGAAGATGAGCCCGATGAGGAAGCCGTACCACTTGCGGAATGGCTGCGAGATGCTCCCGAGGATGCCTCCGCCCGTGGCCGTGTCGATCCACAGCAGGATGGTGCCCAGCACCGTCGCGGCCAGCACGCCGTGGATCATCCACCGCTCCACCTTCCACGCGTTGAGCGACTTGTTGGAGAGGTGACGGTAGGGGTCGCCAGCGGTTTCGGCGAGGCCGCCGCAGCCGCACACCCACGAGCAGTACCAGCGCTTGCCGAAGAAGTACGTCAGGATGGGCGTGCCCACGAAGAACATCAGGGCGCCGAACACAATCATATAGGTCAGCAGCCAGTTGTCGGCGCCGGGCCACAGGTACTCGTACTTGAGCGGCCAGAAGTAGTGGAAGTAGAACTCCGGCTGGTTCAGCATCACCAGCCCGTACGGGATGAGATACGCAAACACCAGCTGGAAGAACATGACCGAGAACGTGCGGACGATCTGGTACTTGACGTGGCGGTACTTGTAGATGGCGCGCACGCCCATGACGATCACGGCGATGGTGTAGAACGTGCCGTAGAGCACCCAGCGCCGCGCGTCTACCCCTTCTGGATAGCCGATGAAGTCGGAGATCGGATCGACGATGGCGACGAGATGGGTCAGCGTGGCCGGAAACCAGTACATCAGCACGTAGAAGCCCGTGAACACGATGCCGAGCACCCAGCCGAGCGCGCCCTTGGCGGTCGCGGTACCCATCCACAAGCCATCGTTGTTGATGCCTTCGGGCTTCGCCAGGAACTTGCGAAAGTACAGCAGCGACCCCAGCGACATGGTACCCACACCGCCCACCAGAAACGCGGCCGGGTATACGCTCCCAGCGCCGAACAGCGCCACGATGAGCGCTAGCGAGCCCAGGCCCACCAGCGCCAAGCCCGTCTGCTCAACGGTGTCCAGGTTGGTCGTAGGTGCGCTCAGCGACAGGCTGATGTCGGGCGTTTGGCTGGCGCCCACATGGGGAACGCGTAGCCGTACGGATTTCAGATAGTCTAATAGCATACTACAAGGGAGTTTGGACCGAGGGCAGGCTAAGCCTGCAGCACTTCCAGCTCAGCGCGCGTGGAGAACTCGGGGTCGAAATTGGCGGCGGCGAGGTGCTCCACGACATGGGATAGCGGCGCACGTTGATCGATCCACGTGGCACATACCTCGTGGCGGTAGCGCAAGCCCATCATGTTGAAGCCGACTACGGCCTGCGTGTCGGCCTCGTAGTCGATGCGCAGGGCCTGATCTTTATCGGGATGCTCCCAGTAGAGCGACTCGATGCCATCGGGGCGCTCGGGAGCGATGTTGCCGTACGTTTGGTACTCCAGGTTGAAGAACTTGGCCGAGTTGAAGAACAGGCTGCTCGTGTAGCGCGTGCGGTTGCCACAGATCGATGCCGCCACCGTCTTGCCCTGCCGCCGCCCGGTGTACCAGAGTTGGTCGATGCGCTTGTAGCCGATGCCATCCTCGCGGAACTGCGCGCAGTCACCCACGGCATAGACATCGGGGATGTTGGTCTCCAGATACTCGTTGACGAGTACGCCCCGATCCGTCTCGATGGCACTGCCCGCCAAGGCCTTCAGGTTGGGCACCACGCCAATCGTGATGCCTACGAACTGCGACGGGATCACATCGCCGCTCTTCGTGACGATCTGACGGACGCGGCCGTTGCCGTCGCCCCGGATCTCTGCCAACTCCTCGCCAAGCCGCAGGTCGATACCGTGCGCACGGATCACGCGGTTCACCATCGCCGACTCCTCCGCCGGAAGTACCTTCGACATGTACGTGGGCTCGCGCACGAGGAACGTGACGTGGATGCCTCGGCTGTGCAGCATCTCGGCCATCTCTACGCCGATGAGCCCACCGCCGACCACGGCAGCATGTGTAATGCCTTGCGTGGCCGCCTCCATCCGCTCCAAATCGGGCATGCCATACAGGCCTTGCACGCCGTTCAGCTTGGCACCCGGCCACCCAAACCAGCGCGGCGTAGACCCTGTGGCGATGAGCAGCTTGTCGTAGTGGATGGGCATCCCGTCCTTCAGGTGGACCTTCTTGCGCTCCACGTCAACGTGTACTACCCAGTCGCGCACCAGGTCGATGCGGTTCTTAGGCCAGAAAAAGTTCTCGTAGGGCTTGGTGTCTTGGTAGCGCATGTGGCCCATGTAGATGTACATGAGCGCCGTCCGCGAGTAGAAGTGATCCGTCTCTCCCGAGATCATCGTGATGCGCATCGTACTGGACTGCTTGCGCACAAACCGCGCCGCCGTCACGCCCGCTATGCCGTTGCCAATGATGACAAGGTGTTCTGGGGCGTCAGGGCTGGCCTGTTCCTTGGGGGCTTCAGGCGTCGTGTGGCCGCGAAGTCGAGATAATATGTTACGGAGTTGAATCATCAGTCCCTATGTACATCGAACATCGGGGTAGATGCGCCCGAGTTAAGCAACGTTACAAGGTGTTTCCGTTGCGTCACACTTGTCGGGGCTAGTTTTCTGCCATGACCTACGG
>JBCCMF010000271.1:0-6611 GCA_039026435.1 Bacteroidota bacterium
CAACCGCGAGGGGATCTACATGGCAGGCACCGTGTGCGGCGGCCTGCGGACGAGCCGCTGGTTCATCGAGAACGGGCGTTTTCATGCGGAGGTCATCGCGGCGCACATCGCACAGCCGAAGCCCGTAGCGGTCTGATACCCGTTCTGACAGTTCATAGTGCATCACATCGTCTATTCTTGTCATCTCGAGCGGAGCCGAGAGCGCGAAGCACACCGCAGGTAAATCTCCCCTGTTCAAGAATTGCACGACCTTAAAGTGGGAGATCCCTCGGCTACAGCCGTTGGCTTCCGCTCGGGATGACAGGCTCGATCGCACAGTCATTTCCCAGCGCTGGCATGCGCTACAGCGCGCCCATGATTTGCTGGCTCAGTGCATGGTTGGCGTCCTGCGCGAGGGCGCGCTGGGCGTAGGTGCGTGCCCCTGCTTCATTGCCTGCACGCAAATACGCGAGGGCCAAGTTGCCGAGGGCGTCCACGAAGGTTGGGTTGGCTTCTACGGCTCGCTCCAGCAGCGGAATGGCGTCGTTGTGCCGGTCTTGGTTGAGGTAGAACGTAGCCAAGTTGTTCAACGACAGCGCGTGCCGAGGCCCGGCGTCTACCGCCCGATTGAAGAAGGTCTCGGCAGTGTTCAGATCGCCTTGCATGGCATTCACGAGGCCCAGGTTGGTGAGCGCGTCGGGGTATTTGGGATCTAGGCCCAGCGCAGCCTCCAGACTGGCTACCCCAGCTTGCACTTGCTGCTTCTGCAGCAGGGCGGTGCCCAAGTTGTAATGTGCTTCCACAAGCCACGGCTGCTCGTCGATGGCCTGCCGATACGTCGCGATCGCCTCATCGATTCGGCCACGCGCCTCCAGGAAGCGCCCAAGGTTTACCCGTACGTCGGCCAGGGCGGGCTGGATCTGGAGGGCGCGACGATAGAGCCGTTCCGTCCGTACGGGATCGCGCTGCCCAGCTTCGTAGGCTTGTGCCAGCGTGTTCAGGCGCTCCGGCACGTCGGGCTGCGCACGCACCGCCGCTTCCAGCTCGGGAATGGCGCGGTCTACCTCGCCCACCTGCAGGTACGTATACCCCAGCAAGTAGCGCGCCTCATCAAACGCCTCCGATGCCCCCAACGCCTGCTGCAGCGCTGTGGCCTTGCCTAAGAGCGCACTCGTGTCGCCTTTCTGCAGGGCATACACGACCTCGGCACGGGCCTTATAGATCGCGCCCGACGTGGACGCGCGGTCTTCGGCAAAGTATGCTTTGAGCGTCTCCACCTCCTCGGCTTCAACACTGGCTGGCGCCTCCTCCACAACGCGCACCCAGTGGTCGGTGAAGCTGGAGTGGGGCGCGTCATCCGCTTCCACCTTGGGCATATGGCAGTCGATGCAGTTTGCCGTTGGCTGGTGATTTTCGATGAGGCTAGGCGTACTCCAGTCTACCTCGGCCAGCGTTTGATGGCAGCCCTGGCACGTGGCGTTGAAATACTGCGGGCCAGAATCGCGGAAGCCTTCGTGGGGGTTATGACACGTGGTGCACTCCATGACGCCGCCCTTGGCGATCGTCTCCACGAAGCATGCGCTGGCCTTCATGCGGTCGGCGTGCGAGATCACGCTCACCACGGTCTCCTTGGGATCGACCTCTTCCGCGAAGAGCGCCACATGGTCGGAGAGGGCCTGCGACGGCCGGTAGTCCAGCGCCGACCGCCCTTCCCGTAGCATGGAGACCGTGGTGTGCAGGTGGCACTGCTGGCACACATCCAGCCGTCGATCCAGCTCCAAGTGTTTGGGATTAACGATGGTGTAGTCGATGTCACCGCCTTCTTCATCGGCCAGGCGGGCTTCCACGTGCAGTTCGCCCGGGCCGTGGCACCGCTCACAGCCGATGCCCTCGGGCACCTCCTCGTACTTGCCCGTCACGTGGGGCGTCGTCTGGGGGTAGCTGTTGTGACAGGCCATGCACCGATCGGGGATGAGCCTGTTGAAGCGGTCGTTGGCCTGATCGTAGCCTGGGCTGAAATCCCACTTCTCGACTTGGGTGTACCACGTGAGCGGCAGCTGGTGGTAGCGTCCATCGACTTCCGTCAGGTAGGTACGAGCGGCACTGCCACTGCCCACGACGACCTCCATGCGCCGCGCCAGCTCGTGGATCACCTCGCCCGACGCGCCGCGTAGTTGCTCAACCTGATAGAAGCCGCTATCGCGCCGCACGACGGTGTAGCTGAAGTTGCCGCGCTCGTCATAGATGGGCGTTCCCGTCTCCGGCTCTACCTCGCGGTCCTCCGTGAGCAGGTACATGGACTGCGCCATGCCGTGCGCTTGGTAGCTGGCGTAGAGGTCTTCGTGGCACGTGGCGCACACGGCGTCGCCCACAAAGGCCACGTCGGTATCGGCCACGTTCTTGAACGGCGTAGTCGCCGTTGCAGCAGCAGGCTGCACGGGCGGCTCTGGCGCTGGCTCGGCAGGCGCACACCCCCATAGTGCTGCACTGATGAGGAGCACACAGCACAGTGCCTGCGCAGCACTCCACATCTTCCTCTTCAGCATGGCGCTCATCGTGTGATTAAAGACCTAACGACCTTGGCATCGAAAGCCCGCAGACCCAAAATAAGAAAGCGAGGTACCCTGGGTTGAGGATACCCCGCTTTACTACGCACGAGGCGTAGGTTTCCTTGTAACGCTTACAGCGACACAGACGCCGTGATCAGCTGCACGCCGTCGAACGGATCGGTGGCGCGGTACGCATAGTCAACCCGGATCGCGTTGCCGCCCAGATCCAGGTTCACCCCGGCGCCAAAGTTGGCACCCGTGTAGAACGTCTGGTCCTGATCTTCCTGGAGCTGGTAACCGCCGCGCAGGTAGAGGACATTCAGCAGGCCGACTTCAACGGCGCCGATGTAGTTGTCCTGCGAGAACGAGTTGGAGCGGAAGTTACCGATGACACTCAACGATGCACTCGCATTGATCTCGCGCGTGTACGCGACGCCAAAGTTGAGCATCGAGGGCGATTCGTAGTCCGCGCCTTGCAGCGTCAGGGCTTGCGCCTGTGCTTCGGGGATCTGGTTGGACAGCTGCTCGAAGCGCACCAGACCGGTTCCACTGAAGCTCTTTTCAGGGCCGATGTTCTTGAGGCTGACCCCAAAACGTAGGCCGGACTCGCCTACGACGTAGGTCATACCTGCGTCGAAGAGCACGCCTGTGGCCGCGATGTCATCGATGCGTTCGTTGAGGAACTTCGCGTTGAAGCCCGCTGAGATGCGGTCGGTGAACTCACGGCTGAAGGCCGCGCCAACGGTTACGAAGTTGGCCGTCCAGGTGACGTCAGACTCGGGGTTGAGCTCGGTGGAGAGCGCGATGTCGCCAAAGTCCCACGAGCTGAGCGTGAAGGCTATGTTGTTGTTGCCTATGCGCTGCGCGATGCCGAAGAAGTTCGTGCCGATATCGGCCACGTACTCCAGACGGCTGTACACCACGCCCGTGCCTTGGTTCATGGAAAGACCAGCGGGGTTGCTGAAGAGCAGCTCTAGGCCACTGGCGCCAGCCACACCGCTTGTCATGGCGGTTCCCAGCGCCGCCGTTTGGGCAGTCAAGGGAACCAGCTCCTGGACGGAGCCAGCTGTACCACGGCGCTCTTGTGCGTTGACCTCAGGGAAGCTGAGGAGCAGAAGTAGCAGCGCGCAGCCAGCATACTTAAAGAAAAGCTTTGCGTTCATTTGCATTAACCTCTCGGATATGTTCTGTGGTGGACCTGTCTGCGGGCCGGAGCGCAACCGTGCGCTGCGCTCCGGCCACGCGTACTAGAACAGGTCCAGCTGCGTGCGGCCTATGATGGCGCCGAACTTGATGATCTTCTCACCCACACCAGGGGCGTCGATGTGAATGATGTACATCCCACTGGCAATGGGTAGGCTCTCCTGGTTCGTCAGATCCCAGTCTAGCGTAGTGCCAGCACTCGACTTCTGCAACGTGCGGATGAGCGTACCATCTAGCGTTTAGATGTTGATCGTAGCGTTAGCGGGCAGGTTGATGAAGCGCGCCTTGTCCGAACGAAGGTCCGTCTCGTAGCTCGAGACCGCCTTGTACGGGTTGGGCACCACGCGGATGGACTCCAGCGCTTCGGCAGCCACATCGGCCTGATCCGTAAGGGCGTTCTGGCCTGCTGTGTTCACAGCATAGATATCGCCCGCAGCCAACGGCTTCGTAGTGATCATTTGGAAGATGGTGCCCGGCTCAGGATACTCAGCATCGTAGACGCCTGCGTCTACATCGCCACCGTTCCAGTTGAAGAGCACAAGACGCCCAATGATTTCATCGCCGTGATCCAGGGTATTGGCCACATCAGCTTGCGCGTTGGCGAGCCATTCGTTGTAGCCAGCCTCACCAGGCGAGGTGTCATTCGGGATGTACCAGTACGTCCAATCCGTTTCAGGGTCGTTGTTCAGGCTTGAGCCCGAGTGGTCGAAGTCCTGCAGGTTCCAGCCATCGTCGTCCCAGTCGATGATGGCTGGGATGACGCGGTAATCATCAGATGTGTCATCCAATGTACCAACGCCAACACGCCAGACCTCGAAGGGGATACCCGCTAGCTCACGATTCGGATCTGAGTCAGTGACTGAGAACCGGTCATAGCCGAAGCACTCTGGTGTGCCAGCCAGGAACGAGTTCACGCAGCGCTCGGAGAAGCGCCACTCGTAGTCGAAGGGCACCACATCGCTCCAACCGGTACGGCTGAGGATGGTACGGCCTAGGAAGTTCTCGTTGTCCGCACCGCTGTAGGCGGCACGGCTGCCGTTGTCACCTGTGTGAATGTGCCAGGTGGAAGCGTTCGTTTGCTGTGGTCCACCACGGCTCGCACGCCCAATACCGGGGAAGCCCTGCCAGTCTGACGACGCTCCTGCAAACTCAGCCAGCGGCCCAGCAGCGTTAGCTACCACGCGGAAGTCCACGAAGTCCGGGGCGGCACCTTCGACGCTGAAGGACAAGCCTTCGGCCACGAGAATATCCGGACCGAACGGAGGCACTTTGCCATTGCGCGCGAAGAACTCACGCCCATCGACTATGGCTTCGCCTGTGGTTGTGTTGACGATGTCATAGCCAAGCTCGGTGTTGCCGTCTTCATCGACTTCGATCTCGATGATACGGACCTCGTACGAGTCGCCCGTGACGGCCAGCGGGTTGGTGACGGTGGCAAACGTGCCAAACGTATCGCCTGTGCCCGCAGTGCGCACGGAGGCGAGCTGCGTGTTGGCTTCCGTCTGGGCAACCGTACCGCCGTCGCGAGCCGCCTGGTTGGTCGGGATCACCGAGATGCGGTTGATTGGACCCGCGTAGACTCTCGGAGCAGAGGCCTCGTTGTACGCATAGGCCTGAATGCCGAAGTGGTATTCGGTGCCATTTACGAGGTTGGGTACCTCAAGGAAGCTCCTCAACCCACTGTCCGTACCGCGCGCCACCACCTCGGTGATCTCGACACCAGCGTCAGAGCCTGTATCGACAACCGTGGTCACACCATTGGCGACGTCAAAGACGGCGAGCGTCTCGCCTTCATCAGCTGCTTGCAGTGCCGACTCGTACTGGAAGACGCGGTAGCCTTCAAACGTGTACGTCGTGTCGTCCGCAGCGGCGACGAGGAAGGGACTCTGCACATCGTAGCTGTTGAGGTAGTTGTTTTGCGTAGCCGTGTAGCCCCACTCGAGGATGACACTACCGTCTGACACGTCAGCGCTCAGCGTGGGCGCTGCAGGAGGTGCCGGGACGAAGAAGTCATTGTCGAAGGCGGCTTGGGCCTGCCCGTTGTCGAAGAAGAGCTTCTCGACCGATTGCAGACGATCAGCGCCGCGTGCCCAGACGATGCCGTACACGATGTCCTGCACGTCGCCTTGGTTCAGGTCGAACGGCCCGGTAGACATCAGGAAGCGACGGTCAGCCGGAGTATTCGCCGACCCTGCGTCGTCTGTGTTCACTTCGCTCCAGAACTCGCCCTGTGCGGGGTTCCCCGGGAACATGAAGTTCGTAGGCTCGGTGCCGCCATAGCCCGTCCCGCCAAAAGTGATCGGCTGGCCATCGCGCCAGATACCACGCAGGTAGTTGTACGGCTCAATGGTACTCCCTGAGGGGTTGCCCTGCACACTACCATCATTATTGTAGTAGACAAAGCGCGTCATCGGCAGACGTGTTGAGTCCTGATGGGTGACGCCACTCGGATCTGTCCACGTCTCGCCAGGGGCTGGCACTAGCGGCCCTTGGAAGAAGTCGTAGCCCAATGCCGGAGGCGTATCGCCATAGCCATCTAGGCCTGCGTCGTTGTCCAAGCCGTTGTAGACAAACCCAATACCGAGCGTTGAGTCGCTTCCTACGAAGTCGTCGGCCGCATTCCCAAGGTCCGGGTCACTCCAGATACCGAAGTACACATCGTTGAGGGGTTCAGGCCCCTTCTTGATGAGGCGGTACTTGTAGAACGTGGTGTTGTTGAGCGCGCCAGAGGTGCGGAAGGCAAAGGCGGTCACTTGTACCTCCAAGCCAATGGGGGCCGTCGTGGACCACTCCTTGACGCCACCCACGTCGTTCATCACCCACCATGCCGTCTGCTCCCCGATCAGTTCGGGGCGGTCGCCAGCGGCTAGGTCGTAGTTG
>JBCCMF010000272.1:0-6599 GCA_039026435.1 Bacteroidota bacterium
ATGGCCGAACTCCACGCCACGGGCGACCCGCGCGTCCTCGGCCGCGGCGACCTGTTCGACTGGCAGGCGTATACAGGCGGCACGCCCTCGCCACCGGATGACATGCGGTAAGAAATAGGTCACCATCGACCTCTGGAAAGCAGTTCCATTTACGAGGCACGACACACATGGAAATTGGCATCTTTTCGTTCGGCGAGACGTCGCCCGAGGGCGGTCACGGACCCACACCGACGGCAGCAGAACGCATCCAGCGCTTGGTTGGAGAGGCCGAGTTGGCCGAGAAGGTTGGGCTTGACGTGTTTGGCGTCGGCGAGCACCACCGCTCCGACTACGCCGTGTCGGCACCGGCGATGGTGCTGGCGGCCGTGGCGGCGCGGACGGAGCGTATCCGCCTGACCAGTACGGTCACGGTGCTCAGCTCCGAAGATCCCGTGCGCGTGTTTCAGCAGTTTGCCACGCTCGATGCGCTCTCGAACGGCCGCGCCGAGATCACGGCAGGGCGCGGCTCCTTCATCGAGTCGTTCCCGCTGTTCGGCCACGACCTGAACGACTACCACACGCTGTTTGCTGAGAAGCTGGATCTGCTGTTGAAGCTCAGGGAGAACGGTCCGATCACCTGGAGCGGTGAGCATCGGGCCGCACTCGTGGAGCAGGAAGTCTACCCGCGCCCGGTGCAAGATCCGCTGCCCGTTTGGATCGCCGTGGGTGGCACGCCAGCTTCCGTCGTCCGTGCGGGCGCGTTGGGGCTGCCGCTCGCCATCGCCATCATCGGCGGCATGCCGGAGCGGTTCGTGCCGCTGACCGACCTCTACCGCCGTGCTGCGCGGGAGGCAGGGTTCGACCCGAACACGCTGCCCGTCAGCATCAACTCGCACGGCTTCCTCGCCGACACACGCCAGCGCGCCATCGACATCGCCTACCCGGCATTCGAGCAGACCATGAGCAAGATCGGCCGCGAGCGCGGCTGGCCGCCCACTACACGTCAACAGTTCGAGGCGGGGACCAGTTTGCGTGGCGCCAGCGTCATCGGCAGCCCCGACGATGTGATCGAGAAGATCCTCTTCCAGCACAAGCTGTTCGGCCACCAACGCTTCCTGCTGCAACTCACCGTCGGCACCATCGCCCACGACGATGTGCTAAACGCCATCGAATTACTCGGCACCGTCGTAGCCCCCGCCGTGCGAAAGGAGCTGGCTGAGCGCACGCAGGTGGTTGTGACGTAACGCGGCGCTCAAGACTGCCATCCCGAGCGGCGGCCACAGGCCAGAGCCGAGAAACCGAAGGTTCACGGAACGTAAATCTCCCACTTTGAGGTCGTGCAATCTGTACGCGGGGGAGATTCCTCGGCTCCGCTCGGGATGACATGGGGAAGGCGTGTGCTTCACTGTTAGACAGTCATCCGACTTCGTTATGCCACGCCTGCCACTTCTCTTCGAAGGTATTTTGACTGATGGTCTCGCGGTCGTCAAAATCGCCAAGTGTCATGTTTGTGTCCAACCAAAAACCATAATTCCGCCCATCCGGTCCTGCGAGAACGGGTTGCCCGTTTCTGTCTAAGCCAATTTCTCGCGAGGGCAATCCATCCTCGTCAAACTCCACAAGCCATTCTGCTACGTCACCCAGGTATGCCTCATAATCCGGGTTCGATGATATCAGAGACAGCAGCTTTGTGAGCAAGCGTCTTTTCGGCGTTGCCCGGTTTGTGGCGAGTCGGGTGCGTAAGTACTGCATGGATTCATCGTCACGTCATGAGGCAAGTACCAGAATTCATCCGCCCGTCTCTAGCTTGTCAAGTTTGCGTCTGACGGCCATCGACTCATCCTGCGCCAATTGCTTTTGGGCAAAACTGTACATGGGCGACTTGATCGCATGAAGTGTGTCCAGGGCGACCATCCGTGAGTATTCTTCGGGTGCATCAAGCCATGCTAGTGCCGTCTGCTCAGCCAATTCCACAAATCGATGTCGACTGGCGAGTAAGGCCCGACGACGAACATATTCATCGCTGTCTTTGAGGTAGGCAAGTAGCACAGTCTCAGGAGCAAACTCACCGGCAAGTACGGCCACTTGCCAGCGAGCACGCGGGTCCATCGTACGCGATACTGCGGCTGTGGCAACGCGCTCTGCTTTGTCAGGGTGCTCGCGGAGTAGATCCTGGACTCCCTCAGCATCGTCGTCAAGGCTGAGCGCTCGGAGTAAGAGATTGAATGTGATTTGAGCAAGTCCAGGCTGTTCCAATGCCCACTCGACAAGCGAGTAGAGCTCAGCGGAGTAGGGGTACTCAGAGGAATCGTGCTCCAGTGCCCAGGCTTCAAGCCGTTCGACTTCGGTTTTGAGTTGCTGAATCACGGGGCGAGCTAACTCTTGATTTACGCGCCAGCCACCGGACGGCCCATCGGCAGGTCGGCGGAGGTGCCGTCGCCAGTGGAGTCGAAGGCCGTGTCGGCGGCTTGCTTGCGGCTGAAGACGCTGCCCAGACGCAGCGCGAGCGAGTCGAAGGCCGAGTACATCACGGGCACAATCACCAGTGTCAGGAACGTGCCGAAGGTCAGGCCTGAGATGATGGCGATACCCATCGGCCCCCAGAACTGCGTGTTCTCCGAGCCGAGCTGGAAGTCGGGCTCGAAGCTCGTCAGCAGGCCCACGAAGTCGATGTTGATGCCGAACGTGAGTGGGATGAGCCCGAGGATGGTCGTGAGCGCCGTCAGTAGCACCGGGCGCAAGCGCGTGGCGCCGCCCTCGATGACCGCCTCGATCTTCTCCATGCCGCGGTCGCGTAGCTGCATGATGTAGTCCACGAGCACGATGCTGTTGTTGACCACAATCCCCGCCAGGCTGATGATGCCGATGAAGGTGAACAGGCCGAACGACGTGCGCGTGATGATGAGCCCGAGCAGCACGCCGACCAGGCTCAGCCCGACCGCCACGATGATGATGAGCGGTGCGCTGACCGAGTTGAACTGCGCCACCATGATCATGAAGATGAGCGCCACGCCCACCAGGAGCGCGGTCGTCAAGAAGCCGAAAGCCTCGGCCATCTCCTCGTTCTCGCCGGTATACGAGAGGCTGTAGCCCAGCGGCAGCGTCTCCTCGTACTCGCTGAGGTAGGTCTGCACCGAGGTGAGTACGGCTTGGCCGTTGGCGCCCGGCGCGGCTTCGCCCGTGATCGTGGCCACGCGGAACAGGTCGAGGCGCGTCACCGAGCCCAGGCCGCCTGCGATGTCAAAGTCGGCGACAGCGCTGAGCGGGATCTGCTGGCCTTCGTACAGGATCGTCAGGTTGCGCAGGCTCTCCAAACTGGTTCGGTCCTCTTCTTGGAGGCGCACGATGATGTCGTACTCCTCATCGCCTGTGCGGTACTTGCCCGCCTCGGCGCCGTTGATGGCCGAGCGTACCGTGCTGGCGATCTGCTGCGTCGTCAGCCCGAACTGCGCCGCCCGCTCGCGGTCGATGTTGACCTGCAACTCGGGACGTCCGGTGTTGAGGTCGTTCGCCACGTCCACGAGCCCAGGCACAGCGCCCGACTCCGACGCCTCGACCAGCAGCTGCGTCACCTCGTCGGCGATCTGCACGATCTGCGCGAAGTCTTGCCCCGTCACCTCGATGTTCACGGGCGGAGCTGTGGGCGGACCGTTTTCGTCTTGCGCGAACTCGAAATCAACGCCCGGAATGGCCGCCAGCTCACTGCGCAGCCGCTCCATCGTGACGGTGCTCTTCTCCGCCCGGTCGGCGTAGTCGATCATGTTGAACGTCAGCCGCGAGCGCTCGGGCGAGGCCGCACCGCCGCCAAACAAGATGTCGCCGCCGACGCCGACGTTGACGAGGAAGTTCTCGACGTTGGCCTCGGAGTTGGGGTTCTGCTCCAGCAAGCCTTGGATGCGATCCTGCGCCTCGGCGGCCACGCGGTTGCTGGCCTCGATGTTGGTGCCGAGCGGCGCCTCCATCGTCACCATGATCATGCGCGGATCGGTGGAGGGGAAGAACTCGACGCCCGTCGGGGCGAGCACGAACAGGAAGACGATGAGCAGCAGCGAGCCGAGGGCACCCGTCAGCAGGCGGGCGCGGTTGTCGGTCAGGATGAGACGCGTGCGTTTTTTGAAGACGGGGCCGTTGAGCAGCCCGCCGATGAAGCCGCCGACCACGATGAGGACGGGGAGGATCATCAGCTCGACCATCGTGATCGTGTCGAGCGCTTTGCCGCCGAGGCGCATCAGCAGCAAGATGCCCAGCATGATGATGCCGAAGATGCCGCCCGCCTTCACCGCGCCCCATCCGCCGAGGTAGAAGCTCTCGAACGAGTGCAGCAAGATGCCGACGATGCCGACGATCAGCAGCAGCAACGCGGGCACGAGAAATAGCAGGCCAGCAGCGCCAAACGGCAGCGGCGCCAGCGGCTCGCCCACACCGCCCATGACCAGTCCGACGATCAGCAGGATGAAGCCCAGCGTGAAGCTCGACAGCGCCAGCACGTTGCGCAGCATGGCGCGCTTCGGCGTGTAGTCGCGCTCCAGCATCCACGAGAGGAAGCCGCGGTAGCGCGCTACGAGGCGGGGCAGGCCCGTCTCCATGAACCAGTTGGCGGCAGGCTTTAGCGCGAACTTATGTAGGAAGTACAGCGTCGGCGCGGCGACC
Organism: Bacteroidota bacterium; assembly: GCA_039026435.1. Classification (GTDB taxonomy): domain Bacteria; phylum Bacteroidota; class Rhodothermia; order Rhodothermales; family JBCCMF01; genus JBCCMF01. Next base: position 4,630 of record JBCCMF010000272.1, read on the forward strand.
AAGATGACCACCAGCGTCCGCCAGTTGGCGAGGCCGAGCACCATCGCCAGCACGACCATGATGCCCGTGGTCACGCGCTTGGCCGTCTTCGTGCGCTCCGGCGTCATCTCGGTGTCCAGCTTGACAAAGATGCCCGTCAGCACGGGGTTGATGATGAGCGCCACGAACAGCGAGCACGACAGGGTGATGATCAGCGTGAGTGGCATGTAGCCCATGAACTCGCCGATGATGCCCGGCCAGAGGAGCATCGGCGCAAACGCAGCTACGGTCGTTGCCGTCGAGGCCACCACGGCGCCGCCTACTTCGCCTGTGCCGAGGCGCGCGGCCTCGAAGTTATCGTAGCCCTCCTCCTTGAAACGGTAGATGTTCTCCACGATCACCACCGCGTTGTCCACCAGCATGCCGAGGGCGATGATGAGGCTGAACAGGATGATGAAGTTGAGCGTCTGGCCCATCACCGAGAACACGATGAAGGCGATGAACATCGACAGCGGGATCGCCACGCCCACGAGCATGGCGTTGCGCACGCCGAGGAAGAACAGCAGCACGGCGACCACGAAGATGAGGCCGCTGATGATGTTGTTCTCCAGGTCCTTCACCATCGTGTTTACGTCCTCGCTCTGGTCGCCCGTGATGAGCACCTGCGTGCCGGGCGGCAGCGGGAAGCCCGCCAGCGTCTCGCGGACGTCGGACGCGGTCTCCAGGATGTTGTCGCCGGAGCGCTTCTTCACGTTGAGGCTGATGACCTGCAGCATCTGCTGATCGACGTCGGAGAGCTCCACGAAGTCGCCCGCGTCGGTCTCTCGCTTCAGGCGCTTGAGGCGGGCGTAGTCGCTCCGGTCTATGAAGCCGAACGACACATCGGCCACGTCGCGCACGTAGATCGGGTTGCCGCCGGGCGACTTCACTACGAAGTCCTCGATCTGGAGCGGGTCCTCGATCTCGCCATCGACGCGCACCAGGTAGTTCAGGCGATCCACATCCACCGAGCCGCCTGGGATGTTGGTGTTCTCGGTCATGATCGCCATGATCACGTCGTCGAACGTCAGGTTATAGCCCTGCAGCGCCACGAGGTCTACATCGACCTGCACCTCGCGCCCGAGGCCGCCCACCAGCAGCACCTCCAGCACGCTCGGGATCGTCTCCAGCTCATCCTGCAAGTCCTCAGCGACATCCTTGAGCTTCGCCAGCGAATAATCGGCGGCGAGGTTGAGCGTCATGACGGGGATGGCTGCAAAGTCCAGCTCGCTGACGATCGGCTCCTCCACGTCACTCGGCAGCTCGGCCTTGGCGATGTCCACCTTGTCGCGCACCTTCTGGAACGCGTCGTCCATCGACACGGACGGGTCGAACTCGATGATCACCGTCGAGACGCCTTCGGTCGAGATCGAGCGGATCTCTTTGATGTCGTTGACGCCCTGCACCTCTTGCTCGATGGGCTGCGAGATGATCGACTCGATGTCGTTCGGGCTGGCCCCGGGATAGATGGTCGTGACGACGATGCTGGGGATCTCAATCGACGGCGCCGACTCCTTGGGGATGGCGAGGTAGCTGAGGAGGCCGCCGATGACCAGCACCATCGTCAGGAAAACGATGCTGGTGCGGTAGCGGATGGAGAGGTCTACGATTTTCATTGGTTCTCAGGCTTGGCGTGGGTAGGCCGCTGGCGCGTGGCTGGCGGCGTTGAGGGGGGAGGCAAGGGTTAGGGCGACGTGTTGGCCGCCACGGGCAACATCGCTTCGTCGACGCTGCCGTAGTATTCGATGATGTTGAGCGCGTCGCCGCCGATGAGGTTGGTCTGGCCTTGCACAATCACCTCATCGCCCGCAGAGAGGCCTGAAGTGACGACGAGCCGTCCGCCGTAGCTGGCGCCGATGCTCACGTTGCGGCGCTCGGCCACGATGCGGTCGCCTTCTTGCTTGGCCACGAAGACGCCGTTGCCCAGCTCATCGCGCACCACCGCCGACTGC
>JBCCMF010000273.1:0-6584 GCA_039026435.1 Bacteroidota bacterium
GCGCCCTCCCGGCGACCGCGCTCTACCTCAGCGAAACAGACCCTGCACAGTTTTGGGAAGGCCAAACCGACTATGAAACACTCTCGATACGCATCGATCACCTCCTGGCTCGCTAGCCTCACGTTCGCCGTGCTGCTTGTGACGCCCACCTGGGCGCAGGGCACCGCCGACGTGTTCGGCCAAAAAGTGCCGCTGGCCGAGCTGGCCGTGGCAAACGACGCTGGCACCTCGGGCTCGCTAGAGGCCTACCGCGGCACCGCTGGGCTCGTGCTCATCTTTTGGGAGCCGACGTGCCTCTGGGTGCAGCGCTACACCGACCGCCTGCGCGCGGTAGAGACGCAGTACCGCGAGCAAGGCGTGAGCGTAGTCTATGTGCAACGTACAGGCACAGCGCCGACCGAAGCCGCGACGACAGACGCCAACCGCACCGTGCTCTACGACGACGGCGCCCTCGCCGCACGCCTCGGCATCGTCCGCGCCCCGCAGGTTGCCATCTTCGACGCGAATGATACCTACCTCTACCGCGGCGGCATCGACGACAGCCCCGGCGACGCGGCCAACATCAACGATCCCTACCTGGGCCGCGTCGTGAACACGCTGGTGGCGAAGCAGGCCGTGGAGGCGTTCGAGACGCAGGCCTTCGGCTGTATCCTGAAGTGACCAAGCTGGCGATGATCGCGCTGGGTGGCGCCGTCGGCGCGTTGCTGCGCTACGGCGTGGGCGTGTGGAGCACGCAGCAGGTCGGGACGGGCTTCCCGTGGGGCACGCTCATCGTGAACCTGCTCGGCGCCTTCCTCATTGGTATACTGGCGGCCCTGATGCAGCGCACGCCGTGGGCCGACTGGCTCGTGGGTCTCGTGATGGTCGGTTTGCTCGGCGCGTTCACCACCTTCTCCACGTTCTCGCTGGAAGCCGTCACGCTATTCCGCGAGGGCGCGGTCGCTAAGGCCATGCTCTACCTCGGCGTGAGCAACGTCGGAGGTGTCGCGCTAGCCGCGCTCGGCTTCTGGCTCGGGTCCCTGCTTTCCTCATCTACCGCCTTACCATGATTGATGCCCTGCGCGCCGTTGCCGACCGCTGGAGCGACCCCGACCATCCGCCCCGCCAAGCGGCACTGGCGCACGTGCTCGAATCGGACGCGCCGTTCACCGAGGAGGCGATCACGTTTGCGATCAATCAGGCGATGTACCGGCTCGGCGAGGACGTGACGCACACCGCCCCTGACTCTGGGGGGCGGGTCGCCATACAAACCGATGAGCAGATCCCCCTCGCGCGTTTCCGCGATGCCATCTTTGCGCTCGTTGCCGGAGACCGCATCCAACTCGTCCACCCCGACCCGCTGGAGGTGGCGTTCTGGACGCAGGTGAACGAGTCAGCTTCGAGCGATTGCGTAGCCTTCGAGGCCGATGAGCCCACACGTTGGGTCAAGCGCCAAGCCGATCCCGAGCCGGATGCCATTCGCCTGCGCTACGGCGTGGCCGTCGTGGGCGAGCGCGAAGCCGCCGAGGTATGGGAAGGGCTGGCCGAAGACATGCTGCTGCACGAGGGCTTCGGCGAGGCGAACGTGCGCCTGCTCTTCGCGCCGGAGTCAAGCACGCCCGACGCGCTGCTCGATCATCTGGCGCAGATGCGCGGCGTGCTTCCGGCCCATCCCGCCACGCCGCGCCGCCTCAAGATGCCGCAGGCCTTCCTGACTGCCGCGAAGACACCGCACGGCTATGGCGAGGGCCTAGAGTTTCTCGTCAGCCGGGGCGAGGCCGAAGTACAGGAGCCTGCCCACATCCGCTGGGTGCCCTACGCGTCGCTCGACGAGGTGCGAACCTGGCTCCGCGCCCACCGCGCCGACCTCTCGCACATCGTCAGCACGCTCCCGCTCGGCCTGCCGACTATCGATCCCGGCACGGCGCATCGTCAGCCGCTGTTGGCGGCGGCGAAGGCGTGAGGCTTACCAGATGTAGATGTGGGATGCTTGTGCGATTGAGGTTGTCATCCCGAGCAGAGGCCGCAGGCCGGAGCCGAGGGATCTCCCACTTGGTCGTCGTGCAGTTCTTGAACGGGGGAGATCCCTCGGCTTCGCTCGGGATGACAAGGTTGGGCGGTGTGCTGCACTGTGAACTCTCAGAACTGGTGTCACTGCCCGCGCGAGTCGATGACGCAGGTGGTGTTGATGCCGCCGCGCACGTTGTAGACGGTCTTTATCACGAGGTAATCGGGGTCTTGCAGGTGGCGTTTCAGGTCCTCGTAGATGTACGCCGTCACGTCCTCCTGCGCCACGCCGATGCCGCGCCACGAGAGGATGTAGTATTTAAGACTCTTGAGTTCGAGAATGACCGGACCGGGCACGTACTCCACGCGCAACACGCCGAAGTCGGGGAGGCCGGAGAAGGGGCACAGCGCCGAGAACTCGCCCTGCTCCGTCTCATAGACGACGACCTGCCGCGCCTCGTGGACGTACGGCAGCGTGTGGATGTCGTGCTGCCGCGTGTCGGGCGGGAGGAAGAGGTTGACCTGTCCCTCTGGCTTGATGCCAAACTCCGCCATGTAGGCGATGGCCTTGCGGGTGTGCTCCAGCGACTGCCGCTGCACGGCGTCGAGCTTGTCGGTGAGTTCCATGAGTGCCGTCGTGTTGATGAGGTGCCGTAAACGTGCAGTCACGCATGCGGATTCTCGCATAAACGACGAAGCGCGCCGCCCTGCATGAGAACGACGCGCTCCAGATGCTCATGCGTGATGCGCCGCTAGGCGAGGCCGAGCTGCACAATGGCGTCGTCCACAATCGCCTTCGCATTCTCCGGGCTGTCGCTCTCGGAGTACACGCGCAGGACGGGCTCGGTACCCGAGGGGCGGACGAGCAGCCAGCCGCCATCGGCGAAGTGCTTGAAGCCGTCCAGCGTGCCCACCTCGTTCACCGTGCGCCCGGCGATGGTCTTGAGGCCTCCTGCGGCGAGGGCGTTCAAGACCTTGGCCTTGTTCTCGTTGGTCGTGTGGACATCATTCCGATACGTGTAGTGCCCGCCGAACTCGTCGTACAGCTCTTGCACGAGCGCCGAGAGCGGCTTGCCGCGCTTGACGACCATCTCGGCCATCAGCAGTCCGATGTAGATGCCGTCGCGCTCGGGAATGTGACCCTTCACCGCCATGCCGCCCGACTCCTCGCCGCCCACGATCACGTCGCCTTCCACGATCTTGCCCGCGATGTACTTAAAGCCAATCGGCGTCGTCTGCACGGTCAGCCCATACGCCTCGCCGATGCGGTCCAGCATGTGCGTGGTCGAGTACGTCTTGATGACGTCGCCTGTGAGCTTGCGCTCTTGGTGGAGGTACTTGATCAGCAGCGCCAGCAGCAGGTGCGAGTTGACGAAGTCGCCGTTCTCATCGTACATGCCGATGCGGTCCGCGTCGCCGTCGTTGGCAATGCCAAGGCTACACCCTTCGCGCACGACCAGCTCGCTCAGTCCGCCCAGGTTCTTCGAGATCGGCTCGGGCGCCTGGCCTTTGAAGCTGGGGTTGTAGTCTTGGTGCAGTCCTACGACGCGGTCTTCGCCGATCAGCGCCGCGACCATGCCCTGGCCTGCGCCGTACATCGCGTCGTGCGCCACCTTCAGATCAGAACCTGTGATCGCGTCGATGTCGAGGCGGTCGCGGAGGACGTTCAGGTAGTCGGCCGTCACGTCGCGAAAGCGAATCATGCCGTCTTCCATCAGCGCTTCCAACGGCGGCAGCGGGCCATCGGCAGGAGCCAGGTCCAGCATCTCGGCCTCGACGGCGGCGATCATGTCTGGCGTAGCAGGTCCGCCGAAGTCCGCCTTGATCTTGAAGCCATTGTACTGCGGCGGATTGTGGCTGGCCGTGATGACGATGCCCGCACTGGCCTCGTAGCCGAGCGCCGCCCAACTGATGGCAGGCGTGGAGGTGAAGCCTTCCGCCATCGTCACGCTTACGCCCAGGCTGGCGAATATGCGCGCCGAGAACTCGGTGAACTCGGGCCCGAGGAAGCGCGTGTCGTGGCCCATCACCACCGACGGCGTCGCGCCGTAATTCTTTTTCAGCCACTGCGCCGTCGCACGGGTGACGATCTCGAGGTTGTCGAAGGTGTAGTCTTTTGCGATGATTGCGCGCCAGCCATCGGTGCCAAATTTAATCGGGGGCGTTGCCATAGAAACTGCAGTTAATGAGGAGAACGAAAAGTGTAGGATAATACCAAACCTGGCAGCTCAGCATATAGCACTTCCTTCAATATTGTCATCCCGAGCGGAGGCCAAAGGCCGAAGCCGAGAGCGCGAAGCACACCGAAGGTAAATCTCCCACTTATTCGTCGTGCATTTCTGGATCGGGGGAGATCCCTCGACTTCGCTCGGGATGACAACAGGAGAGAGTCTGCTGTTTTGATCAAGGCTCAAGGTTGATATCAGTCGTCGCGCCGCCCAGCAGCCATCAACTCGCGGGCGCTGACAAGCGCGGCCTCGCTAATGTCGGCGCCGGAGATCAGACTTGCCACCTCTTCCGAGCGCTCGTCTTCGGAGAGTCGGCGAATTTGGGTGCGGGTGCGGCCCTTGGCCACGCGCTTCGACACCTTGAAGTGAAGCGTGCCGAGCGCGGCGATCTGTGGGTGGTGCGTAATCGTAATGATCTGATGGTACTGGGCCAGGTCCGCCATCGAGAGGCCCACCTTGCGCGCCATCTCGCCCGAGATGCCCGTGTCGATCTCGTCGAAGACCAGAATGGGCAGGCGCTCGCTCTTGGCGAGGATGGTTTTGAGCGCCAGCATGATGCGGCTGATCTCGCCGCCCGAGGCCACGCGGGCCAGCGGCTTGGGCATCTCGCCCATGTTCGTCGAGATGTAGAATTCCACCTCGTCCATGCCGTTGGTGTGCGCCGTGTAGCGCTCGCTGCCCGTCGCGTTGGGCGGCACGATCCAGCCGTTCTTGTCCTGGTTCAGCCGGAAGCGCACCTCGAACTGGCTGTGTGGAATGCCGAGGCCCTTGAGCTCGGCCACGATGGCGCGCTCGATGCGGTCCGCCACCTCGCGGCGCTTCGACGAGAGCTTGTGCGCCGATTCCGACAGCGCCTGCTCGGCCTTCGCGATCTGCTGGTCGAGGTCGGCGATGGCTTCCTCGAAGTTGGCGCCCAGCTCGTACTGCTCGCCGATCTCGGCGCGGTGCGCAATGACCTGTGCGATGGTGCCGCCGTACTTGCGCTTCAGCAGGTCCAACTCGCCCAGCCGCGCGCGGATGTCCTCCAGCCGCCCCGGGTTGAACTCGATGTTGGCGTTGTAGTCCTGCAAGAAGTTGGCGATCTCGGCCACCACGATCTGCGCCGACCGGATCTCCGTCAGCGCGTCCTCAAACTCCGGCGAGATGCGCGCCAGGTCCTGCAGCTCGTTCCGCGCCACCACCAAGCGGTCGTGCACCGTGTCCTCGCTCTCGTAGAGCATCGCGTACAGCTCGGCCGTGGCGTCGTGCAGCCGCTCGGCGTTCTCCAGCACGCGTGCCTCGGCCTCCAGCGTTTCCTCTTCACCCGCCTGCGGCGCGATCCGATCGATCTCCTCGATCTGGAACGCATACAGCTCGGTTTGCTGTCGCAACTGCCGCTCTTTGCGGACCAGCTCGGTGCGGCGCTTGTGTAATTCGCCGACGGTGTGGTAGTGGCGCTGGTAGTGGTCGAGCAGCGTGCCGAGGCTGCCGAAGTTGTCCAGCATCTCGATGTGCAGCTCCGTGCGCAAGAGCGACTGGTGCTCGTGCTGCCCGTGCAGGTCGATGACGTTGGCCGCCAGCTTCTTCAGCACGCCGATGGTCGTAGGCGTGTCGTTGACGAAGGCGCGACTGTGCGACCGCGTGATCTCGCGGCGGAGGATCAGCTCCGGCATTGGGTCGATGTCGTGCTCGGCCAGCAGCGCGCGGATGTTGGGCTGATCGGCCTCGTCGAACAAGCCCTCGATGACCGCCTTCTTGGCGTTCGTACGCACCACCTCCATCGACGCCCGCTCGCCCAAGATCATCTTGAGCGCACCCAGTAGAATCGACTTGCCCGCCCCCGTCTCGCCCGTGATGATGTTCAGCCCGCTATCGAACTCGACTTCGAGCTGCTCGATGAGCGCATAGTCGCGGATGTAAAGCGAACGGAGCACGGAAGGGAGGGGGATGGTGATTCGAACGCCATAAACCTGCGCCTGCAGGTCGCGTTTCGTTGCTGAGGTGGGCGTCTGGTCAGATCAGCGAGTTCGATTGCGAGCCATCCACGGTGAGGCAGGCGCCTGTGATGAGGCTGGCGCGCTTGGAGGCGAGGAACGTCACCACGTCGGCGACCTCGGTGGCTTTGCCGAAGCGGCCCAGCGGCAGGTTCTGCGCGATGAACGCTTTCATCTTCTCCGGCTGCTCGTTCACGCGGCGGTCCCAACTGCCGCCGGGGAAGCGGATCGAGCCCGGCGCCACGCTGTTGACGCGGATGCCGTCCGGCGCCAACTCCAGCGCCATGATCTTGGCCGCGCTGATGAGGGCCGTCTTGGTCGTGTTGTAAATCGAGAGACCCGGTCCGCCCGCTTCGCGGCCAAAGATCGACGAGATGAACACGATGGAGCCAGAGCC
>JBCCMF010000274.1:0-6547 GCA_039026435.1 Bacteroidota bacterium
GATATCGTGCGCGCCGATGGTCCCATCGTAGCGCCCGACTCCTTTGACCACGGCCTGTTCAACGACATCATGATGACCTACGTCGATGACGTCGGACTCGTAGACTACGGCGCCATCAACGATGGCGATGTGCTCACGCCGTACCTGCGCAGCCTCGCCCGCACCGACCCCAGCAACCTAAGCGACGACGACCGCCTCGCATTCTGGCTCAACACCTACAACGCGCTCACGATCAAGCTCATCATAGACCACTACCCCACCGAGAGCATCTTGCGCCTCTCGCCCGTGGGCATCCGCGGCCTGCCGTTCGTCATTCCCGAGGTCAACACGCCGTTCAAGGTCGATGTGGGCGAAGTAGGGGGCGAGGTCGTGACGCTCGATCACGTGGAGCACGGCATCATCCGCGAGCGCTTCGACGAGCCGCGCATCCACTTCGCGCTGGTGTGCGCCGCGCTAAGCTGCCCGCCGCTGCGCCGCGAGGCCTACGTGGGCGACCGCCTCGACGAACAGCTCGACGACCAAGCCCGCACGTTCCTCGCCAACGCAGACGCCAACCAGATAACCGACGACGACGACACCATCCGCATCTCGAAGATCTTCAAGTGGTTCGAAGAGGACTTTGGCGGCACCGACGAGAGCGTGCAGCAGTTCCTAGCGCCGTACTACGACGGCGACCTGCGCGAGCGGCTCGAAGCGGGCGCCTTCAACGTAGGCCACACCGACTACAAGTGGGTCCTCAACGACCAAGCCCAATTCGCCGACGGCGGCTGAGGCTACGTCACCACGCTTCCACTTCCTGCTTGAACCGCGCAAAGCTCGGTGACTTCGCGGCCAGGTCGTCAGGGTCCATCTGCTCCACGCAATGGCGGACGAAGGCCATCTGGCCCGCGATGCCGAGGCTGAGCCGTTCTCTATTGCACAAATCGCCGAGCTGAGCGGGTACATTTTTGCCGTGTATCCGCTTCGCCTCGGGCCTGCTGCTCTTCTTTAACAGAGGCAGCGGCTCGCTGTAGCCAAGGATCAGCAGCAGCCAGCTCTCCAGCATCTCGACAGGTACGGCGATCGCGCCAGCTACAGGCCAATCGCTTGACCACTGCATGTCGATGAGCTGCCTGATTTCGTTGTATCGATTGCCAGGCTTTCGGTGGGGGCGGCCTCCAGGGTGTGCTGGATGTGCAGTGCGGTCGTTATCTACCGAGATGACAAAGCGGAGGTCAGGTAAGCCGCCTGACGAGTGGGCAAGGTCCTGAAGCAGGAATCGAATGCTTCGCCGAACAGCCGAGTCGTTCTGTCCTTTTCGGTACTGTTGCGAAGAAAGAACCTCGTGCTCTTCGCCTGTCAGCTTGTTGATGCAGGCGTGATAAAACGCCGTATCAGTGTCGCTTTCCGTGAGCAGGTAGAGATAAGCCATCGCTTCAATATGCCAACTTGGGCACACCACCAACTAACCCTTGGTACCACATCTGGCCCAGGGGCATATCTGCGTCGTCAACGTCCTTGAACTTGGCGATGCGCTCTGAGAGCGGCGTGAACGTCGTCTCGCCGTTGGTCTTCTCCACGATCAGCACCGCCTCTTCGTGATCCTTGAATTGATCGACGAGGTATGGGTTGTGCGTCGTGGCAATAATCTGCACGTCCTTCTCTTCCGTGATGCGGCGGCACAGCTGAATCACCTGCTCGTACAAGCGCGGGTGCAAGCCTCGGTCGATGTCTTCCAAACCGATGACCTGCGGGGCGTTCTCCTGATGCAGAATCGTCAGGATCGTCAGCACCAACCGCGTGCCTTCCGAAAGCTCGCTGAGCAAGATCGGCTTGTCGATGTGCTTCTCACGCACTTGGAGACGCTTGCCACCAACAGTAGGAACAAAGCTAATCTTCTTCGCCTCTGGGATGAGGCTAGAGAAGAGGCGCTCGATCTCATCGAACAGGTCTTCGCGATCTCCTGTTTTCAATGCATCGAGAACCTCTACTGCTCCAGACCCATCGGAGTCGACTTTCGGGGTTGGGACAACCGATCCAAGGGCTCCTATCTTGTCCGTGTCAATTTGGAATACCTGAGCACTTTCGAAGTCTGCATAATTTTGAGAAGACCGAATTGTTAGAACATCGTGCCTCCTGTGGTAAATGTAATGACCTCCGTCTTTGACAAGAAGCTCAACCTCCTCGGCTTTTGCAGGGCTAAAAGCAATGCGTTGCTCCGATTTAGAAAGGTTGACGTGCTTATGCCTGTACATCTCGTGTGCAGTCTCTGCTGATGAGCCGATATCGAGAATTTGAAAGCACCGGAGAAAATTTGATTTCCCAGCTCCGTTTTGCCCAACCAGCAGTGTAAACGGGTGCAACTTCACGCGCTGGTCGACGATAGAGCGGTAGTTCTGGATGTGGACTTCGGTAATCACGGGGCACCTCGGCAGGGCAGACGCGGAGAACGACCAAGATAAGCGATCCGTCGCACGTCTGGCAGGAGGCCGCGTTCCAACGCGCTCACGCGGCAACGCAAAGACGCTCCCACGCGAACACGCCCTGTAGAAACGTTAGCCTGCCTCGCGGGTCTTTCCGGCCCTCTCATTCACAAACGAGGATGCACGATGCGTAAGCTGATACTGGCGTTGGCATTGTTGACGGTGCCGTACGCGGCGCAGGCGCAGGAGAACGAGCGGGAGGTCGCCTCCGCGATTGAGCGGGTGACGGTCTTCCTCGACGGTGCCCAGGTGACGCGCACCGCCGAGGCGCAAGTCGCTGCTGGCCCGACGACACTCGTGTTCAGCGGCCTCACCGCCACGCTGGACCCGCAGAGCATCCAACTCAACGCGGAGGGCGCGTTCACCGTGCTGGCCGTGACGCATCGCCTCGACTTCTTTCAAGAGTCGGAGACGCCCGAGGCCGTGCTGGTCCTGCAGGCGCGGCGCGAGGCGGTGCAGGACTCGCTCAACCTGCAAAACGCGCTGCTGGAGGTCTACAACCAGGAGGAGCAGATGCTGTTGGCCAACCGCGACCTCGGCGGTACGCAGACGGGCCTAGACGCGGCCACGCTGGAAGCCGCCGTGCAGTTCTTCCGCTCCCGCCTCGCCGACATCAAGCGCGAGCAACTCACCACCCAGCTCGAGATCCGGCGCCTGCGCACGCGCATCCAAGCCATCGACAACCAGATCCGCGAACTGCGCTCAGGGCCACGCGAGACGACGAGCCAGGTGCTTGTCAGCGTGACGGCGCCGCAGGCTACACGCGGCACGTTCGCGCTCAGCTACGTCACGCGCCAGGCCGGGTGGACGCCCGCGTACGACATCCGCGCCGAGGATCTCAGCCAGCCCATCGCCGTCGCGTACAAGGCCAACGTCTACCAGTCGAGCGGCGAGGACTGGGACACCATCCGCCTCACGCTCTCCACCGGCAACCCCTCGCTGTCGAACACGGCACCGGAGTTGAATCCGTGGCGCCTCGGGTTCTTTCGGCCCGTCGTACGTATGCGAGAGCAAGCGGAGGCGGAGCCCCAGGTCGCCAGCGATGCAATGATGGAGTCGGCTCAGGCTGTTAGGTCCGCCGCTGGGCTCCCTGCGGCTGCAGCGCCCATCGTCGACCAGGTCGTGAACGCGACGACGGTGGAGTTTCAGATTGCGCAGCCGTACACCATCCCGTCGGATGGGCAGGCGAAGACCGTAGCGGTGGGCGCGTACGATATCCCGGCCACGTACGAGCATTACAGCGTGCCCAAGCTGGATCCGGCGGCGTTTCTCACCGCGCGCATCACCGACTGGGGCACCTACAACCTGATCAGCGGGGAGGCCAACCTGTTCTTGGAGGGCACCTACGTGGGCACCTCGTTCCTCGATGCCACCAACACCAGCGACACGCTCGTGGTCTCGCTCGGGCGCGACCCTGGCGTGGTGGTCAAGCGCACCAAGCAGCGCGAGTTCAGCCGCGAGCGCCTCATCGGCAACCGCCAGACGGCCACGCGCGGCTTCGAGGTCGAGGTCCGCAACACCAAGCGCCAGAACATCCTGCTCGTGCTCGACGACCAAGTGCCGGTCTCCACCGACGACGACATCGATATCGACGTGGACTTTGACAAGGATGAGGCGACCTTCGACGAGGAGCCGGGACGCCTCCGCTGGCGACTGCGCATCGGGCCAGACACGACGAAGACGGTCGCGTTCACCTACAGCGTGCGCTACCCGAAGAACCGCCGCGTGGTGCTGGAATGAACCTGAACCCCTCAAAATTCATGTGTCCCGCCGCATACAAAGCCGTAGGTTCTGAGGCAGTCTGCTGTACCCTTATCCATCCCGCCGACGCATGACGACGCAGGAAATCGACGCTCTGGAACAGCGCCTCTCCGCACGGTATGGCGCCACGCCCACTGCCCCCACCGATGCCACGCTCCATCGCACGCTGCAGCGCATGGTGGATGCGGGTGCCAGTCGGCTGGGCATGCGCAAGAGCCGCGACGCCGAGCGCGGCTTCTCGGCCTGCGAACTAGCCCCGCCGATGGCCCGCGTCATTGACCACACGGCCCTGAAAGCTGAGACCACCGAGGCGCAGATCCAGGCGCTTTGCGCCGAGGCCCGGCAGTATTGCTTCGCGTCGGTCTGCGTCAACCCGTGTTACGTGCCGCTTGCCGCTCGCGAGGTGCAGGGCACGCCCGTAGCGGTATGCACCGTGATCGGCTTCCCGCTGGGCGCCACCGCCACGGCGATCAAAGCCCTCGAAGCTGAGCAGGCGGTCCGCGACGGTGCCACGGAGGTAGATATGGTCATCAACGTGGGCTTGCTCAAGAGCCAGCAGTACGACGCCGTCGAGCGCGACATCCGGGCCGTGGTCGAGGCCGCGCGGAAGCATCGCGGACGTCAAGACCGAGCACTCGTCAAGGTCATCCTAGAAACGGCACTGCTCACCGACGAGGAGAAGGTGATCGCCTGCGTGCTCTCGCAAAACGCGGGCGCCGACTTTGTCAAGACCTCCACGGGCTTCTCGAAGGCCGGCGCCACCACCGCCGATGTCGCGCTGATGCGCCGCGTGGTGGGCGATGGCATGGGCGTCAAGGCATCCGGCGGCGTACGGACGCAAGAAGACGCCGAGGCGATGGTCGCCCACGGCGCGACGCGGATCGGCGCGAGCGCGTCGGTGGCGATCGTGAAAGGACTGAAAGGAACTAGCGACTACTGAGCCATGCGCATCGTCTATCTCCTGCTGCTGACTCTAGGCCTCTCGGCATGCTCGGGCGCCAACAACGCCCGCAACGACACGCCCGAGGTGCCGGACGAGCCTACCGAAACCGTCGAGCCCATCGACCTCTCGCAGTACGAAGACTTCGACGCCACGCCGTACCGCGAGACCGACGAGATCGCCACAGAGGTCGAGGTGACGCACGACGTGCCCGCCCGCCTCATGGACAACCGCACGGGCCAGCCGACCACCTACACCACCGACGGCTACCGCGTCCAAATCTTCTCCTCACAGAACAAGCAGCAGGCCGACCAGATCTGGGGCGAGGCGGTGGCCTGGTGGCGCAACCTCCCCACGCCCGATCAACCCGATGGCTACAACCCCGACGGCCTCGATGCCGAAGTAGTCTACATGCAGCCCTACTACCGCGTGCGCCTCGGCAACTTCACCAGCCGCTCGCAGGCGCAAAGCCTACTCGGTTTGCTCCGTGCTCGCTTCGATCGCGCCCTTATCGTCCCTGATCGCGTCACCGTGCAACGCTAACGCCGACCTCAGTGGAACAGCCGAGGCGTTCGCAGTCCGGCCTCTAGGGAAAGCATGGCCGCCGCGGTCTGGGTCGAAGGCAACGACTCGGGCGATTGAAAATCGGCCAGCAGACGTGCTCGAATCCGAACGCTCGGCAAGAACTCGTAGGCCAAGCTCGCATCCACCGTCAGCCGATCCACGCGCTCGCCATCCAAGAGCGGGACAAAGTCGCCGGGACGGTTGAAGGTGTACGGGAGGAAGGGATTGCCGCCGAAGTTGGTCTCGCCGATGTCACCCCCCTGCGCGCTGAATATGGCGGTGGCATCTGCCGTCCATCGCGGCGAGGGGCGCCATGTGCCGTACATCGTGACTTCCGAGAGGTTGGCGCCGAGCGGATGGGCGAGGTAGCCGAAGCCGCTCACGTAGGCGAGGCTGGGGCTGCGGTTGTCGTACGAATACGGGCGGACGCGGCTGTAGAGCACGCCCACGTCGAGCGTGGGCAGCCGTGGCAGCATGAGCAGCGCGCCGACCTGCCAGCCGTTTTTGTTATTCCACCAGTCTGGCTCGGCGAAGATGCGGTCGAACTCTAGCTCGTCTATGAACGCTTGGCCGTGCAGCGACACGCCATCGGTGGGTGTACACTGCACGTCGATGCCTACGAGTGCGTTGCCAGGGCTCGATGCGTCAGAGTCCACGGCGCGCAAGAAGATGAGTGGGTTGAGGTAGCTGGCGAAGAAGCCGGGCGACCGCTCTTCTGAATTCGGCGCTAGAATGAGGCTTTCAAACGCGGCAATCTCCAGGCGTCCAGACGGCCGGAACGCGAGGCGGTGAAAGACGCCGTAGCGGAAGGGCTGTGAGC
>JBCCMF010000275.1:0-6524 GCA_039026435.1 Bacteroidota bacterium
CATTCGTGGCATGCGCATCACTTAGCAAACGTGTTGCACGCTCAGGGACAGCACGCCGAAGCGCTGCGATGGTATGCGCTTTCATGGGATGATGAGCGCCAAGCGTCCCCTTCCCGGTCGCGTCGGCTTGCTCAATATCCGCTCTGCCATGCTCATGCGCTCGCTCACCTGGGGCGCCTCGGCGAGGCTCGCGACCTACTCGAGGAAGGATTAGTCTTTGCTGTCGCTGATGAGGCGCAAGACGAGTACCGCGCTGCGATGCAAAGTCTGGATGCCTCGGGTACACTCTCCGGTTGTGCTTACGCTGCCATCCACAGCACGAGCGGCACCGCCTTTTAAGGCGCGGTACGGTGGGAGAACTGGACGCTGAGGACTGTTCACGCCCCCATCCACACGACGAGGTAGGCTTTGGCACGCGTCCACTCGCGCTCGACTGTTCGCCCGGACGTTTCTAGCACGCAGGCAATCTCTTTCGTTTCCAGCCCACCGAACAGCTTGTACTCGGCCACTTGCGCCATTCGTTCGCTCTTGGCGCTGAGCTCAGCCAAGCCCGCGTCTAGCGTCAGCAGCGTGTCGATGGGAGACTGCGTGGCGCTGTGGAAGTGCTGCAGCGTGACAGGCAGCCAGCGGCCGCCTCGCTTCTGCCGAGCCTTGCGCTTGGCGTAGTTGATGGTCACCTGCCGCATGACGCGCGACGCCAGCGCCAGGAAGTGCGCACGGTCCGAGACCTGCACCGCGTCGGCGTTGACGAGGCGGAGGTAGGCTTCGTGGACCAAGGCTTGGGCATCCAGCGTGACGGCTGCGCCTTGCTGCCGCTCCGCCATGACAAGCAACTCGTCGTAGAGCAAGGCAAACAGTTGGTCGAGCGCCTCCGACGCTCCCTCACGCTGCCACGCGAGTAGCAGCCGAGTCCCTGGCGGGGTGGGTGATGACGTGCGACCAGACATGGGCCTTGCGCGGTATCCCGAGCTGGGTCAGAATGCGATGGTTTCGGTGGAGCGCTGCAACGGACGCGGCCCGTGAGCGATCCCACCCGCAGCAACATCGGCACACCACTCAACATCTCAGAAAAAGCGCTTGCGAAAGTAGATTAACGGTGTTAAGTTGTACGTTACAAACATACAACACGTTATGGAAGCCGATCTACGCCGCATTCTTCTCGATACCGCTCGCCGCCTGCTGGTGCAGGAGGGCTACAGCCGCCTGTCAATGCGCAAGATCGCGTCGGAGGCTGGGTACAGCGCTACGAGCCTCTACCTGCACTTCGCCAACAAGGACGACCTCATCCACACGCTGGTAGAGGAGGGGATGGAGCGGTTGTTTCAGCAGCTGTCGGCAGCGCCTGCCGAGGCGTCGGGGGCGCCCGCTCAACTGGCGGCGCTGTGCCGGGCGTACCTCAGCTTCGCCGTGGACAACGCGGAGTACTACGAGATCATGTTCATGCAGCGCTCGGACGAGCTGGCGCGGTTTCCTACCGAAAAGTATCGCAAGGCGCGGCGTAACCTCGAGCTCTTCCGCGACACCATAGCTGACGGGCAGGGCAGTGGGGCGTTCCAGCCGGGCGTGCCCTTCGTGCAAGCCACCTCCATCTGGTCGCTCCTGCACGGCACGGTAGCCCTGCACCTCGCCGGGCGCGTCGATGCGCGGATTGACCGCGACGCCCTGTTCGCATCGGTCGTGACGCTCGCCGTCAGCGGCCTGCGTGCTACGCGTCAACTGGAACCGAATGCGCCGCTATCGTAACACCGTCTGGAAGCGCTTCTTTAGCCTCTGAGGTCCCCGTCATGCCTGGTCCGATCCACACCGCTCCACCGAACTCCGGGACACCTGTGCTGGGCAAGTCGCTCACCGATCTGCTCTACGAGGCCGTCGATCAGTACCCGAACGACACCGCCTTCAACCAGCCGCTGCCCGATGGCACGTGGAAGGCCTACTCGCTCGACCAATTCCGCATCTACGCGGAGTGGATCGCGCTCGGCTTGCTCGACTACGGCCTGGAGCGCGGCGACCGCGTGGCGCTGTTCATGGAGAGCGACGTCTACTTCTGCATGGCCGACATGGCGTGCCTGCTCTCGGGTCTCGTCGATGTGCCGATTTACCTGACGCACGGTCCCGAGCACATCGAGCACATCATCAAGCAGTCCGACTCCCGCGTGCTGTTTGTCTCCAACGCCGAGCTGCTGGGCCGCGTGGCGCCGCTGCTGCACACCCTGCCGAACATCAAGGCCGTCATCACCACAGGCGACGAGGCAGCGTGTCAGCAGATCCCCTTGCCCGAGGGCGTCGCGTTTACGTCGATGCAGGCGATGGAGAAGCGCGGGCGCGAGCGGGCGTCCGACGACCCCGGCTCGATCGCGCTCATGCTGCGCCGCGTGAAGCCGCACGACCTGGCCACGCTGATCTACACGAGCGGCACCACCGGCCTGCCCAAGGGCGTGATGCTGACGCACGAGAACATCTCGTTCAACGCGATGACGTCGTTCTCCGGCCTCGGCAACTACCAGCCCGGCGCCGATGGGGAAGTGGGGCTGTCGTTCCTGCCGCTGACGCACATCTTCGCCCGCGCCTTGCACTACGGCTTCGTGGCACACGGCACGTCGGTCTACTTCACCTCACCCGAGAACCTGTTGCCGTCGCTCAAGGCCGTGCAGCCCACCGTGTTTGCGACGGTGCCGCGCCTCTTGGAGAAGGTCTACGACCGCATCATCGAGACGGCCACGACCTCGAAGGGCGTCAAGAAGCGGCTGCTGAACTGGGCGCTGGATCTGGCGGGTAAGTACGAGGCGGGCGAGCAGCCGTCGCGCAGCTGGCGCATGCAGGGCAAAGTCGCCGACAAGCTGGTGTTCGCCAAGTGGCGCGACGCGCTCGGCGGGCGCGTCAAGTACATCATCTGTGGCGGCGCCGCGCTCAACGCCGACCTGATGAACCTCTACGCCGCCTCCGACATCAACATCCTGCAAGGCTACGGCCTCACCGAGACGAGCCCCGTCATCACCTTCAACCGCCCCACGCGCAACCGCGCCGGGACCGTCGGCGAGCCGCTGCCAGGCGTCGAGGTGCGCCTGGGCGACGACGGCGAGATCCAGACGCGCGGCCCGCACGTCATGCGCGGCTACTACGCCGCCCCCGACAAGACCGACGAGGTGCTGGTGGACGGCGACTGGTTCTGTACGGGCGACATCGGCGAGTTCACGCCGGAGGGCTTCCTGCGCATCACGGATCGCAAGAAAGACCTCTTCAAGCTCTCGACGGGCAAGTACGTCATGCCGCAGCCGCTGGAGATGGAGCTGGTGGCGAGCCCGATCATCGAGCAGGCCGTGGTCGTGGGGCCAGGCTACAAGTTCACGATGGCGCTGCTCTTCCCGAACGTGGACGCCCTGCGCGTACAGGCGACAAGCTGGGGCCTCGACGGCGAGATGCCGCTGGAGCAACTCCTCAAGCACCCGACCGTGCGCATAAAGGTGCAGCAACTCGTCAACGAGGCCAACGAGGGCATGGAGCACTGGTCCACGATCAAGGCCTTCCAGCTGATGACGGGCACGCTCTCGATCGAGAACGGCATGCTCACGCCCACGCTGAAGGTGAAGCGCAAGAAGGTACGCGAGGCCTACCAAGACGCCATCGACGCACTCTACACCGAAGCCAAGCAGCAGGGCACCCACGCCCTCGCCACTGCAGCGTGACGCGTCTCAACTTTTCTGAAAACTCCCCATCTGACCAATTATGAGCACCCTGATTGCCCCTTCGGCGCACGACACGCTCCGCCACGTCGTAGACGGCATGAGCGACAAGCAGGCCCAGCGCCTCCTCGCCTTCCTGCAGAGCCAAGAGCGCAAGAGCCTGAGCAAAGCCGCCACGCCCATCGACTCCGACTTCTACAACATGACGTCGCTCATGACCGATGCGCAGCGCGACATGCAGCAGCGGGTGCGGGCGTTCATGCACGACGAGGTGCAGCCCATCATCAACGACTACTGGAGCCGCGATGCCTTTCCGAAGCAGATCATGAAGCCGATGGCGGCGATGGGGCTCGGCGAGGCGCTCTTTGCTGCCGACGGCACGCGCAAAGACGGAGCGGCGCTGCTCGAAGGCATCGCCACGGTCGAGATGGCGAAGGTCGATGTCTCGACGGCGACGTTCTACGGCGTGCAGTACGGCCTCGCGCTGTGGTCGATTGTGATGGGCGGCTCGGAGGCGCAGCGCAAGGAGTGGGTGCCCAAGCTGCTGTCGCTGGAGGCCGTCGGGGCGTTTGGCTTGACGGAGCCGAAGGTAGGCTCGGGTGCCGCCGGCGGCCTCACCACCACCTGCCGCCGCGACGGCGACACGTGGGTGCTCAACGGCCAGAAGAAGTGGATCGGCAACGCCACCTTCGCCGACATCGTCATCATCTGGGCGCGCGACCTAGACGACGGGCAGGTGAAGGGCTTTATCGTTCGCACCGAGAACCCCGGCTACTCCGTCGAGAAGATCCAGGGCAAGATCGCCCTGCGCGCGGTCGAGAACGGCCTCATCACGCTCACTGACTGCCGCATCCCCGAGGCCGACCGCTTGCAGCAAGCCACCTCGTGGCGCATCACTGCCGACGTGCTTCGGGCAACGCGAGCGGGCGTAGCCTGGCAGGGCGTCGGCTGTGCGATGGGCGCCTACGAGCGCTCGCTCGCCTACAGCCAGCAGCGCAAGCAGTTTGGCAAGCCCATCGGCAACTTCCAGCTGATCCAAGACAAGCTCGTCCACATGCTGGGCAACGCCACGGCGATGTTCACGCTGTGCTGGCGCCTCGCACAGATGCAGGAGGACGGCTCCATGCGCGACGAGCACGCCTCGCTCGCCAAGGTCTTCACCGCCGCACGCTGCCGGGACACCGTCGCGCTCGCCCGCGACCTCCACGGCGGCGACGGCATCTTGCTGGAGCACGACGTGGCGCGCTTCTTCTGCGACACCGAAGCCATCTACTCCTACGAAGGCACCAACGAAATCAACTCGCTCGTCGTCGGCCGCGCCGTCACGGGCTTCAGCGCCTTCGTCTAGCCCTTGCATCCGTTCCCTTCGATACCACCTCCGAAACGCAGTGTCCAGCATGACGTCCACTTTTGTCATCCCGAGCGGAGCCGAGGGATCTCCCCCGCATCCGTTTTGCATGAGGTTCAGAGTGGGAGATCCCTCGACTTACTCTCGGGATGACAAACTGGAAGGCACACGCGTCTCGCATCAGAGGTGCATGACCTTCGACTTTCCGACCTTCCGACCTGAGACCACAACATGGAAGCCATCGCTCAATACATAAAACTCCATGCCGCCACGCACCCGTTCCGCACGGTCGCCGTGCTGGGGGCGGGCACGATGGGGGCGCAGATCGCCGCGCACTGCGCCAACGCCGGGCTACAGGTGCGCCTGCTCGACATCGCGGGCAATGACGGTGCGCCGGCCAACAGCATCGTGGAGAAGGCGTTCAAGCGGACGACCAAGATGAAGCCCGCCCCGTTCTTCACCGCCGCCGCGCAGAAGCGCGTGAAGCTCGGCAACTTCGACGAGCACTGGGACTGGCTGGCCGAGGCCGACTGGATCATCGAGGCCGTGATTGAGCGGCTCGACATCAAGCAAAGCGTGATGGCGCGCATCGAGGCCATCGCTCGGCCCGACGCCATCATCTCGACCAACACTAGCGGCATCCCCATCCGCGAGATCGCCGAGGGGCGCAGCGAGGGCTTCCGCCAGCGGTTCATCGGCACGCACTTCTTCAACCCGCCGCGCTACCTCAAGCTGCTCGAACTCATCCCGACGGAAGATACGGCACCCGAGGTCACCGAGCGCGTCGCCCACTTTGGGCGCGTCCACCTGGGCAAGGGCATTGTCATGACCAACGACGTGCCCTACTTCGTGGGCAACCGCATCGGCATTTACGCGCTGATGAAGGCGATGCAGTACTTCACCGACGACCGCTATAGCATCGAGGAGATCGACACGCTGACGGGCACGCTGGTAGGCCACCCGAAGTCCGCCACGTTCCGCACCGCCGACGTGGTGGGGCTCGACGTGATGGCGTACGTCGCCTCCACGCTCTACGAGAAAGCGGTCGATGATGAGAGCCGCGCGATGTTCAAGGTGCCGCCGCTGGTGCAACAGCTCGTGGCGAACGGCGCGCTGGGCGCCAAGACGCGGGCAGGCTTCTACCGCAAGGAAGGCAAAGTCATCAAGTCCATCGATCCGGCGATAGGGAAGTACACCGACCCGCAACCGCTCGACCTACCCGGGACCAAGGAGATCAAGGGCAAGCCGCTTGCCGAGCGGTTAACTTGGCTGTTCGAAGACGACGGCCGGGCGGGGCAGTTCTTCCGCGAGACCACGCTCGACCTGCTCGCCTACGCCGCTCGGCGCGTGCCCGAGATCACCAGCAATCCCGCCAACGTTGACAAGGCGATCCGCTGGGGCTTTAGCTGGGAGCTGGGACCGTTTGAGATGTGGGATACGCTCGGCTTCGAGCGCGTCCGCACCGCCATGCACGAGGCCAGCATCGCGCTGCCCGA
>JBCCMF010000276.1:0-6494 GCA_039026435.1 Bacteroidota bacterium
ACCTCGGTGGCTCTGATGGTGCCATCGACGGCAAGTTTCGACTGCGGGTTGGTCGTGCCGATGCCAACATTACCGTTTTGATCAATTCGTAAACGGCTTTGCCACGAGATGGCTTGGTCTGGAGTCCCCGGCGGTGCGAATGCGATATCGAAAAGACTGGTGCCTGCTTGTGGGCTGAACAGAATGCGGCCTGCTGCTTCATTGGCCACTTGATACGTTGCGGGCGCTCCGGGATTTGCGTTCCAGTACTGAAGCACCCGCCCGCTGCCGTCCTGTACCGCCATCATGTAATCCGCCGTGCCCCCGCTGACCTGCAGCGCTGCCTCAGTATTGTATGCGCGTGATAGTCCGCCCTCCACGAAGAGGCCGTTTTTGACTTGAAGATGACCAGTGAGCTTCCCGCTCCCCTGCACATCTAGCGGCACGGTGGGCACCGCTCCCGAGTTGACGCTGAGCCAGCGCGCGCCGATGAGGTCGCCGTTGCCGTGTACTGCAAACTTTGGGTTCCATGCAATGGTATCGCCAGCGACGCCTTCAGGTGCGTGGTCTATTGCAAATATTGGACTACCTGCTGGGTTGAACAAAATACGCCCTGCCCGCTCGCCGCTGACCTGGTAACGTGCATCGACGCCTGTCGTCGCGTTCCAATAATGCTGCACACGGCCTGTGCCATCTTGCAGCGAGATGATATAGTCTGCGTCTGTCCCGACTAGACGCAGACGTTCGGCTGCATGAGCGATGATGCCCTTTGGCACCACCCCTTCTCTGCGCACAATCAGCGGCCCGATGATATCCAATTTGCTCATGACATCGGCCGGATCTAACCCGATGCCCACCTTACCCAGGCGGGTGATGGTTCCCGTCTCGTCAGTACTTCCCGTCCATTGCTGCGCAGACGCCGCAGCCGTAAACATCCAGCAGAACAGCGCGAATCCGAGTAGGTGTTTCATAGGTCTATTGTCTTCAGTTTAACGTTGCCTCACGCAACATAGCAGAGCGCGCAGGACCGAACATTAGCCGTTGATTAGGATTGGGCTTAATGAGCTTAATGATCGTGCCCCGGGCCGCTCTGTAGCTCGTCTATCTCCGGCCCCTGGGGTCAGTGTCCATACGGTGCGCAACCACAGCCCGGCAACTAACGACGCGCACTATTGGGCGCCCTGATCTGCCTTTGTATGCTGCCGTTCGAGGCGCTGCCGAAGACAGATATTCTCGCTCTCGACCTGTTGGATACGCTCGTCAGCAGCGATAGCGTGGAGCGTCAATTCTTCAACCTTTTCGAGCAGCGTAGCGATCATCGTGGCCACATCAATGCCTTGGGCACGGACATCCTCAGCCGAGGGTACGCCGGGGAGATGCCCATGCTGGCCGATGTAGGTTTTGATGGCTTGTAGTGAGGCAAGTTGGTATTCATCGTCAAACACATGGTCGGCCCAGCCCTCGTCATCGACGATGATTTCTCTGGCTCGGATGGTGCCGTTCACGCTGAGTCTGTGATCGCCAAGACTGCTCGTTCCAATACCCATTTGGTCGGCTACCATCTGGTGGGCTACCGTGGTCGTACCCTCGTTCGTGACCGAAACCAGCGCGTTTCCGTTGCTATCGGTAACACGCATTGCCATCGCTGTGGGCGCCCCGGTATCGGCCTGTACGTGCAGTCTGGCGGTGGGGCTTATCGTTCCTACCCCTAGGCGTCCGCCGTCTTGGACGATGCCTACCCGGTCTCCCCGTACTTCGAGGGGCATCCGATCGTACGCTTCTCCACGGTAGTCATCGAACACGACGCGGAAAGCATCGGAGTGGGTATTGTCCCGCATCCGCAGCGTAACGTAAAACCTATCCCGGCTAGGTTCCTCTGCCATCATGATCGCTCCATCAGTGGCACCACGGACTTCCCACAGACGCCTCACTGTGTTCTCGGGCTGTTCGAAATTGATCGGCGCGTAGTATATGCGGTCGTTCAGGTAGATGCGCCCGTTCATGGTCAGGGCGTAACCTGATCGAGCAGGCGTGCCGAGCCCCACGCCACCGTTCCGCCATACGGCATCTGTCGTGTTGGCATTGCCTGTCCACTGTTGCGCTGAAACGAGTACAGGGAAAGCCATCCCGAGAATGACAAGGAGTGTTGCGCGTACCACAGCATGTTGCCTCTATTGGATTACGAAAGGTCTAGCATATGCCATTCTCTCTGGACAATCATTAGGATCTCATTAGCGCCAGATTAAAATCTCTGCTGCACTGGTGCGCTCCCGAATCCTGCATCGCGCGCAGAATCAAAGCCGCTATATCTTGCGTTAGCGCAGCCGTTTTCTCAGGAAGGGATCCCCACTGCGTCCATGAATTGGAAGTTGACGGAGCGCATCGTAGCAGGTGCCGTCTTTGTGTACGCCACGATTGTATACCTGCTCACGGTCGCGCCCACGGCGTCGTTCTGGGATTCGGGCGAGTTCATCGCCATCGCCAACCAGCTGCAGGTGTCGCACCCGCCGGGCGCGCCGTTCTACATGCTCGTGGGGCGGTTCTTCTCCATGTTCGTGCCCGATGCGTTTATCTCGCTGTCGGTCAACATGGTGTCGGTGCTCTCCAGCTCGCTGACGGTCTTCCTGACACACCTCATCATCGTGCGCCTGGTCCGCGAGTGGCAGGGCGCGGCCTCGGAGTGGACCACGGGCGACCGCATCGTGGCGCTGGCGGGCGGCGTCATCGGCGCGCTCACCTACGCCGTCACCGACTCGTTCTGGTTCAACGCTGTCGAGGCCGAGGTGTACGCCTTCTCGATGTTCTTTACGGCCATCGTGGTGTGGCTCATCATGAAGTGGAGCGAGCAGGCGCGGCAGGAAGAGGCGCTCCTTTCTGGTGGGCAGCACCCGTTCGGGCTGGCGGCCAACCGCTACCTCATCCTCATCGCCTACCTGTTCGGCCTGGCGATTGGCGTCCACCTGCTGAACCTGTTGGCGGTGTTCTTCTGCGCGCTGATCTTCTTCTTCGAGGAGTTCGACAAGGAGGAGTGGACTACGCAGCAGCGCATCGTCGGCATTGGCGTGGCGGGCGTGGTGTCGTCGATCATCTTCCTGTCGATCTACCCCGTCATCATCCAGAAGCTGCCCGACTGGGCCGGGCGCAGCGGCGTGCCCGTGCTGTTCGTGCTCGCCATCATCGCGGCGCTCTGCTTCGGGCTCTACTACACGCAGCAGCGGCGCATGCAGGTGGCCAACCTCATCATGCTGTGCGTGACGACGGTGCTGATCGGCTACTCCACGTACGCGCTCATCTTCATCCGCAGCGCCGCCGATCCGCCGATCGACGAGAACGACCCGGAGAACACCGAGGCCATCGTCTCCTACCTCAAGCGCGAGCAGTATGGCGAGACGCCCATCCTGCGCGGCCGCTCCTACAACAACGCCACGGGCACGCTGGCGCAGCGCGAGAAGCTCTTCCCCCGCCGCCACTCGCCCGATCCCAACCACATGCGGGTCTACAGCCGCTACGACTCCGACGGGCAGTTCTTCTGGCAGTACCAGATCAACCACATGTACTTCCGCTACTTCGGGTGGAACTTCATCGGGCGCGACAGCGACATTCAGGAGGCGGCCGTTATCACCGGGTTCAGTTCCGAAGATCCGTATTTGAGACAGACGCCCAGTGAGCAGGCGAGTCGGAACGCGTACTTCGGGCTACCACTACTGCTGGGGTTAATCGGCATGTTCTACCACTTCATGCGCGACTGGCGAAGGGCGTTCAGCGTGATGGTGCTGTTTCTGGTGTCCGGGGTGGGCATCATCCTCTACCTCAACCAGACGCCCATGCAGCCCCGCGAGCGCGACTACTCGTACGTGGCCAGCTTCTTCGCCTTCACGCTCTGGGTCGGCATCGGCGGCAGCGGGATCTTACAACTCTTGCTCGACATCTTCCGAGAACGGGCCGAGGGCGTCGTCTCACAGGCACAGCGGTTCTCGCTCATCGGCGTGGGGGCGCTGCTCTTTGTGGCCGTCCCTGGGTGGATGCTCGTCGAGAACTACGATGACCACGACCGCTCGGGCCGCTACGTGGCGCCGGACTATGCCTACAACATGCTGATGAGCTTGGCCGATGACGCCATCATCTTCACCAACGGCGACAACGACACCTTCCCGCTGTGGTACCTGCAGGAGGTAGAGGCCGTCAGGCGCGATGTGCGCGTGGTCAACTTGTCGCTTTTGAACACGCCGTGGTATGTGCGCCAGCTCAAGAACCAGTCATCCCGCGACTCGGCGCCGCTGCCCATCTCCATGCCCGAGGCGCGCATCGCTGACCTCAACGTGGTGCCGCACCAGCCGCAGGATATCAGCATTCCCGTAGACCTCAACCAACTCTTCGGCGACGATGAGCTCGGCCTCACCCTGGCCGACACAAGCATGCTGGAGAGCCCGATGACGTGGCGGCTGGAGGGTCGGCCGTACAGCCAGGACTTCAACCTGCTCTACGGCGCCGACCAGGCCGCGCTCGACATCATCGCCACGAACGCGCAGCAGGGCTGGAAGCGCCCCGTCTACTTCGCTGTCACCGTCAGCCCGGACGGGCAGCTGGGCTTGGAGGATTACTTCCAGTTGGAGGGGCAGGCGTTCCGCGTGGTGCCCATCCGGCACAACGAAGACCTCGGCCGCGTGGTGCCCGGCGTCACACCCGAGCGGCTGAAGCAATTCCGCTTCACCAACCTGGACGACCCCGACGTCTACTACGACGAGAACATCCGGCGGATGGTGGACAACTACCGCAACATCTTCTCCCACACCGCGCAGTCGCTCGCCGACATGGGCGATGCGGCTGGGGCTCGCGAGATTCTCGACCTCGTCATGGAGAAGGTGCCCTTCGAAACCATCCCCGGCGATGTGCGCTCGTTCATCCTGCTGGCCCGCACTTACGCCGCCATCGGCGATGAAGACACGAGCACCAGGCTCTTGAATCGCGCCGAGCCGCTCGTCTTGCACGACTTGAAGCGCGCGCAGAGCACGCCCGCTATGGATCGCGCCATCCAGTTCTTCCAGATGCTGCAGCTGGCCTACCTTCAGGATGAGAACTTCGACGCGGCCTCTACCCTAACAGGTCGCCTCGCCGAGACCCTGGGCGACCCCAGCTATAGCCAGACGCCCGAGGAGATGCGGCGTCTTTACGAAGCGGTGTTGCAGGCGCCACCCCCATCCGCACCGTGAGCCATTCTCCGAACGGAAACGTGGGGGATTTTCTCAGCCTGAGACCAGAACAAACCCGGCACGCAAGTTGCATTTGAGAGTGGCATCGATACATGCTCGCGTGTATCTTCCCCGCAACCCTCGGATGTTTCAGGCTTTAAGCCGTGCCTGTGTACCACCATCATCGCCAGTGCCGCGCTGCTGAGGCATCCGCTCAACCCACCATTATCATCACGTTGGACGTTGTCCAGGAGGATTGTGATGCCTTACCAGTATACTCTCGTCAAATGGTTCGATGCTAAGAAAGGATATGGTTTCCTCGAGCATCCCGATGGCGGCGCAGACATCTTCATTCACTACTCCAACATCCTGAGCGACGACCGCTACAAGACGCTTCGCACGGGCCAGGAAGTTCGTTTCGAGATGAACGACGGCCCCAAAGGCGTGCACGCGCACAACGTGGAAGCCCTGCACGACGAGGAGGATGACGAGGACGACGGCTACTACTATGTGGACAGCAACGGCGTCATGAACAGCGTGCACTAGCACCTTGCGCGTGCGCAACCTTTGCGTGGGCATACGGGTATGGGGGTCGCTTTTCCAATCGTGACCCCCGTGCCCAATCATGGCGTTTACCTTCTCCGAAGCAGACATCCAACGCATCGCCGACGTGCTTGGCACGACCATCAAGCGCGATGCCCAAGTGTTTCGGTTGGAGCTGTTTGACGACGAGAGCAACCGCCGCCTCAAGCTGGAGATCGTGACCGGGCTGGCGCTGCCGCCCGCACTCGAAGAGGCCGACTTCCCGGACAACCTCGTCTCAGCCTGGGGGCACAGCTCGTTCCTGCAGCTGCAGGGCGTGACGGGCTTCATCGCCAGCCAGGAGCTGGGCGAGGTCATTTTCTTCGCCAAGCGCAACGACACCACTAGCGGCCTCGTCATCGAAGGCATGACGGCGGGCTGCTCGCTCTATGCGCACGTCGATGCCCGCCTCCTCTCCACCGACTTCACGCAGCTTGCGCCAGAGTTGGTGATGAGCAGCGTGGCGCTGTCGATGACCGAGTCGCTGTTCGATGACCTCGGCTGACCGAGCAGGGCTCGCCATCGAGGTGGCCCACCCCACTCGCACGCTCAACACCGACCGCCTGCGTTTGCTACTCCGCATTGTTGCCGATGGCGAGCGCGTTCCGGTGCGCGATGTCTCGGTGGTGCTCACGGATCACGCCACCGTCCTCGACCTGAACCGCAGCTACCTGCAGCACGACTACCACACCGACGTGCTGTCGTTTAGCCTCACCGATGCGCCTGCAGACGGGTTGGACGGCG
>JBCCMF010000277.1:0-6349 GCA_039026435.1 Bacteroidota bacterium
GAGAACGGCGGCTCGCTCGTCTCGCTCGACGGCATCAACGTGAGCATGCTCAGCGGCCGCGCCGACCTCCAGAGCAGCTTCGAGTTTCAGACGGATGGCGATGGCGGCTTCGCGATGGACGTGACGGGCATCGGGCGTATGCACACCGGGCAGAACCAGTGGAAGACCTTCGGCGCCACGGGCACCGTCTCCACGCTCAACGACGACCTCTCGTTCGGCATCTTCCTCGCCGCCGACGGCATCAACATGCCACTGGTACCTGGCCTGTTAGACCTGACGGGCGCAGGCGGCGGCTTCTTCTACCGCCCCGAAGCGGAGGACCTGAATGCCGTCTACGGCGTCCTCAACGCCATGCAGGGCGACGGGCGGACGTTCCAGCCCAACAACCCCGAGGGCCTGCCCGATGCGAGCAAATTGCAGTTCGCGATCATGCTGTACGCGAGCATCGGCATGGGCGGTACGAGTGGCAACTACGGCATGGAGGGCAACGGCCTCATCACCATCACTGACCAGTTCACCAACATCGACGTGAACGGCTACGTGCTGCCCAAGGCGGGGCAATCCCTCGCGGGGCGTGGCTACTTCACGGTGCAGTACAACAGCGTGGGCACGCGCATCGAAGGCGGTATCGCTATGGAGGTCGATTACCGCCCGGTGGCCCGCACAGAGACAGAGAGGCCGGCCACGCTCGATTTCTTCGCCAACACGTCCAGAAACGGCGCAACGGTCTGGGCGGTCACAGGGCAGGGCACCCTCCGCATCCTGGAGATGCAGAACCTCAGCGGGCGCTTCCTGGCCAGCAACTCCGGGTTCTTGGGGCAGCTGAGTAGCCAAATAGACCGTGATGCAGGCATCATCAGCCTTAAGGGGAGCTACAGCCTCGCGTTCTGGTGGAGCAACGTATCAAAGACGATGGGCGGGTACGGCACGATCGGCGCCAACGCCAGCGTGTTGGGCGGCCTGGCCGAGATCGGCGCCGAGTTGCGGGGCGCCGTGCTGCTCAGCACCTCGGGCAGCAACGACTACCTGTTCTACGCCGCCGCCCGCGCCTACGTCCGCGTCTTCGCCGTCTTCGAGGGCGACATCGAGCTGTGGGTGGCACTGGTAAACCGCGATTTCGACGGCGGCACGGGCCGCAACCACGGCTACGAGCGCCAGGTGGCGGCGGCGATGCGGCTCTCGGATGAGATGGAGGCCGAGGCGGAGGCCATCGAGCAAGCCATGAAAGAGGTGCGTCGGCAAGACTTGGTGGCCGCTTTCGCCTTGCCCCAGGCGACCATAGAGCAGGCAGGCATCAACGCCGTGAAACAGGAGGCCAAATATGGCGGGCGCAGCGCCGTTGCTTTGCAAAGGATGGAGCATGACCTGCAAGGCTACTGGTGGAACCCCGACATCACGCAGCTGGGCGACTGGCGGCAGTTGAATGGCACCAGCCCCATCATCAACCGACTGATTGGCGACGTCCTGGCGCCTGACGAACGCCCCAGCTACGACCCCCAGCTCACCGCCGACGCCCGCGAGGCGCTGGATGGCCAGTTGGAGCAGGTTCAGTCACTGGCCGAAACCGTGGATGCGACCGTCAGCGACGTAGAGCTGGCGATGACGGCACTGACAGCAGGCGAGGACGACGAGTTGGCGCTGGTCTCGCCCCTCCAAAACGACAACGTCTATGCGTTCACCGTGGATGAAGACGCGCAGGACACCCTGACCGAGACGCTCAGTACGCTTGATGAAGACCTCGACGATTTGGGTACAGCATACGAAGACCGTCTAGCTGAGGCTGAGCAGGTGCTGACCGACATGGACGCGCTCACGAGCGAACTCCTGCGACATGGCTACGGCGAAGCCTTCTGGCAGGCCTTCGAGGAAACGGGCGATATTCTGCGCATCCGCAACCGTACGCTGGCCGGGCAGGCCGTCTGGGCCGATGCTACCTATGGACTCTACTACACCTCCAACGCCACCAACCGCGCAGCGCTGTTCAGCAACCTGCGCGCCGTCAGCGAGCGCGTCATCCCGTTTGGCACCAATGGACGCCCCACGGCCACTGGTGTCATCTACCGCCCAACCACGGACACCTGCTTGCGTCGTGGCTACGTGGGCGAAAACTGGGGCCTTGGCCGAAGCTGGCCTGGCGGTGAGAAACCTAAGCTCATCCCAGGTACGTATGTGAATGACTGCGAAGCCTTCTTGCGCACCCTCGATCTCACCGGTATAGCGGGTCTGCGTCGGTCCGCTATCCTGACGCTCAATGCCGTCGATAGTGTCGCCGTGCCCGAAGGCCGCAACAGTCTAAACAGTGCCGCTCGTGCGGAGAAAGACGCGATATACGACAGTTTCGTGGACGCCTACGGCGCTTACTGGTACGGCGACGGACGCGACAGGCCCACTGGCGGGAGTGCCAACCTGGCAGCGGTGGCCTCTGCCAAAAACGCACTGAAACAGCTCGCGTACGACCAAGGCGTAGCGTTGTACTACACCGCGTTCGGTACAGGCGTGCGCAGCTTACACAACGACATCAGAGGATACCTACCGGAGGCGCAGGGCATCTTCAGCACGTACGCGGCGGGCATCCAAGCGCCACTAGCCGACTACAGCCAGCGCCTACGGGCTCTTTATGCACGTAAGACCGCCTTTGCCGAGACCTTGGCGGGTATGTACGAGCAGTACGCGCTCTGGCTGGAAGATCAGGGCCTAGCCGAGGACGCTACGCCGTTCCGTACCAAGCGACAGGCCTTGCTGGAACGCCTCGCGCCGCCCATGGTCAACGACCTCAGCGTGAAAACCACATCCCTCGGCCGCAGCGGCTTCGGCAAAACGGCGCCGCTGCTCACCAGCGAGCTGTCGGTAGCCTGGAACACCTCGAACGCTGAACACGCCTACCTCGCCGTAGCAGGCCTCGCCGCCGACACGCTCAGCGGCTCCGTGGGCCAAGCCAATGCTGCGAAGTTGTACGCGTTCGGCACTTCGGGGCAGCAGCAGGAAGTCTCGGTGCAGTTGGTAGCCAGCAACGAACTGGGCGTGCTGCGGGTGCTGCCTGCCCGCTCGGTGACTGTGGCCCATGCCACACTCAATGCGCTACCTGCCCTGCCTGGCTCTGTGTCATACAATGCGGCAAGCCCCACACCGGGCGCCGGGAGCGGCCTCGCGTATGGCGACTCCGGCGACGCTAATGGGCCACCAGAGACCACAGCGCTGGCCGACACCCGTCCTCCAGCACTGGCTACCGACGCCGACGCCGAGGTGGTGCAAGGGCGGGACATCGAGATCCCCTTCGCGGTGTACCACCCGTCCGACGCACCGCTCACGTTCGCCGTCGAGTACGTTTATACCCAGTCTGCCACGACCATCAGCGACGCCGAGCGCACGGCACAGGCCGATGAGCGGGTTGTCGTGACACCCACGGCGGGTACGCCGATGCGTGCGGACGAGCGCACAGCGGCACTGGCCGCACTGCAAAGCGCCATCCCCGCGGCCACCCTCTCTGATCCGGCGTCGTGGCTGCGCCTCGCGTCCAGCTTGCCCGATGGCCTCACGGCTGACCGTCCGTTTCTGCTGCGCGTGACCGCGGAGGTAGGAAGCGGACAGGCAGGACAGCCCATGTTCTTCGGTCCCTTCACCGCTGACACGGATCCGCCCATGCTTGCCGGCACGAAGCCTCCGGTACGTATGTCGTACCAGGATATCGACTACACAAAGAGGTTCTCCCCCGTGGTACCAACCGCAAAGCTAAACCGATGGGTCGCGCTCAACAAAAGCGTTCGACAATGGGAGGTGCCCCTGCGCACCATTGTGGATGAGGGCGGCACCATCGTGGAGCAGCGCATTGGGTTGGCGAAGTCGGCTCTATCTACCTGGGACGGTAATCCGAACGTGGCGTCGTCCATCAGTCGCATTATTGACGCCACGTGGCAGCAGAAGGCTCCCGATGGCGCGGTGCTGTTCAATGCTCTCGACACAGATTCGCTCTACGTCCACTACTACGCCCGCGATGACGCTGGCAATGAACTCCGGCAGCTCGACCAGTACCACATCAGCGACGTGACGGGCGTTGACCATACCCTCCCGAAGCCGCCTAAAGGTAGCGTTTCGGTCCAAAATCTAACGCCAAGGGTCACCCTTCCAAGTACGCTGGCGCGTGGCCAGGCCACCTTCACCTTCACAACGCTGGGCGAAGATGCAGAGGGTGAGATTATCCGGTATGAATGGCGCTGCGATGTGGGATGGTGCCCGCTTGAGCAGCTAGAGGGCAATCAATACACGACAGGCGAGGTGCCGTACCGACAGGTCTACATTTATGACTTCTTTGTCAGGTCAGTCAACCAGGACGGTATGCCATCACCATATTGGCATTTCACGCCGCCGGGAAATGTGCCCAGGACGAGAGCTCCGGTATATGGCCAAAACCCCGACGTGGGCGGGACGACGGTAGACTGGTGATGCCATTATGCATGTCTACGCCTCAACGCAACGCTCACCGCTTCGACTTCAGCACCAGATCTAGCACCACAGGCAGGTGATCGCTGACAGCGGTGTCATTGCGCTCCAGGCCGAGGGCGTCTACCGTGGCCTCGGGCAGCCGAGCAGCATCTAGCACGAACGCGGCCTGGACATCGGCAGCGGCCTCGCCATAGGCGATGTAGTCGAGGCGGTTTCGTGGGCCTTGGCGCACGTGGGTGTACGTGAACGTGGGGGCACCCAACACCGTTGGCGTGCTCACCGTGAGTGCGCTGCCATCGGTGTCCAAGCCGCGCACGGAATGGTCGGCAAGCGCTGGTGTGCCCACCATGTTGTAGTCGCCGCCGAGCACCACGAGGTCGGGCTGCGCGGCGGCACTCATGCCCACCAGCATGCGGTTGACGGCTTTGGCCTCGGCCAGCCTACGCACATCCTCTGGCGCGCCGAAGCCGCCACTGGCTTTGTAATGCACCGAGGCGGCGAGCACGCGGCCTTGCGGTGCGTCGATCACTGCTCCGGCCATGCGGATCGGGAAGTCCCAGCCGCCGGCGTCGAGTGGCAGATGCATAGGCACCCGCGCCACAATCGGATGGGGCGAGACCACCGCCACGCCCAGCCCGTCCGACACCGCCGCGTGCCACTCCACGCTGCTGTCGATATGCGTGGCAAACCACTCCGTGATCTCGTGTTCGGCAAACCGCTCGAAGCGCCACTCCTGGATGAGGTACACGTCGGCATCCAGGGCATCGAAGATGCGGGAGAACGGCGCGGGCTGCTCATCGGGACGGCCCCACAGCGTGTTCATCGCCATGATGCGCAGCGTCGCATCGGTCTGCGCAGGTATCGTGACTTCGGGCATTACGGTGGCACGCGCAGGCTGCGCATCGACGGTGGCCTGCATCAGCGCTCGCCGCCGCCCGGTCTGCTTGTCCCAGCCGTACACGTAGACGCGCTTCGTGCCGCCCTTCTCCAAGTCGGGCGCCAGCGACCGAGGTATGCGCGCCTCGAACCACGCCGCCGCATGCGTAGGCGCGGTCTGGACGTCGGGCATATCGTCGGGATACAGAGAGGGCGTGCCGTCGGAAGCGTAGGCTGTAACCAACGGTCCCCAGCGCCGTCCTTCCTGCGAGGGCGGGTGCGCGTACTGGATCGTCAACTCGACGCCCCGCTCCAGGTCGCCCTGCCAGCCCGTCTCCGCATCGCCATCGGCATCGACGGCGACGATCACCGACTCGCCGTGGCGCCGCAGCGTGCGCGTGTCGCCCGTGGTGAAGCGGACGTACAGCGCCTCGTCATCCACCACCGCGCAGTGTGCGCCGGACGCGGACTCCGTCCAGTCGCTCGTGCTGCCATCCACCACCAGGTCGGCATGCCCCGTCGCGCTCGTGCCCGGGCACATGGCCATACGGTCGAAGTTACCGCTGCCGCGTGGCGTCTCGGCCTGGGGATACCGCAGGTCGCTCAGCCGGATGTCGTGCGCGATGGTTTCCTCACCGTTCACATCCACGATGGCCAGCTGAATCAGCGGATCGGGCGCCTCCCAATCCACCATGACGGTCCCGAAGTGGTGCCCGCGAAACACCTCACCCAGGCGATAGCGGTTGGGCTCTAGCGGACGGGGCGGCTCCGACGGGCTGCTCATGTTCAGGCCGCTCGATGTCAGGTCGTACAGCGGGTACGCACCCGGTCGGAGCTGGCGGGATAGCTCGGCGTGGTGACGGTCGCCGCTGAGCACGATCACGCCTTCGGCACGCGTCGTCTCCATCAGGCGCAGGAAGCGCTGCTGCTCGCGGGGTAGGTTGTGCCGAAGGCGTGATCGTGCTCAGCGGCGACCGTCACCACGCCGAGCTATCCCGCCAGCTCCGACCGGGTGCGTACCCGCTGTACGACC
>JBCCMF010000278.1:0-6344 GCA_039026435.1 Bacteroidota bacterium
CAACTGTGTGCGCTGTACGCCGGGGCGAAGACGGGCGTGTGCTGATAAGCCGCGCTCAGTACACCCCCAGCCCTTCGGGCAGCCCCCTGGAGGGGGCGGTTTGTCAGAGCAACCTGCTACAACACTGCCTGGTGCCAACCAACCCCTCCCTTGAGGGGTGGGGCCGCCGCAGGCGGGTCGGTGGGTGTACCTACGCCAAGATACCCGCTAGCACAGCAGCCTCAGCAGAAAACGGTCACCCGCCCACATCCACCGTCTGCGCCTCGAAGTGCTCATGCACCCGCCGCGCCATCGACGGGCCGACGACCTCGTTGAGCGCTTGCAGCGACGCCTGCCGCACGCGCTTGACCGAGCCGAACGTCTTGAGCAGCTTCTGCACCGTCTTGTCGCCCACGCCGGGGATGTCGGTGAGCTCGGAGTGCAGCGTCTTCTTCGTGCGCTGCTTGCGCTGAAATGTGACGGCGAAGCGGTGCGCCTCGTCGCGGATGCGCTGGAGCAGTTGTAGCGACGAACTGGTGCGCGGGATCAGGATCGACTGGCTGTCGCCGGGGAAGAAGACCTCCTCCAGCCGCTTCGCCAAGCCCACCACGGCAAACTTGCCGTACGTCTCCGTCTCGCGCAGCGCCTCCACCGAACTCGACAGCTGCCCCTTGCCGCCGTCGATCACCACGAGGTCGGGCCACGGGCCGTTCTCTTCCAGGATGCGCTTGTAGCGGCGCGTGAGCACCTCGCGCATCGACTGGAAGTCGTCGGGCTTGCCTTCCACCGAGCGGATCTTGTACGTGCGGTACTCGCTCTTCTTCGGCTTGCCATCCACGAAGACGACGCACGAGGCCACCGTGCCTGTGCCGCCTAGGTGCGAGATGTCGAAGCACTCCATGCGGCGCGGTAGCTTCTTCAGGTGCAGGTCGCGCTGGAGCGCCTTCACGGCATGTGGGATGCGACCCTCTTCCTGCTTGGCCCGCTGCAGCTTGAGCTCGCCCAGCAGCAGGTCGGCGTTGGCCTCGACCATGCGCATCAGGCTGGCCTTGTCGCCGCGCTCG
The DNA here is from genome assembly GCA_039026435.1 of Bacteroidota bacterium. Taxonomy (GTDB): domain Bacteria; phylum Bacteroidota; class Rhodothermia; order Rhodothermales; family JBCCMF01; genus JBCCMF01. Next base: position 1,044 of record JBCCMF010000278.1, read on the forward strand.
GGCACCTTGATGGTGACCTTCTTGCCGCGCTGCGCCCGCAGGAAGTCGGCGAGTGTGCCGGGGCTGGCGAGGTCGTGCGACAGGTAGATCTCGTCGGGGAAAAAGGTGGCGTCGGCGTAGTAGGCTTCGAGGAAGGCTTGCAGCAGCTCGGCGCCCGTGCGTTCTTCCAGCCGCGAGAGGTACTTGTGCTGCCGCCCGATGATGTGGCCGTCGCGCACCTTGAAGAGCACGCCGCAGCCGATGTTCTCCTCGCGGTCCAACGACAGCGCGAACAGGTCGCGATCCACAAAGTCCTGGCTGACGATCTTCTGCTTCTCCGAGTACTTCTTCAGCGCCTTGATGCGGTCGCGCAGCTCCGCCGCCTCCTCGAACTTGAACGCCTGCGCCATCCGCTGCATCTCGCCTTCGAGGCGTTCGATGAGCGTGCGCGTCTTGCCGTTGAGCAACTGCTCGATCTGCGCCACGATGCGGTCGTAGTCGGCCTCTTCTTGATTCCCGACGCACGGCCCTTCGCACTTCTGGATGTGGAACTGCAGGCACGTCTTGTACTTGCCCGCGTCGATGGGCTCAGGCGCGAGGTTCAGACTGCACGTCCGCAGCTTGAAGATGGACCGGATGGTGTCGAGCACGAGGTGCATGCTCTTGGCATCGGTGTACGGGCCGAAGTACTTGGAGCCGTCCTTGCGGATGCGTCGGGTGGGGAAGATGCGCGGGAAGCGCTCGTTCTTGACGCAGATGTACGGGTACGTCTTGTCGTCCTTCAGGTTGACGTTGTAGCGCGGCCGGAGCTTCTTGATGAGGTTGTTCTCGAGGATGAGCGCCTCGGCCTCGGTATCCGTGACGATCAGCTCGACGTCTTCGATCTTCTTGACGAGGGCCTCGATGCGTGCCTCGCGGGGGCGGCCCTTCTGGAAGTACGAGCGCACGCGGTTGCGCAGGTTCTTGGCCTTGCCTACATAGATCACCTTGCCCTCGCCGTCCTTATGCTGGTACACACCGGGACGCGTGGGGAGATGGGCTAGTTTTTCCTGCAGCCGCTCGTTCATGTGGTCTCATCGTGATCTAGGTCGTTCACACCATCGCGTTGCGCCGCTTGTTTCCCTTTGGCCTTCTGCGCGAAAACCGGGAATTTGTCCGTAGCTGATAAGAGCAGGGCGGTGGATCTACGTAGAGAGTAGCGCGCATGGCATAAACCTTGTTCTGTTCTACGCGCATCCACCCCACGGTACCCCCACGACCCACACAAACTTCCATGCGTTTCACCTTCCTGCTGCTCTTTGGGTTGCTTACCTGGACGGCTTGCACGTCCAGCACCTCAGCGCCCGACCCCACCCATGCAGCCGAGCGCTACGTCCCGCCCTCCATACAGCCCACCGCTGCGCCGGCTGTGACGGCCACACCTGCACAAGCGCCGCAAGCCATACAAGCTACGCCCACAGGGGTGACAACGTCGCGTCGCACCTTCAACATCTTTGGCTACCATGCGTGGTGGATGAAGGACGCCTGGCGCGACTACGACTTCGACATGCTCGACAAGGTGTTCTACTTCGAGCTGCGCGTCGCCGCCGATGGCTCGTTTGAGGACACGTACGGCTATCCCTACGACTGGTCGGCGCTGCGGCAGAAAGCACGCGGCACGCGGACGCCCTATGTGCCTACGCTGGTGATGATCGAGGCGCCGGAGAAGTTCGAGCAGCTCTTCGGCAACGAGGCTGCCGTGGTGCGCCTCATCGAGAACACGATGGCGATGGTTCGTGCCTCCGACGCCGACGGCCTGCACCTCGACTTCGAGCTGTTTGGCCCCGTCAATCCGCTTGTTCGCGACCGTTACACCGCTTTTGTCCAGCGGCTGCGCGCCGAGCTTAATGTCTACCGCGCCGGATCGCAGCTCAGCATGTTCTTCCCCGCCTTCGAGCACACCAACGCCTTCAACGAGCCCGTCCTGACGCAGCTTATGGATCACGTGGTGGTGCAGGGCTACGACATGCACTGGCTGACGGCGCCTACTGCCGGACCCATCAGCCCACTGACGGGCTGGAACGGCGCCAACTGGCGCAACATCGTCGATCGCTTCGTGGCGATGGGCGTGCCGCGCAGCAAGATCCTGATGACCGTGGCCTACTATGGCTACGAGTGGCCCACCGAGACAGGGGAGGTCGGCTCCGCGACGCGCGGACAGGGTAAGGCCATCACCTATGCGCCCATCAGCGCAGCGCGGCTGCCAAACATCCAGACCAACTCCCTCGACCAATCGGCGCGGCACGGCCTGCGCCGCGATCCGACCAGCGACACGCCGTACTACGCCTACCAGGGCGAAGATGGCTGGTACCAGGGCTGGTTCGAAGACGCGCAGAGCCTCACGGCAAAGTACGACTTCATCGAGCGGGAGCAGCTAGGCGGCATCGCCATCTTTCCGTTGGGCTACGACCAGGGGAAACTTGCGAATGCGCTTCAAAAGCCGTACTAATTGGCCCCCCGTCGCACCATTTTGAGATGTTTACCCCCGTTTCGTCTCAGAAATGCGTGCCTGGAGCGCGTCAGGTATCCCGGTTTGTGCCGTCAGCTGATGGATTCATCCGCTTGCCGTAAGGTCGGTACGCTCTTTGTTGGATCGTTGCACAATGAGCATCCCCTACGCGTTTCATCCCACAACCTGAGTGCCTCGGTCGGCTCTGTCCGGCCCTAGATCAACTGAGGGTCCCCACATGCACAACCCGTCCTCATCCGCCATCGTCATCGCTGTCATCAACTACAAGGGCGGCGTCGGCAAAACCACCACGGCCGTGAGCATTGCCTCGGCCTTGTCGCTGCGCTACCGCACGCTCGTGGTGGATCTCGACAGCCAAGGCTCCGCCATCTTCTCGCTGGGCCAGCGCCCTGCCACTGACGGCCACACGCTCGCCAGCGTCCTGACCGATACCACGCCCATCCACCGCATCGTAAAGTCTACGGCGATGGAAGGGCTCGACATCGCAGGCGGCACGCCCGACCTGGAGGATGCGCAGATTCAGATGGCGTACCAGAGCCATCAGCACCACCGCCTCAAGTTTGCGCTGGACTCTCTGCGCGATCAGTATGACTTCATCATCCTCGACTGCCCGCCCGCGTTCGGGCTGCTGGCGCGCAACGCGATGATCGCGGCGCACCACTACCTCGTGCCGCTCACGCCGCATTACCTCGCCCTGCGCGGTCTGGTGGGCCTCCAGAAGGCGATTAAGCGCCTCAAGGCTTCGCAGAGCGATGTCGCTACCATGATGGGCATCGTGCTGACGATGGTCGATTACCGCACCCGCATCACGCGCGACGTGATTCACGTCATGCGTGAGAAGTACGGCAACACGGTCTTCGAGACGGAAATCCCGATGAACGTGCGGCTTGCCGAGGCACCCGGGACGGGACAAACCATCTACGACTTCGCCAGCGACTCGAAGGGCGCCCGGCAGTACTGGAATCTCAGCAAAGAGGTGGTGTACCGGAGTGGCATCCTGCAAAAAAAGAACCCAGTCGGTTGGACGCCGATGGCCGTCACCTCGGGTGATGGCTCGTCAAGCGATGTGCAGATGTCGGCGTAAGGCTGCGGCATAGAGGCGCGCGTCGGCGTCGGAGGCGGCGTAGCCGCGTCCCGGGAAGCAGAACGCCGTGCGGTGGCGCGTGGCCCAATCGGGCGTGGCGCTACCCTCGTGAAAGCGTGTCACCACCGTGAAGCTCGGCAACGGCGGCGCATCCGAGAGCCTCGGCTCGTGCAAGATGAGCGCATTGGGCGAGGAAAGGCTTGCCACATCCAACCCAAACTCGGCGGCATTCTGCTCCGCCAACACCGCGCCCCCCGACAGGGTGAAGCCCTTCGTCAATGTGCGCGCACTCGCTCCCGATGTGACGCGGTAGGCCACGATGTGGAGGTACGGATCGAGCGCAGCCGCCAGCCGCCCGAACTGCGCAGGCACGTCTCGGCTTGTCAGCAGCAGCAACAACGGCGCCGAGGGATTGCCCGCCGTGTAGACCTTTAGCGCCGTGTTGCCCACGGGATGGGACGTCGGTAGCCAACGAGTGGGGTCGCGCTCGCAGAGTTCGATGAGCACGCCGTAGGTAGCCTTCGGGTGGATGAACACAACACGCTTGCCATCGGCGCCCGGAGTGGGATGCGAGCCAATCAGCGGAAGCGTAGCGGCGCGCACGCGGTCCATCGCGGCCTCCAAGTCGGCCACCTCGAACGCCAGATGATGCAAGCCCTCGCCGCGCTTAGCCAGGAACCTCGCTATCGGACTGTCGGGCGTGAGGGCTTCCAATAACTCTAGCTTAGCCGACCCCGCCGCGAGGAAGTGCGTTGCCACGCCTTGGTCGTCCACCGTCTCCGTTTTATAGGACGCGATGTCGAGGATCGTCTCGTAGAGTGTGGCGACGAGATCGGAGTTTTCGACGGCAATGCCGATGTGTTCAAGGCGCATGGGTCACAGGTGGATGGGCAGTGTGCGCTTGAAGGTACGAACATCTGGGTGAAGTCCACATCGTTGCCCTTCACGCCTCACGACGCGGCGTCCTCTGGCATCAGCTGCTGCTCCACGAGGACGGCGTTGAGCTCGTCGATGGGCGGGTTTTTCATCGCGTGCTCGCCCACGACCACCATCGGAAACTTGAGCTTGCCGTCGTTCATCGAGCGTACCGCCGCCTCGGCGTCGGGGTCTTCCTCGATGTTGTGGTAGCTGTAGGGAATGTCGTTGCGCTTGAGATGGGCGCGGAAGCCGCCCGTCAGCGGGCACCAGTCGGCGCCGTAGACCTGCACATCCGTGTGTTGAGCGAGCGCAGCGGCGGGCGCTGCCGTCTCGCGCTTCGAGCGGAAGAGCCCAGCACACTGCGCAAAGCCGTCGGCGGGGCCGATGAGGGTCAGCACGTCGTCGGCCTGGAGCGTCGTGGTGGCGGGTGGCATGGCCGTGGTTTGGCCGTCGCGTAGCAGCGACTCCACGGTAATGCGGTGGGCGTCGAGGGGCAAGTCGGCGAGGGCGCGGCCTGCGGCGGGTGCATCGGCGTAGACCTTGACCGTGCGCGTGTCTTCGTCGCCGAGCAGCAGGTGGCGGAGCGGTGCGATGAAGCCGCCCTTCGTGTGATCGGCCAAGGCGGCGTACTGGTCCTCGCGGACGGCGTCTACGATGCGTGTCAGCAGCGACAGATCGATCTGGTAGTCGCGCAGCGTGTCCACGAAGAACGCCAGCGCCGCCTCGTACTCGTCGATGTGGACGTGGGTGGTGGCGTGCTCCAGCGCCTCGGCGTCGGCGGCGTGGCGCGTGCGGGCGGCGATGCGCATCG
>JBCCMF010000279.1:0-6331 GCA_039026435.1 Bacteroidota bacterium
CTGATGGTTGCACACCAGAGCTACGGCCTATCGCTTTATTCTGCAACTACACCTCCTAACTGCACGGAGTATTGGTTATGAACGCCGACGGCACAGGCGATCCTATTGACAACGTGGTGCTGACCGCATCGGGCGATGGAGCCAATCAGCTCTTCCGGCTCGATGGCAAGAAGGAGCTAACGCCCATCGATGGCTTCTTGAACCTTGGGGTGCTGGTGGGCGACGAGCCCTCTGAAGCCAACCCGCTCACGTTCACGCTGACGGCCCGCGCCAACGGCTTCATCACCAGCGCACGCGCCTTCGCCGTGATTGATGCCGAGGCGCCGGCGTTCCAGTCGCTCCAGCTTGTGGAAATCGCCAATCCGCCTTCGGGGACCAGCGCCTCGCAGGCCTCGGTCTCAGCCGATGGCAGCGGCACCACGGCGGCAGCCACACGCGTCCAGACCTCGGCGACGAGCGATGCGGCCGTGGACATCCCGGCGGGCATCCAGTTGCTTGATGCCTCGGGAAGCCCGGTAGGCGGCACCGTGCAGGTCTCGGCGGTGCAGTACGATCCACGCAGCGCTGCCTCGGCAGCCCTACCCACCACATCCACGCAAGGGGTAGATGCCAACGGCAACAGCTTGGGCGATGTATTCTACATCGACCCCAGCACAGCTCTAGGGGCTATCACCATTGAAATGTCGGCGGGGGGCAATGAGGTGAGCCGCTTCTCTTCGCCGATCACGGTTACCTACGACGTTCCTGCGGACCTCGTTAACCCAGCTACGGGCGCGCCCTACAAGGTGGGCGACCAGAGCGACGTGTGGAGCTTCGACGAGGCCAACAACCGCTGGGTGAAAGAAACGCAAGCCACGGTGGTCGACAATGGCGGTGTGCTGCAAGCTACGTACACGCAAAGCCACTTGTCTACGTGGGTGGTTGGCAGCGCGGTGCCGCCGGGCTGCTTCTTCTTCCAAGCAACGGTCCAGTCCGGGATTCCCTCAACCTCAACGTCTCAAAAGTTTTTTTATACCGAGTTGGAGGATGCGTCAACCAACCGGGTGATTTCGGGCAATTACCAACAACACAAAAACAACGACGTCATCACGTTCTTTTTCGTGCCCAACGTAAGTGCCAACATCAAGGTCTACGATGGTAACGAAACGTGTAAAGGGAACTTGATTGCTGAAGCTTCGGTCGGAAACCTGTGCAGCTTTGTCGGCACGGTCGGGGTACCAACGCTTAACCTTGATAATGTGACCGATATCGAGGTGAGCACCTCTGGTACCTGTGCCAACAACCCCGATGTAACGTTGCTGCCCACGGCGCCGATTCTCTACAAGGACGCGGCATGTGGCCCCAATCAGTGGGGACCACTAGGAAGGATGGCCAGTGGGGCGTTTACCACCAACGCGCTGACTTTAGGCCAGCAGTATGACTTCAGCGTCAAGTTTGGGGATTCGGACTTCGAGTACGAAGATGTGACCGTAGAGACTCAGACCGTGACCTATGACGACGGGACGGTAGACATCAACATCAATACGACGGCCAATACTAATGGCCTCGGCACTACATCGACGATTGATCTCAGAGACATCGTGTACCCGGCGGATATCTGCAGCGCGATCAACTAAGCCCGGCTGCCCATCGGGCACAGCAGGCTGTTGACCATCTAGAGGCGAGGACGAACGTGGCAAGGGCCATGTGTTCGTCCCCGCCTTGTCTGGTGTGCCGCCGTTCTGAGAACTGAGGATGGTATCGCAATGGTGCTACCCGAAAGGCTGGGGGTCTACTACGATTACGCTGTGCCAGGTACACCCACCGACCCGCCTGCGGCGGCCCACCGCCCTCAAGGAAGAGTTTGGTTGGCGCTAGGCTGCACCGTATGAAGTACTGCCAACAAACCGCCCCCTCCAGGGGGCTGCCCAAAGGGCTGGGGGTGTATGGTGACCACGGTTACGCGGGTTATACACCAACCGCTCTCTTACCGAGAGCTGACCAATTATCGTGGAAAGCTACTTGGCCATGACTTCGCTAGGTGCAACGCCGTAAGTCTGCTGGTAAAGGCGCGAGAAGTAGTTGGCGTTGCTGAAGCCTACGGCGGCGGCGGCCTCGGTCAGTGTGGCGTACTGCTGCTGCTCCAGATGCCGCTTCGCATACGCCAGCCGCACCCGGCGGATGTAAGCGGCGGCAGTCATGCCCGTGGTCTCTTGCAGACGACGGCGGAAGGTGCGGTCGCCCATAAATAAGCCGCTTGCCAACGCTTTCACCGTGAGGTCGTTGTCCTGGAGGTGGGCCGTTACGTACGCATCCACACGGCGCAAGAAGTCGGCGTCTTCGCCCGCGATCTCGGGGACCGAGGCCGATACGCTCAGCGCTGAATCATCGCCGCTGACAGCTCCGTCGCCGCCCAGCACCTGCCAGCGGGCCTGCATACGCGCACGGTCCTTGAGCACATTGGCTATGCGCAGCAGCAGGTCCTCCATGTCGAATGGCTTGGCGATGTAGTGCACGGCTTCGGCTTCGAGGCCGTCGCGCTCGTCAGCGGTGCTGGCGCGGGCGGTGAGGAGCAGCACGGGGACCAGCGCTAACTCGGGGTCGTCCTTGAGCAGGCGCAAGAGGCTCAGTCCGTCCAGCTTGGGCATCATCACGTCGCTCACGATGGCGTCGGGGCGGTGCTGTTGGGCGAGTTGTAGCCCGACTTGACCATCCTCGGCCGCCAGCACGCGGTAGTGCTTGCCGAGGTGGCGCGTGAGGTAGTGCCGTAGTTCGGCGTTGTCCTCCACCACGAGTATAGTCTTGGCATCGTCGCTCACTTCGGCGTCGACCAACACGGCCTGGCCTGTCGCGGCCCCGTCGCCGCTCGGCGTTGCGTCGTCGAAGACCATCTGCAGCCCAGGGCTTGTTATCGACACGGCCTCTATGCTGGGCGCGATGATCTCCTCGTCGGCCAGGTGATCGCGACCCTTAGGTAGGAAGACCCGGAACGTGGCGCCTTCGCCCTGAGTGCTGCGGCATCGGATCTCACCGCCGTGCAGCGCAGCCAGCTCTTGCGCCAGCGACAGGCCCACGCCCATGCCTTCCCGCGTGCGCGTCACCGAGCCGTCGGCTTGGTAGAAGCGGTCGAAGATGTACGGCAAGGCTTCTGCGCTGATGCCTTCGCCCGTGTCGCGCACTTCGATCACGACAAAGGAGCCTGTACCGAGGCCATCGCCGCCTACGGTCGCCTCACGCAGCGCCACCGTCACCTCGCCTCCCCCCGACGGCGTGAACTTGAGCGCGTTGCCGATCAGGTTGGTGACGATCTTCTCCAGCTTGTCGGTATCGGCATAGAGCCAAGCTGGCGTCTCGGAAGGCTCCAGCCGCAGCGTGAGGCCGCGCTGGTGCGCCACGGCCGTGAAGGCCTTCACAATGTCGGCCACGAAGGGCCGGGCATTGCGGTACTGCGCCCGGAGGTGCATCTGCTTCGACTGGAGGCGCGAGAGGTCCAGCAGCTGCTCCACGAGGTGCTGGAGGCGCGTCGTCTGCATCATGGCCACGCCCAGATGCCCTTGGCCCTCAGAGGTGATCTCGTGATCGGCGCTTTGGATGACGTCGCTGAGGTTGCCGCGGATCAGCGTCAGCGGCGTGCGCAGCTCGTGGCTGGTGTTGGCGAAGAAGGCCGACTTCAGCGCATCCATCTCCTGCAGCTGACGCGCTTGACGTTCTAGTGCCAGCCGTTGCGACTCGATCTCACGGGTGCGGTCGCGGACCTGATCCTCCAGGTCGGTCTTCTGCTGCTGGATGCTGCGGATGCGCCACGTGTAGGCTCCTGCGAGCAGCCCAAGCCCGGTCAGCCCCGCCAGTAGCCGGAACCACAGCGTCAGCCACCACGGCGGCGCGATGGTCACGGTCAGTGTGGCAGCCTCGGGGCTCCAGACACCATCGCTGTTGGCGGCGCGAACACGGAAGGTATATGTGCCGGGATCCAGATTGGTGTACGTCGCCGAGGTGACCGAGGTCGGCCCGCGCCAGTCGGGGTCGAAGCCGTCTAGCTGATAGGTGAACGTGTTGGCTTGGGGCTGGCTGTAGTGCAGCGCGGCGAAGTCGATGGCGAAGAGGCGGTCGGCGTAGTCCAGCTGCAGGTCGTCCGCCACCGTGATGGCCTCGGTGAGGTAGTCGCCGTCAAAAGGCTGGACAGGGGCATCGGCCACGCGCAGCGCGGTGAGTACGGCAGCAGGCGGGTGCGGGTTGGGCGCCAGCTCCTGCGGCGCGAAGGCATAGTAGCCGTTGAGGGTGCCAAAGTACAGCGTGCCGCTAGCACCCCGGTGGAACGCGCCGATGCTGACATCAATGGGCAGCCCAACGATGTGCGGCTCGGCATTGCGGACGTCGCCGGTGGCGGAGTCGAAGCGCAGGATACCGATGTCGGTGTGGAGCCACAATGCGCCGTCGTCGTCTTCGAGGAGGCCGTGGATCGTGTTGGTGGGGAGGCGGCCGTTGGCCATGGCGTAGCGCGTGAAGCGGCCGTTGGCGGCATTATCCAACCGACTCAGGCCGAACGGTCCGGCGGCCCACAGCGTGCCATCGGCAGCTTCGTGCAGCGTGCGGATGCCACCGGGCTGGATACTGGTCGGGTTGGCGGCGTCGTGCTCATAGTCGGCCAGACCTCCCGTGGCGGGATCGAGGCTGCGCAGCCCGTCGTCAGTGCCAGCCCACACTATGCCGCCGCGATCCTCCACGAGCGCCATGACAAACGAGTGGCGCCTGACGGCATTCGACGTGGCAGATAGGACGGAGCGGAACGGCGTGATTCTGTTCGTGATGGGCGACCAGTGGAAGAAGCCGTCATAGCCGCCGAGCCATGCGCCGCCTGCACGCGCCGGTATGGCCGTGTTCACCAGATTATCGTAGGCGTCCTCAAAGGCGATCACATCGAAGGTGCCGTTCGGCCGCATGCGCCCCACCCCCTCGCCGTAGAATGCGGCCCACAGCGATCCATCGCGGTCTTCCCAAAACGCGGTGACTGCGCTGGGCACGCCGTAAGCGGCGTTGTCACGATACTCTACCTGTCCCGTTTCCCGATCCACCCGCAACACGCCCGACTCGCTCCCCAGCCACAGCGTCCCGTCGCGGTCTTCGTACACCGCCTCGATCAATCCAGCCTCCGTGCCATCTTCGGCATGGGCATGGTGGAAGGCGATCCGCTGAGCCGTGAGATCGGCGCGGCTGACACCGCCACGGTCGGTGCCTACCCAGAGCACGCCCGAGCGGTCCTGATGCAGCGCCGTCACATAGCCCACCTGCAGGCTGGTCGGGATACGCGCATCGTGCTGCATCCGCTCGAACAGGCCCGCCTTCGGGTCGAAGCGGTCCAGCCCCTCGTCGTAGCCGATCCACAGATGTCCTTCGTGATCTTCGATGATGCGGTGGACTTCATGGCGACTCGGCGCCTTCGGGCTGCCAGGCTCGGGGAGATAGGCCACAAACGTTTCCGTCTCGGGCGCGAAGCGATACAGCCCACCGAAGGTGCCCACCCATAGGTTGCCCATCCGGTCGCGGTGGACCTCCCACGCGGCGTTCGCATAGCCTGTCTCCGGGCGATCTGGCTGCGACGGGATCGGGTAGCGCGTGGCGCGGCCCGTCTGGGGGTCGAAGTGGTTGAGGCCGGCGTAGGTAGCCAGCCACAGCGTGCCATCCGGGTTCTCCAGCACCTCTTTCACCACGGGATGCCCGATGGTGGTGGGGTCGTCGGGGTCGGAGCGGTAGTGCGCGAGCACGCCGCGCTCGGGGTGGAAGTGGATCAAGCCGCGCTGCCAGGTGCCCAGCCAGAAGCTGCCGTCCTGGCTCTCGTGGATCTCGACGACGGTGCCTGTGCCGTCGATGCGAGGTAACGGGTAGCGCGTGAACGACTCCGTCTCGGGATGGTAGCGGTGCAGCACGCCCGAGTGGGTGGAGGCCCACAGCCGCCCCTGGGCGTCCAGGTGCAGGTCCATGACGTTGTTGAAGTCCAGGCTGGTGCTGTCGGCGGGGTCGTGGCGGAAGACCTTGACCTGGCGTCCGTCGTAGCGATTGAGGCCTTGATCCGTGCCAATCCAGATGAAGCCCTGCGCGTCCTGCACGATGGTCACCCCCACGTTGCTGGAGAGGCCATCGTCGGTGGTCAGGTGGGCGAAGGCGCGCGGCTGCGGCTGGGCGTGCAGCAACGCCACAGGGAGTAGCACAACCCCAAGCAAGGCTGCGGCGCTAACGCGAGAAAGAAGGCAAAAGGAACGCGGCACGAGGATGGCCGAGGTGGATTCACGGGATACAGGCAGAGGCACCATGCTAAAGTAGCAATTATTCAGGTGGTCAAGCACGGAACAGGCAG